>CAYZAE010000339.1:0-4201 GCA_964476125.1 uncultured Verrucomicrobiota bacterium | reverse complement strand
GTCGCTCATCAGCCGGAAGACCGGTGCGGAGGTGCCATTGACCGGGCTATCCTTGAAACAACCGCTGAGGATACCAATGCGGACCGTGCATGGCGAACGACGCGGGGCCGTGAAGCCTTCACGGGTGACCGGGGCGATGGGGCGAGGCCGCAACCGGCATCAGCGGCTTCTCGGGCAGCGGCGATAAGATCGGGGCGAGTCACGGTTGCCACCGCACTTACTTTCTGACCAGTCGACGGTTGCCGAAGCGCCGTTGGCCACTTTATCCTTTGCTGGAATGAATGCTCTCCGATGCGTGGCTCGCTACCGCGCACTCGTACCTGAGAAGGCTAGACACCGGAAGACCATGCGCACAACCATCAATCTCCCCTTGGCGCTCGTGCTCGCGTGCGCCGCGATGATCGCGTTGACCCCCGCCAGCCTCTTCGCGGAAACGGGAAGACCGAACATCGTGTTCATCCTCGCGGATAATCTTGGATACGGTGAGGTTGGCGCCTATGGCGGCGGCGTCACGCGGGGGGCGCCGACTCCACACATCGACTCTCTGGCCAGGGAGGGCATGCGTTTTCTGAACTTCAATATGGAGACGCAGTGCACTCCAAGCCGGTCGAGCCTGATGACCGGTCGCTGGGCGATTCGCTGCGGCACTCACTCGGTGCCGTTTGGAGGCGTCGCCGACGGTTTGACGCAGTGGGAGGTGACCATCGGCGAAGCGCTGTCCGCCGCCGGATATGCGACCGGCTACTTCGGCAAGTGGCATCTCGGCAGCCACGACGGTCGCCTGCCCATCGATCAGGGGTTTGACGAATGGTTCGGCATTCCCCGGACGACCGACGAGGCACTCTGGCCGTCTTCGCCTGGCTGGTCCGAGGACGTCATGCCCGCGGAGCAGATCATGGAGGGTCGCAAGGGTGAGAAGAGCAGCCAACTGGGGGTATACGATGTGACGCAGCGGCGTTTGATCGACGCGGAGATCACCCGTAGGGCCATTTCGTTCATTGGCACACAGGCCCGCGCCGGCGACCGGTTCTTCGCGTACGTATCGCTGACGCAACCCCATTTACCCACGGAACCACACCCTGCGTTCAAGGGCCGGACGGGTAACGGTGATTGGGCGGACGTGCTCGCCGAGATGGATGCCAACGTCGGGCAGATCATCGCCATGGTGGATCAGGCTGGTGTCCGGGACAATACGATCGTCATCTTCACGAGTGACAACGGCCCTGAGTACATCCGCCCCTGGGACGGGTGGGCTGGTCCATGGCGCGGTCAGTACTTCACCGCACTGGAGGGCGGCATCCGTGTACCTTTCATGATTCGCTGGCCCGGAAAAATAGCGGCCGGTCGCGAAAGCAACGAGATCGTTCACGGTGTGGATATGTTCGCCACGCTGGCCCGATTCGCCGGTGCGGAGGTGCCCGCCGACAGGCCAATCGACAGCATCGACCAGGCCGACTTCTTCCTCGGCAAGAGCGAGAAGTCGGCGCGGGAAGGGTTCCCGATCTGGTGTGCTGACCGACTCATGGCGGCCAAGTGGCGAAACTGGAAACTGCACTTTCAACGGCAGGACACGATGTTCGATCCGCCGGTCAAGAATCCGGTGCCGATGATCCACAACCTCTACACCGATCCGCGTGAGGAGAAGCCAACGCCCGACTCCTGGGTCGTCGGCCCGGTGCTGAAGATCGTGGACGAGTTTGAGCGGAGCGTGAAGCAACACCCGCTCATTCCGATGGGCACACCGGATCCGTATCGCCCGGGCACCACCGCCCGGTGAGGCGTGGCGTGAGCCCGGATGGGTGGCTTCGGGGGCTTTGCGCGCCGGGAGCCCCGTGCTTTCATCGGCCGCCGGTCAGAACAGCAGTTCCATGCGGAATCCGGGGATGATGACGGTTTCGAACTGCTGAGTGCTGGGCGTGGCAATCTGCAGATCGGTGGTGATGCGGCTTGAGGGACTGAGCGCGTAGCTATAGAAGAGTTCCACGCCGGATTCGTTTTGCTGGGGCAGGATGGGGGCAGCGAGTTGCTTGTACTCGTCGCTCAGGCCCACGTAAAAGAAGCCGAGGCCCATGCTATCCAGCCGTCGCCCCCGCATGCCACGGGCCGCTACGCCCACGTTGGTCGTGTAGAGAATGGGGTTGGGATTACCGTCTGACAAGCCGAACTGCCCAAAAATGCCCCAGGTGTGCATGCCGTCGCTCTCGTCCACCCATAGGGATTGGTAGAGATTGGAGTACACGCACCACGAGCCTGTCTCCAGTGGGGCGTAGGCGTCGTCTAGCAGCAGGGCCGGGGGGATGGCGAGGTAGGCGGCCGGGTCGAACGAGCGGTACTTCCGGTTGCTGTACGTGCCGCCGATATTCACGATACCCGGCTTGCCGAGGAGGTTCGTGCGCCAGATGAAGTCCGGCACGATCGTCATGCCGTCAGCGAATAGATCCTGCAACCCCGTGGCGGCCCGTTCCTGCGGGTCGAGCACGGTGAGAGAGAAGACGGGCGCGCCATCTATGAGGATGACGCCGCCGGCACCGGCCCCCGCGTAAGGAACGGTACGGGCGACGATCGGGTTGAAGACCAGTGACGTGTTCATGAACCCGCTTAGCCCAGGGCGCTCCATCGGGTTGGAATTGAACATTCCATAGCGAAGCGGGTACTCATCAAGCGTGTTCAGTTTGCCCGTGAACAAGGCAAAGTTTTCGCTGAGGGCTTGGACGAGCTTCAGGCCGGTGATGGCAGTGATGTTGCTGTCGGGCTCCGGGAACATCATCACGATGTTGCTGGGCGTCAGCAGACCGTCGATGTTGTTCACCGAGGTGCCGAACCGGGTTTCGGCGTGCATGTTGACGAAGAAGCCCTGCTGGAGCCCCAGCTTTTCACCGTCCACGTTGCCCAGATAATCGACCTTGCCGCCATATTCCCAGGCCTGCTCGCGGCCACCCGACGCGACGCCTTGGTAGAACTGCGTGGCCAATATGTCGAGGCTGAGTCCGCGTTCGGCCAGGCCGGTACGGGCACCGCGCCAGTCGCCCGAAATGTACTGCCGCGTCTGGAATTCACCCCTGAATGGATTGTCCTCGGCGGACAATGGAGAGATTTCCAGAGGCCGTTCCAAGCCGGCCGCGTTCGCGGGAGTTGCCTCGAGCGCCGTGGTGACCGGCGCCACCTCAGGTGCGGCCACGATGCCGGTTGAAGGCTCGTCCTGGGCGGATGGTTCCAACTGCGGCTCACCAGCTTGTGACGCCGCCACTGCGAGTATCAGAGGAGCTATGAGGGACGAAAGCATGCCGAACCCGTTCGCGCGCTGATGCCTCGATTAACTGTTGGAATAGGTGGATGATCGACGGTTTCCGAACCGCGATTCAGGCAATTCCAGTGTTTGGGGCCGCGTCCGTGAACAACAGGCGAACTCGCGACGATCGCTCTAAGAAAACAGCAAGACTGGGGAAACTGGGTTCTCTCCGAACCGCGTCGTGGGTGGCCTCGCGGAACTGCGGCTCACTTGTCTCGCAAAACTGGCACGGCTCGGCCGAAAGGAACTCACGGGTCTGATTGCCGGCCCTGTCGGGCTCCCCGTCGAGTTAGAGCTTCCACGCGCTAGAGGCGGGCCCGAAGTCGAGGTCGGCGAAGTTCACCCACACGACACTCGGCGAAAACGTGCTTTCGTAGTAATACACCCGCTGCTTCTGGTCGGAGAGGGTTTGCCAGATCGTCGAGGAGATGTTGGGCTTGTCGGGAGTCGTGATGCCACGGGGCACGCACACGTTGGGCAGCGCGGTTGATGCCGGCCCAGTTGATGGAGCTGATGTGTCACGAGCCGATCGAGACCACGCTGTCGTACTACGTCGGTCGCAACGCCGGGCGGACGGCAGCAATCCTCTGGCATGAGGACGAGAAGGCCACCGAGTAAAAGCAGAGTCCGACGGCGAATCCGACCGGGGAGTGAGGGTGTTTTTGACCGCTGCGCCTCACAGTCGACCCCTTCGGGGGGTGACCGCGAGGGGCCGCCCGAGTGCGAACCGTATTCTTCCCCCTATTTTCCAGAATACCGAAGGTGGGACTTGAACCCACACGCCCTTGCGGGCAACGGATTTTGAGTCCGCCGCGTCTGCCATTCCGCCACTCCGGCTCGGGAGAATCGCACTCCTTCGGGCCGTGACGGCACTCGCCCTCGGGAATGTCGGTAAGCGAGGCGATGCCGCGG
>CAYZAE010000338.1:0-4228 GCA_964476125.1 uncultured Verrucomicrobiota bacterium | reverse complement strand
ACCTCGTCGTCGGCGCCAACGGCCAGCGCCAGGCCATGTTCCTCGAAAACGTCCCGGGCCTCGCCGATCGCATCCTCCGGAACTTCGACCTCCAGACCACCGACTCCGCCCTCGTGGTGTCGTCGAGCGGTTGCAACCTCGTGCCCATCGAGATGGCCGAGATCTTCCAGCGCCGCGGCGTCCGCGTGGTGGCGATCATCTCCCGGAAACATTCCGAGGCCAGCTCCAGCCAGCGTCCCGACGGCAGGAAACTCCAGGATTTCGCCGATCTCGTGCTCGACACCGGCGCCCCCGTGGGCGACGCCATGGTCCGCGTCGAAGGCCTCGACACCCCGGTCGCCCCGGGCTCCACGGTCGGGGGATGCATGCTGGTCAACTGCATGAAGGCCGAGGTGGCCGCCCGGCTCACCGCCGCCGGACATCCACCCAGGGTCCTCACCGCAGGCGCCGTGGTCGGCAAAGCCCGGGCCACCGAACTCTTCGAGGCCGCCTACGACGAACACGCCCGCAGACTCGCGAAGCTCTATCAGAATCTCGGGCTCCCGGAATCCCGCGCCTGAGCCCCCCTCGCTCAACGGCCCCTCCCACCCGCCAGGCGGCTCGGAGACGAAGTCATCAAGGGCCGCAGCCTTTATGCCGATAGTCCGTCGGATGATCGTGTCCCGCCCGGGACGCGTCCGCCCCCCGACATGCATCGTGCGAACCTGCGTACCAAACTCCTCCTCACGTTCCTCCTCGCCGGGCTGTTTCCCGTGGTCGGCAGCCTGATCGGCTGGTGGCGGAGCACCCAGGCCCGCGCGGATCTGGGCCGCCTCGGCCAGCTCCAGGATCTCCGCAACAACCTCCTTGCCAGGCAGGTCGACCACCTTAACTGGCTTCGCGCCGCCGGCGCCTTCCAGGGGGACGAATCCCTCACCTCGCTCCCGGTCATCAAGGACGGACACAAATGCGCCTTCGGAAAGTGGTACGACGGCCCGGGAACCCAGGACGTCACCCGGCTCGTTCCCGAACTCACCCCCCTCTGGCGAAAACTCGAAGCCCCCCACCTCGAACTCCATGCCACCGCCTTGCAGCTCGAGGACCTGCTCCAACAGGGCAAAACCCAGCGGGACGCCGCCCTGCGGTTCTATCGCACCGAAACCTCCGTCGCCTCCGAACAACTCGTAAAACAATTCGCCGAAATCCGGGAACACATCGAGGCCGCCGTCCGATCCCACGAAAGCGGCGCGCTCCGGGCCGCCCACCAGTTCGAAATCCTCGCCCTCTCCAGCATGGGCATCGTCCTCCTCGTCGCCCCCGCCCTGGGCTGGATCCTCGCCCAACGCATGGACCACAAACTCCGCGTCGTCGCCGAAATGGTCTCCCGCTCCGGCGACCGCGCCGCCTCCTCCGCCCACCGGCTCACCTCCACCAGCCAGTCCCTCGCCCAGGGAGCCAGCGAACAGGCCGCCTCCGTCGAGGAAACCAGCTCCTCCCTCCGCACCGTCGCCGCCAGCACCGCCCTCAACGCCCGCAATGCCACCCAGGCCAGCGAGTGCGCCCGACTCGCCCGCAACGCCGCCGATGCCGGCGCCACTGACATGGAAGCCATGTCCTCCGCCATGGAGGGCATCCAGTCCGGCAGCGACCAGATCGCCAAAATCATCCGCACCATCGAGGACATCGCCTTCCAAACCAACCTTCTCGCCCTCAACGCCGCCGTCGAAGCCGCCCGCGCAGGCGAAGCCGGCCAGGGATTCGGCGTCGTCGCCACCGAAGTCCGCAATCTCGCCCGGCGCAGCTCCGAGGCCGCCCGCGAAACCGCCACCCGCATCGACGAAGCCCTCCGACGCACCCGTCAGGGCGTCGAAATCTCCAGCCGCGTCGGAAAGGGACTGCTCGAAATCGTCCAGCGCGTCCGGCAGGCCGACGAACTCGCCGCCTCCGTCTCCACCGCCTCCACCGAACAAAGCCAGGCCATCAGCCAGGTCACCGCCTCCGTCCAGGCCATGGACCGCGTCACCCAGAACAACGCCCGGACCGCCGAGCAGAGCGCCCGCGCCGCGGCGGATCTCGAAACCAACGCCGACGCCCTCGCGCTGGCCCTGGCCGCCCTGAATTCCCTCATCGACGGCACGCACGGCACCCCTCCCCCAGCCAACCAGCCGACTCCTCCGCGCCCCGTCTCCCGGCGCCTCCAGGATCCGACCACAGTCCAAGCCGCGTAAGGGAGTGGACCGGGCGGGTGGACTGTCGGATCCACACCTCCGCGATGCGCCCGCAGGGCAGCCGGGCCTCCGCAGTGTTTGGGTGGTGGCACTCGTCGCGCTGCGACGAGTAGCGCCGCGTCCAGCGGCGCAACGCCATCGCCCAAGCGCAACACCCCAAGGCCACCGCCCGTTCAACTCGGGTGCCTTCACCCTGATCGAACTTCTGATCGGGATCGCGATCATCGGAGCACGGACGGCCACGTGAAGTTCCATAACTTCACTCGCACACTCACTGCGGACGCCTATCATCCCTGCGAACCCACGCAGGACTGGGTCTGGTACCGCCCCGCTCCCCATGCCAACTCCGGAAATTGAGCCGCACCCCATCGAGAGAAGGATCTCCGTAAGACATCTCGAAAAGCTGGGCACCGTGCTGGTCCAGCAACTCGGCGCCACCGGCATCAGCGGCGCCTCCATCGCGAACCACATCGAGCAGGCCGTGGTCGCGGAATGCCTCCGCTGCGGCATCACCCTGACCGGCTCCGACATCCTGGCCGCCGCCATGGCCCACGAACCCGGCCAGGAAACCAGCGAGAAACAACGCCGAATTCACTTCGGCTACTGCGCCCGCAAAACCTGCGAGTCCGATTTCTACGTGGTCCGGTTTCTTCCCATCCCCGGGCTCGACTGGTCAGCCGTCTGGCAGCAGACTGAACCCCTGCTCACCGGCGCCGCACCCCCCGCGGCATCCGCCGCCGGCTGGTCGCTCGGCAAACAACTGATCCCCTGGGTCCGGCCCTGGTACGACCGCGCACGTCAACCGATCCCGCTCACCTTGATCGCCCTGGCCGCTCTCTGGATCGGATTTCACAACGGCTGCCGGATCCCGGGAATCTCGCCCACCCCGGCACCCCACCCTCCCGGAGGAATGGACGGCGGGGACGGGGCAACGCCCCCGCCGCCGGAACCGCGTTTCCGGTTCGGAGACTGCGGAGAATCCCCGGAAACGCGAAATCAGGCGAATTTCGACCAGTCGACGCCGCGCATGTCGCCGTCACGTCCGAACTTGATGTGCATGCCGAAGGCCGCGGCCAGCGTCTGCGGGGTGTGGGTGTGTCCCGCCATTTTGACGTAGTCGCGCAGCTGCTGCCGGTAATCCGGGTGCGCGCAGTTTTCGATCAAAACCCGGGCCCGTTCCGCCGGCGACTTGCCGCGCAGATCGGCCACACCCTGATCGGTCACGATGATGCTGACGGAGTGCTCGCTGCTGTCGAGATGGCTGACCAGCGGCACGATGGTGCTGATCTTTCCGGCCTTCGTGATCGACGGACAGGTGAAGATCGAAAGGAAGGCGTTGCGGGCGAAATCCGCCGATCCCCCGATGCCGTTCATCATGCTGCGGCCGAGGATGTGCGTGCTGTTCACGTTGCCGCTGAGATCCACCTCGATCGCCGTGTTGATCGAGATGATGCCCAGCCGGCGGACCAGTTCCGGATTGTTCGTGATCTCCTGCGGTCGCAGAACCAGCCGTGTCCGGAAGAATTCCCAGTCCGCGTAGATCCCTCCCAGCGTCTCCGGCGGCACGGTGAGCGAACAACCGCTCGCAAAGGTCACCCGCCCTTCGCGCATGAGACCGATCACCGAGTCCTGGATGACCTCGGTGTACATCTGGAACGACGGGATGTGCGGATTCTCCGACATCGCCTTCAACACGGCGTTCGCGGTGTCGCCCACGCCCGACTGGATCGGAAGGAAATTCTTCGGCACCAGCCCCCGCCGGATCTCGTTCGCCAGAAACTCGGCCACATTACGGCCAATGCGCGCCGTGGTGTCACTGACATCCACGAAGCCCTTCGTCTCATCCGGTTCGTTCGTCTCCACGACGCCGACGATCTTGGCCGGGTCGACCTGGATCACCGGCTGGCCCACGCGATCGGCCGGCTTGAACAGCGGAATGTCACTGCGCTGCGGAGGATCGAGCGGCTCGTAGATGTCGTGAACCCCGCGGAGAAAGGCGGGATGGTACCGATTCAACTCCA
>CAYZAE010000337.1:0-4346 GCA_964476125.1 uncultured Verrucomicrobiota bacterium | reverse complement strand
AGTCCGGCGAAGGTGGTGAACGGCGGGATGAGCTGACCGTCCTCGTGCAGTCCCTTCACGAGGCCGTAGGCCAGTCGGAGCGTGAAGGTGGCGTCGGGATACGATCCGGTGCCGTCGAGGAGGAATCTGGCGCGGGCGATGGCGGCGTGGGCCTGACGGCGGAGTTCCTCGCGTTCCTCGTCGAGTTTCCGAAGACGGCGGGCCTCGGCGTCGATGGAGCGGGCCAGTTCGATCATGGGATCGGCGGCCGCGCGGACGGCGTCGGCGCCGCCATCGTAGAGCGACCGGCGGAGAGCCACCTCTCGCAGCCGGGTGCCGCCGACAACTTCCGCGGCGCGGACGCGGGGGGATTTGCCGGCGAGAATCGTCTGCACGGCCGGGTGGGAGGCGCCGAGCCTGGCGGTGAGGAAGGTGAGGGAATCGGTCAGGCGCACCCGTTCGAGGTCGTCGTAGATCGGTTTGGTGGAGAACAGCGCCAGTTCGAGCGAGGTTTTGTTGGAGTCGCGGAACTCGCTGAGCCGATCGCCGCTGGCCTTGGGCCGTTCGTCGCCGGCGCGAAGGAGGGTGCGGGCGACGGTGTAGAGGTCGGATTGGAAGGCCCAGCCGGCTTCGAGGAAGCGGTGTTCCTGGGCGGAGGGGGCGAAGGACTTTTCGGAGGCGGCGATCCGTTCGTAGGCGGCGGCGGCTTCGGCGCCGCGGGGGTCGGCGCGGAGCCGTTGGATGAGGGCCTGCTCCTGCTGTTGAAGTTTGCCGAAGAAGGCGGGGTCCTGGAGTCCGGCGAGCCGGCCGATGAGCGCCTTGCGGCTGTTCTGGACCCGTCGCAGTACATCACTGGCGCGCCGTTCATTTTCGCTGGCGCGTTCGCCCCAATTCACGAGGCAGACCTCGATCCGGTTCAGGCGTTCGAGGGTGGCGGGAAGGGAGTGGTCGCGGATGGCGGTGAGTTCGGCGACGGTGAGCAGGCGGCTGGTGCGCCCGGGGTGACCCGAGACGAAGGTGAGGTCGTTTTCGCGGGTGCCGGTGGCGCTCCAGCGCAGGGAATGGTCCACCTTCGCGGGCTGACCGTTTTCGTAGGCACGGAGAAAGGTCATATCGAGGCAGAACCTCGGGAACTCGAAGTTGTCGGGGTCGCCGCCGAACGTGGCGGACTGGCTGTCGGGGGCGAAGACGAGGCGGACGTCCGTGTATTGGCGGTAGCGGTAGAGGTGGTAGGCGCCGCCCTGGTAGAGCGTGACGACGTCGCTGCGCAGGCCGGTGGCCTTGAGCGATTCCTGCTCGATTTCAGCGAACACCCGGCGTCGCGCGGCCGCGGCCTGGTCGGCGGGCAGGCTGTCGGGCACGGCGGCATTGACGCGGGCGGTGACGTCCTCGATGGACATCAGCACGTTGAGTTCCAGGTCCGGGCAGCGGAGTTCACTGGACCGTTCGCGGGCGTAGAATCCGTCGCGCAGCAGGTTTCGCTCTTGGGTGCTCAGTTTCTGGATGGCGTCCTCGGCCACGTGGTGATTGGAGAGGACCAGGCCGTCGGGGGAGACGAAGGATCCGGATCCGCCCGAGTTGAAGCGGACGGAGGATTTCTGGAGGTGTTCCAGCCAGGCGTCGGTGGGTTCGAAACCGTGCCGTTCGCGGAGTTGCCGTCGGGGCGGTTGGTTGAAGAGCCACATGCCTTCATCGGCGGGAGCCTCGGGGGTGGCCGTGGCGAGGGTGGCCAGGGTGGCGAGGGCGAGACGGGCGATGGGGTTCGATCGGGGGGACATGGATTCCTTGGGCGGGGCGATGATGGGCGGTGGTTGCTGGGCAGGCGGGCCGCGGAGGCCGTTGCTTAGCCTGAAGGATCGTGATTGGCAAATGGCGAGGGGCTGCGTATTCGATGCGGGTCCCCATTTCCCATCCGACATGAAGCCCTTGCGTCGCCTGATCCTTTCCCTGCTCCTGCTGTCCCTTGGCATCGTCGCCCCTTCCGCCCTGGGGGCTGCGGCGAAGCGCACGAAGATCGGGGTCTCGCTGCTGACCCTGACCAATCCCTTTTTCCGGGACCTGGGCGAGGCGATGAAGGAGGAGGGGGCGAAGCATGGGTTCGAGGTGAACGTCATCTCCGGTGAATTCGACGCCGCCCGCCAGCGGCATCAGGTGGCCGATTTCATCGTGCAGAAAGTGGGGGCGATCGTGCTCTCCCCGTGCGATTCGAAGGCCGTGGTCACGGCCATTGCGGAAGCGAACAAGGCGGGCATTCCGGTGTTCACCGTGGACATCGCGGCCCTGGGTGGCGGGGCGAAGGTGGTGTCGCATGTGGCGACCGACAACCTGGGCGGGGGACGGCTGGCGGCGCAGGCGCTGATTGAGGCGTTGGGCGGCAAGGGGCGGGTCGCGATCCTCGACCATCCCGAGGTGGAGTCGGTGATTCTGCGCACGAAGGGATTCGAGGAGGAACTCGCGAGGCAGAAGGCGGAGAAGGGCGTGACCCTTCAGGTCGTGGCCCGGCTTCCGGGCGGGGCGACCAAGGACAAGTCGTTCAAGGCCACCGAGGACCTGCTCCAGGCGCACCCTGATCTCAACGGCATTTTCGCCATCAACGATCCGTCGGCCCTGGGAGCCGTGGCGGCGCTGGAGAAGGCGGGGAAGCTCGGGCAGGTCAAAATCGTCGGGTTCGACGGCATGCCGGAGGGCAAACAGGCGATCAAGGCGGGCCAGATTTATGCGGACCCGGTCCAGTTTCCGGACCGGATCGGGCGTACCGCGGTGCAGACGATCCAGCGGTACCTCGAGGGCGAGGAAGTGGGCGGTCAGATTCTCATTCCCACGGCCCTTTATCGGAAGGCGGACGCCGACCGGGATCCGGCGTTGAGGAAGTGATGCCCTGGGCCGCCGGCATGACGCGGGCGCTGCTGGGCCCCTATGGCATGGCCGGGGTGCTCCTGTTGTTGTGCGCCTTTTTTTCGCTGGCCACGATCACGGACCAGTCGCCTTCGCCGGAGGAGTCCGGACGCCAGATCGCGGCGCGTGCGGTTGCGGGAGGCGGCGGTGGTTCGGTTTCGGTGCTGGTGGTGGGGCGGGCAACGGACGAGGACCGGGAGTTCGTGGTGGCGGTGGGGAAGGCGTTGGGGGCCGCCGGGGTTCCGGTGGTCGGGCAGGTGAATGGGGAGCCGAGGGAAGCCCGGGAGGCGCTGGAAGGGCTGGCGAAGACCGGGACCAGGGTGGCCTTCATCGCGGCGACGGCGGAGGTGGCGTCGTGGCCTGTGCTGAAGAACGCGTCGACCCGCTACGCGAGCCTGGGACCGCTGGAGGTGATCGGGGCGGGTGGCCGTCGATGGCCGACCTTCCTCACCCGGCAGAACCTGCTGAACGTGGCCAATCAGATTTCCGTGGTGGCGATTCTGGCGGTGGGCATGACCCTGGTGATCATCGCGGGCGGGATAGATCTTTCGGTCGGCAGCCTCATTGCGCTGAGTGCGGTGGGGGTGACGGTTCTGATCCGGGATCAGGCGGGTGGCACGGACGCGGGAACGATGGGTTTGTTGGGGTGTTCCGTGGCGGGGGTGGCGGCTTGTGCGGTCATCGGGCTGATGTCGGGAGCGCTGGTGGCGATATTTCGTGTGCCGCCCTTCATTGCGACCCTGGCGGTGATGCAGGTGGCGAGCGGGGTGGCCTTCATGATCGCCCGGGGCGGTTCGATCTACGAGGTTCCGGATGCATTCACGTGGCTGGGGCGGGGTGCGGATCTTCTCGGGATGCCGAATGCGGTGGTGCTGACCCTGGCGTTGTATGTCGCCACCCATGTCGTCATGACGCGGACGGTCCTGGGGCGGTGGGTGTATGCGGTGGGGGGGAATCCGGCGGCGGCGCGTCTGGCGGGGCTCAACGTGCCGCTGGTGTTGCTCTTCGCCTACGCGTTTTGCGGGGCGATGGCCGGTCTCGGGGGCGTGGTGCAGGCGTCGCAGCTGAAGAGCGGGGCGCCCACCTACGGGGCCATGTACGAGTTGTACGCCATCGCGGCCGTGGTGGTGGGCGGGACCAGTCTGAGCGGAGGACAGGGGAAGGTGTTCGGCACGCTGATCGGGGCGCTGATCATCGCCGTGATCCAGAACGGCATGAATCTGAAGAACGTGGAGAGCTACAGCCAGAAGGTGGTGCTGGGGTTGGTGATTCTCGGGGCGGTTCTGCTCGATCTGCTGAAGAAACGCGACTGGCGGGCCTGGTCGCGGCGGTTCCGGGGGGAGCCGGGGGCTGCGCGCAACGCCAGAGCGTGAGCGACTCTGGGGGAAGGGGGGGCTGTCTGATCAGACGGATCGGTCGGATCGGACGGATCGGACGGATCGGACGGATCGGACGGATCGGACGGATCGGAC
>CAYZAE010000336.1:0-4366 GCA_964476125.1 uncultured Verrucomicrobiota bacterium | reverse complement strand
TCCCCACCCCACGCCCGTCCGCCGCCCCGCGCTGAAGAAAAGCGGCAGAGGGCTGCCGCACTCCACAGGAAGACCCGGGATCGGGTCGGAACCCCTATTTTGCTGCGGCGGCGGCCGGCGCGGGGGCGGGCTCGGATTGGCTCTCCGTCTTGCCGGACTTTTCCCCCTTCCCCTCCTTCTCCCCGCCGGCATTCGACAGCTTCTTCAGCAGGTCCTTGGGGAACTTGTCGAAGCGCGAGGCGACCTGGATGACCTTCGCCAGCGAAACCCGGCCCACGATGTTCACGATCACCGCATCCCCGCCGTCATTGATCAGCACGGCCAAGCCCGCAAGGTTCTCGCCTGAAGCATCCCCCATGGCGTAAACCCCGATATTCTCCTCGGGCACGGTCGCCACGGAGGTCCAACGGCTCTCGAGCACTTCGCGCAAAGTGGCAATGCCCTTCGCCAAAGCCACTCGATTTGTCTCCTCCGCGTCGATCACCACCACCCGGATGAGTTTCACGTCCTTCACCAGGTCGGCGAGATTGATGCCCGTGCCCGCCAGGGGATCGTTCGTTCCCCCGTTCATTTCGGAGAGGGCGTCCTTCAGGAGGAACCGCGGCAGGTTGACGTTCACTTCAGGCCGCACGGTTCTCAGGTCGATCGCCTTGTCGATCGGCAGGAATGCCGGATCCGACTCAGCGCCAGTTTGGGCATGTCCCCGGGCCGGAACGACGAGCAGGAGGAGGAGGTTGAGGAAGCTAAGGTAGGTTTTGGTTTTCATAGGGTTTCCGTGATTTTGTTTTTAGCCGACTGAAAGCCTTTCAAAAGAGGAGGGGCCGCATCTTCGCGCAGGACTCCCCCGGCATGGCTCGCCGCATGGATCAGGGCCTGACCGACAATGGCCAGGGCCTCGTGGGTTTGCTGGATCACCACGGTGCGATCGGATTCCGCCCTCGCTGCGGCGGAGGCTACCGCCACCTCCGGAGCGAATCTGTCGCCTCGGAACAGGAACAAGCCCGCAAGCACCAGACCGAACGCCAGCACACCGGTCATGGCCCAGCGAATCCGAGCCCACCGAGGCCCTCGGGCCCGGCCTTCCCTGGCAATCCGCCGGGAGACAGCCTCTCCCACCGAATCCGGGCATTTCTCCCGACGCAATGAGCGGACTAGTCTCTTGAGTTCGTCGTCCATGGTTCCTCCTTTCGCACCAGCTGAGCCAGACGTTCACGGGCGCGCAGCAGACGCACCTTCACTGTGTTGATGGGGATGTCGAGGGTCGTGGCAATCTCGCGATAGCGGAGCCGGTTCACCTCGTGGAGCACGAACACGCTGCGCAGGGACTCCGGCAGCTTCCGCAACAGGAGTTGCGCCCTCTCAAGTTCGCCATCGGCCTCGGCAGCAGTCCCCGGATCCAACACCGTCTCATCCTGCTGCTCCTCCAGCGACTCATCCTCCAGAGACACGGTGGCCGTCCCGCGCCGACGGATCTGGTCGAGGCAATAGTTGCGCGTGGTCCGGAACAACCAGCCGCGCAGATTGAACAACCGGACGGTCGGCAGATGATTCCAAAGCCGGATCAACACCTCCTGGGTCGCATCCTCGGCATCCGCCGGGTTGCGGAGCATCGACCGCGCATAGCGATACAGCTCATCGCGATGCTTCTGGCTTAACAGTTGAAATTCGAGCTCCCGGATCATGCGTCCGAGAGCTCAACGAAGCCGGACCCCGAATTGTTTCATGATTCTTGGCAGGTCCTCGGCCGGAAGGGACGACAGATGCGCCCGGGAAATGTCCGTGCATCCGCAGTTTGCTGGACTTTTCACCACAGAGAGCACCGGGAGCACAGAGAACCCGGGATTGCATTCGGGTGCGAACAGTCTCCATGCGACAGGATCATTCCTGCGGCTTCCTGATTTCTTCAAACGAACCGCTACGACCGGCATTGACGGCATCCAGCTCGCACTCTCTCTGTGCTCCCTGTGTCCTCTGTGGTGAACTCCCAGTTTGGGACTCCGAGATGCGCCCGGGAACGGTCGGGACAGAACAAAACGATTTACTTATCCCGATCTGGAACGGAGGTTATTCAAGTCAACCCCCTTGATCGTTGGAGGGTTGGATCATGCTCCAAGGATTCAGCCAGACTGCACCGCAACCCGAGAACATCATGAAGTCCAAACCCTCAAGCCTTGTGGCCTCGGCCAAGATCCTTGCCTCCACGATGCTTGTCGCGGTGGGCGCCATCGGGCATTACGCGGATTTTTATCCCCACTCCGTCAGGACGAGGGTGGCCATGGCCCTTCTGACACTCGGTTTGATGCTTCTCGCCGCCGCGTGGACTGGCGGATCTGTCCGGGGTTGGGTGCGCGATCTGTACCGGTGGATGGCTGAGATAGGGGTTGAGAACACGAAACCAGCGCCGGATCGCTCCCCGGAATTGGTCCCCGGGGAGAAGACATCCGCCACCTGACATCGCCTCGAAACCCGCCGCCAGCTACTCCGCGCGCCGGATTTCGACGTTCTTCATCAGGTTCGGGACTGGCTCGCCGCTGCTGTTCCAGATCTCGCGCATCACCTTCCAATCGCCGCCCTGCTTCTGCCAGACCATCCAATAGGTTCCCTCGTCGGTCATGGAGGCATCGGGATTCTTCACCTGCCAGGTGCCGGTTTCGGTCGCCAGTTCCCCCAGCGGAAACACTTCGAGGGTCTGGACCGTTTGCGTCAGTTCCTTGTCCTGTTGCGCCGTGTCCTTGAGGTGCTTCCGAATTGCCTCCTGCCCTTTCAGAATGCCGACGTCCGGCACAAAAGACTGCGCATCCGCCGTGTAAAGGTTCGCCAGGACATCCGGATCATGTCGGTTGTAGGCCTCGACCCATTTCCTCTCCGCAGCTTCGATTTCGGCCCGAACCGAGGCGTTTTCTGCGCCGAGAAGTTTCGGGCCAGCAAGACCGAGCAACATCACCAGGAGGACGCGAAGTTTGTTTATGGAAGTGATCATGGATGAGTTGGCTGGAATTGACTGGACTGACACTGGCTCAGACCGCACGCGACCCATCGACTCACTCCGCGTCCAGGACCCGGCGTCATGCGACGGTCATTCGTGGGCTGTGACAACGTTTTCGCACCCTCCCGAAGATCCCCGTCGCATGTCAAATGGGATTATGGATTGAATAAGAAGCAATCGTCCCCGGACTGCGGCGGCATGACGCCGCTTTCCATTCACCGTCCCTTCGCTTCCCGACCTCGGAACACTCTCCCGCGCCCCTTCCACGTGCCCCCGGCGAATCCAAAGCGGTGACATGTCACCGCACTCCATACTCCCTTCTCCCCACCCCGCGCCGCGGTCCGGCTTCAGGGTCCCGGTTCCGATCCAGGCAATTCTTGGCTGTCCCTAGGTTTCCGCTTAAGAACCTCACCGTTTGCTTGAGTAGTTCCAGAGATCCCGTGAAGAAGCGTCGAGATCCGAAGAGGAAGAACCGGAACGCAGCCGCGCGAGCATCACGATTTTTAGAACGATGAGCTGGCGACTGCAGGAAGCGCGACGACTGGCTGTGGTCATCACGATCGCTGCCATTTTCGCGGCAACGGGTCTGTTCACTCGATGTGACTCACTCCCGCGCCATCCGCAATTCGGAGCCGTTTATCAAACGGTTGCTTTTGATCAGGACGCTGTCCTTGCCGAACCGGTGGGTGGGTTCCTACGGAAACATCTTCCGACGCGTGTGGTGCTGTCCGCCTACTTTCCGTCGCGCTTCAAAGCTGAGCCGAAATGCCTGGATTTGAGGGGAGCCCAGCTTGAATGGAGCGTCGGGGGCACGAACAACGGCTGGCTCTATTTCCAGAACGCCGTAGCCAAACGAACGGCCCGGTGGGAGTTCGCTCCCTGCTCAGAAACCAATCTCCTGGGTGTCAGCCGGGTTCCGAAAGTGTTCTGCGGGCCTTCCGATTCCCGCCGGATCGAGCTGTTTGGCAGCAATTCCACGACGCGGGCGATCCAAGTCGCCCATGGACAGATCCTGTTTGCCCGCCAAACGGACGGAGGAAACAGGACTTTTATTCTAAAGCTCAAGGAGCAGGCGGAGAACAAGCTGTACGTGGACTATTGTCTGATCGACCCCTGAAGCCATTTGGAACGCGTCCTCGGGGCGAACATGGGGGAAGCTTCGACTCCTCCGCCCGCCGGACTTCGACGTTCTGCATCGGATCAGTCCTGCGCGTCCATGGAGTGCGGCAGCCCTCTGCCGCTTTCCTACCACCGCCCCCTCCCCACCCCACGCCCGTCCGCCGCCCCACGACGAAGCAAAGCGGCAGAGGGCTGCCGCACTCCAGATTCTGACGCAGGAAACCGTTCGCGGCTCTTGACCAGCCCCACGCACCGATGAGT
>CAYZAE010000335.1:0-4377 GCA_964476125.1 uncultured Verrucomicrobiota bacterium | reverse complement strand
TCGCCGACGGACTGGAACAGGAAGGTGACTCCCTGCCCTTCGATGTTCCGGACGAGGCCTACGAGATCACCACCGACGACCGACGGCTGTTCTTTCCCTGGAAGATTCTCGAGCTCGACACCCTCCGGATTGTCCCGTTGCCCTTCCCCGGCCCCCTCTGCCCGGAGCCTTCCCTGGGACTCCTCTACATCTTCACGGGAGCCGAGCTTTCGCGCCTCGACCTTCCGTCCCTGAACTCCCAGGTCACCCAAACTCTGCCTGGATCCGATCAGGTTCCCGTGCGCCTCGTGCGCTGGGGCGTCGACGGTTTCGCGATTCTCCATCGCTCCGGTCTGCTTGGCATCCTTCGATCGCCGGTGGTGGCCGAACCGGGCGGCGGGGACGTCGACGTGCGAATCGTTCCCCCCGTCGCTCCGGAACCTTTTGTCACCCAATCCTGGTTCCTCTCCGTCACCAACCATTCCGAGGTCCCGGTGCGAAACGTCCACCTCGTCTTGAATCCCATCGGTGCTCTTGAATTCGCCCGCTCCTCCGACAACAGCCTCGAGGATTTCTACCGCCTCCAAAATCAGAACCTCGGAAGCCTCCCGCCCCACGGCAGCATCTCTGTCGAGGTGCCAATCCGGCTTTCGACCGGACGCTACGATCTCATCGCGCGGGTTCTGAGTTCCTCCCAGGCCGATCTCTTCGGGGACAACGAAACCCGCCTGGGCGGTGACATCGAACCGCCGGAAGGCGACCTCGCCCTCGACGTCCAGACCCCCACCGGTCCCGTGGAAGCCGGCGCCGTGTTCCCGGTGCGCGTGCGCGTGACCCACAGCGCCGCAGCCACCCTGCACAACCTGCGGCTGCAACTGACACCCTACGCAGGTCTCCGGATCGTGTCCGCCGAGCCCGGCACCCTGGAGCCGGTTTGTTGCGGTCCACAGGCCCAGCTGGACCTGGGAAACCTCGCGGCCGGAAGTTCCATCGACGTCCTCCTGCGCCTGCAATCCTCGAACCCCGGCATCGCACGGTTCGACCTCCAGGCCCAGGCCTCCGTCCGTGAAACCAACATCACCAACAACCACGCTTCCCGACTGGTGGCCATCCGGGGCGCCTCCTCCCCGGACGGATTCGCACTCTTCGACTTCCCGGCCGGTGTCTCGGTCTGGAGCGAAGCCCGTCGCCAGGTGGCCAGCGTGTTTCAGGGACACCCCGCGCTGGTGCTGTTGGATCCCCAGGGAGTGTCCCTGCAACGCGAGATCCCGCTCCCCACCCCCGCCACACGACTCGCCCTCTCCCACAACGGCACCTTCGCCTGGGTGGCCCTGGAGGGCGGTGACGTCGCGCAAGTCCGGATCGACGAAGGCACCCTCGTTCGCCGTTTCCCAACCCGTGAACCAGTGGGTGCCGAAACCGGAAGCCTGGCCACCCTCCCCGGCGATCCCAACCTGCTGGTCGTGGGTGGAAACAACACCCTCCCGACGGCCAGCATCGGCGCCTATCGCGATGGCATTCCGCTCCCGGACCGGATCGAAGGGCTCGAATCACACCTCGCCGGCGTGTTCCTCCACGCCACCGCCGGGGGACGCCTGTTCGCCACGACAGGTCGCCTCCTGCGCGAACTGCGGGTCACCCCGACGGGGCTCACCGAAGTTCGCAATCTCGACAGCCTCACCCGCGATTTCCCTTCGCTGTCGTCCACCGCCCGGCACCTTGTCTTCGCCTCCGGCCGCTTCCTCGACCTCGAAACCTTCGCCCCCGTCGACCTCGCCGCCGGGGATTTCCAGGTCGTCGCCGATCCGACGACTTCGGTTGCGTACCAATCCCGCTTCTACCGAACCCAGTCCGATGACTCACCCCTCTGGATCGCAGCGCGCGGCCCCGGATCGCCGGAAACCCTGTGGCGCATGACCACTCCCCGGGACGTTTCAGGAACCGGCCCCGTGTCCCGCGCCGTAACCCTGGGCGACCAGGGTCTCCTGCTCACCCTCAATTCCCAAGCCCTGCGGGTCGGCACCCATGCCCCGGGGAATCCCGAGGCCACACTGGGCATCGACCTCCGCGTGCCGAATCCTTTGGCCGTCGTGGGCGCGCTCAACACCGTCCACCTCACCGTATTCCAGTCCGGTCCCTGGGCCGCCCGCGAAGCCATGCTCGAAGTCGAGGTCTCGGATGGACTCCAGATCGTGGAACCGGCCGTGTCGCTGGTGAACGGTCGTGGAACACTGCCCTTGGGCACCCTTCACGAAACCAACCGTGCGCTTCCCTTCATTCTTCGCCCCACCCGCGCCGGCGACGCCTTCTTCAAGGTCCGCGTCCGAAGCAGCCTGCCGGACACCCACCCGGCCAACGACACCGCCGAATGGCGGGTCAACGTGCTCGATGCACCCCTCCTGCTGCTCGATGACCTCACCGTCGCCGAAGGCAGCAATCCGCAGGTCCCGGAGATTTTTTCCATCCCGTTGTCCTCGCCCGCCCCGCAGGACGCCGAGATCCCCTACCGCCTCATCCTCCTCTCGGCCGGGAGCGACGACCTGCTTGCCACCGAGGGCATCCTTTACACCCAGCGCGGTCTGACGGCCGCCCACGGCAATCTGGTCCGCGGCGATACCCGACCCGAAACCGACACCACGTTTCGGCTCGAACTCCTGGCCTCCCCGCTCCCCACGATCCGAACCTCCGCCGTCGTCACCATCGCCAACGACGACCTCCCCCAGGTCAGCGTCCAATTCCAGAACGTCCGCGAAGGAAACTCCGGCATCACCCTGGCGGCCGTGCCCATCCTCCTGGACCCACCCGCGCCGTTCCCCGTCGACGTCTCCTACCGTGTGGAATCCGACACCGCGACGGCGGGCATCGATTTCCTGGCGCAATCCGGTTCGATCCGTTTCCAACCCGGCGAACAGACCAACGTCATAAACGTCCAGGTTCTTGGCGATGCCGACTTCGAACCGGCCGAATTCATCCGGATCCGACTCACCGAAGCCGCCTCCGCCACCTGGACTCAACCCACTGGAACCCTGCAGATCCTGAACGACGATCCGCCTCCTGCTCCCACGATCACCCTGGCCCGTCCCACCGAACAAACCTGGCGGGTCCAATTCGATACCCTCCCTGGCGTTCGGTACCTGCTTCAGTCGCGCGAGGGCCCGTTGCCCGGACCTTGGATCCCCCAGAGCACGCCCGTCGTCGGCAACGGCCAACCCGCCTCCATCCCAGCTCCCGTGAGCGCCTCAAAGACCCGCTTCTTCAGAATCCGCGCGGACTGAACCACCAGCCGCAAAACAGAGCCTGTCCCTCGGTCCGCCCGCGAATCTTCGTCTTCGTCCTAATCTTAATCTTAATCTTAATCGTAATCTTCATCCTCCCCCCTCTCCCACGCCGACCAAATGCTATAAAACAGGTTATCGCAACTGAACGCGCGCGGTAGGGGATCGTCCGTTGCGTAAGGCGATCGGATCGAGGTAAGATGCAATCGATATGGGAAGCGGAGTTTCAACGATCACGTCCAAATGGCAGGTCACCATCCCTGGGGAGATCCGCAAGGCGTTGGATGTCCAAGTCGGCGAACGCCTGGCTTGGGAGGTGAAGGATGGCGTGTTGACCGCCCGACGATTGCCTCGCCTCAGCTCGTTGGCGGGATGCCTCGGATCGCCGGACGACGCTCCCGCAGTCAAGGCGGAGGGAAAGTCGGCCTGGGCCGAGGCATCGGTCTCCCGACATAAACGCATCTCGGGGGCCACCCCATGAGAGAACTGATTCTGGACGCGAACGTCCTGGTGCGATTCCTGGTTCAGGATGTTCCGCCGCAAGCGAAGGCGGCGAGGAAGCTGGTCGAGCAGGCCGAGTCGGGTGCGCTGCTTCTGGTCGTCGACCCGATGATCATCGCCGAGACGGTTTACGTGCTGACCTCGTTCTACAAGAAACCGAGGGAGGCCGTGGCGGATGCCCTCATGGCGTTCGTGCAGAGCGATGGGGTTTCCGTCGCCGAGGAATCCCGGCTCGTGGATGCGTTGCGTCGATTCCAACGTTCGTCCGTGGATTTCGCCGATGCCTGGCTCGCGGCCACCGCCGCGGAAACCCATCGTGAGGTGGCCTCCTTCGGTCGTGATCTGGACCGGTTTGCGGACGTGAAACGCTTCGAACCGAGGGCATAGACGGGGGAAACCTCGGTGGCCGGCCCTCAACTGCCAGAGCAGGAGGCCCTCCGGTTCCGACCTATTGACGGGCGCAATGGGGTCACGGAGAACCCGAGAACAACGAAAGACCTGTCCCCCTGTTGTGTTCGGTCCGCCCGCGACCTCCGCCTTCGTCTTCGTCATAATCTTAATCGTAATCTTCATCCTCATCCCCCTCCCTCGCCGACCCAATTGCCTGTCCCCATGCGGTGCA
>CAYZAE010000334.1:0-4396 GCA_964476125.1 uncultured Verrucomicrobiota bacterium | reverse complement strand
CCAGGGCGTGAACGGCCTCGTCAGCGCCGTTTACGGCTTCAATGACGGACGCGGCTTCCGGTTGTTCGTGGGCGGCCAGTTCTCGGATGTTTACGTCGATCGCTTCCTGTCCCGGCTGGAATTCGTGGCCCGGCGGGACGCCGCAGGCTGGGAACCGGCGGGACACGTCCTGGACGGCCCCGTGGGAGTCCTGGCGCATGCCGTCGTGGGCACCAACGCCCCCTCGCTGTTCGTCGGCGGCCCCTTCCGCCTGGGTGGCGGCGCCGCGCTCCGTGGAATCTATCGCCAGACGCCAAACGGCTACGATCCGCTCGGCGCGGGCCTGTCCTACGCCACCCCCGGCGCTGTCGCCGAAGCCACCACCCTGCTCCCCTCCGATCTCGAAGGCACCCCCTCGCTCTACGTCGGCGGCATCTTTGAATTCGCCGGCACCAACCGCGCCAATGCAGTGGCCCGCTGGGACGGACAGAACTGGCATGCCCTCGCCGGGGGCCTCCGCGCCGGAGGCAACCCTGGAGCGGTCACGTCGCTCCGCACCGCCCCCGCCAGCGCCGGCCGCGGCATCGCCGTCGGCGGCTTCTTCGACACCGCCGGCACCCTGCGCACCCGCAACGTGGCCCTCTGGACCGGAACCGAATGGCGCGCCCTCGGCGACGGCCTCTCCGGCTCCGTGCTCACCCTCGCCACCTTTCCCCAGTCCGGCGTCGACCAGTTGATCGCCGGCGGAAACTTCATCGCCGTGGACGCCCAATCCCGCACAGGTCGCGGCGTCGCAAGCTGGAACGGCTCACGCTGGCTGGCGCTCCGCGGAACACGTTCCGAATCCCCCAACGGACAGGTCTTCTCCCTGGCCGTCCATGACGACGGCTCCGGCACCGCCCTGTTCGCAGGCGGCGATTTCGCCAACGCCCCGGACGGATCCTCCCAAAACGGGGTGGCCCGCTGGGACGGCAACAACTGGACCTATCTCACCGCGGTTTCCGACGGAGCCCGATTCGCGCAGGTCAATCACCTGCTCTCGTTCGAGGACGAAACCGGATCGACGCTCTACGCCGTGGTCCGGCCTTTCTTCACCGAGGAAAACGGCGGGGAACCGCGGCTCGCCCGCTGGGACGGCACCGCCTGGGAGGTCTTCGCCGACAGCCGGATCGAAAACCTGGGAGCCCTGACCCCGGCTCCGAACACTCGTCCACCCACACTCATCCTGGGAGGCGGGGAAAACAATTTCCACGGACGGATCTGGACCTGGTCGCATCCCCCCACCCCCTGCCCGGCTCCGATGCCAGCGTTCACCCCGTAGAATTTCTCGAAACCCCAGGCCAATCGCCGGTCTCAGGGTTTCGCGAGAATTCGCGAGCGCGCCGCTTCGAGGCGCTCTCCGATCTCCTCCTGAAAGAAGTAGGCAATCCGATCGCCGCCCGTGTCCCAGCTGTGGAGATAGAGCATCTGTCGAAAGGGTATCCAACGCGCGGATCCATCCATGAACACCTGATTGCCACCGGCAGGAACAGGGCTGCTCGCAAGCTTGTGGGAGGGCATCCCCTTGTAGGCGGTGTCGCGTCCACCGCCCCATCGCCCTTCGATCTTCATCACCGCATCCGCAGCGAGCACCCAATTGGGGCGGGAAGCGGTGGTCTTGACCGGGCTCAGGGAGGGCATGGTGCCGACCGGATTCATCCAGGTTTCGATGCCTCCGAAGTATTGGAAGCCAATGATCCACTGGTCGAATTCGCGTTCGAACTGCGGAAAGGTCGGGCGATTTGGGCAGGTCCAGATCTGACCCTGCGCGTTGCTAAGGACGAGCCCAAGGCGCGCCGCCTCACGCTCCTCCAGCGGGTTCAGCGCGATTTGGACCGATCCACCGCGCGCCGGCAGGACCCTGTCCCCGTTGTCATCCGCATAGATCGTCATGCCCAGTCCGATCTGGCGCAGGTTGTTCACGCATTTCGCGCGCTTCCCGCTCTCCTTCGCTTTGCTCAGCGCAGGAAGAAGCATCGACGCAAGAATGGCGATGATCGCGATCACCACGAGAAGTTCGATCAAGGTAAACGCCACCACTTGCCTTCGGCGGGTCCACCGCTCGGCGACGCTACGGGGTCCGAACTTCTTCACGCGTATCATCGCCTTCAGGCTCCCGGAGGATCCCACTCGAAACAAGCGACGTTCCCGCGAAGGAGACGAGTCGGGAATGATCCAAACGGACAAACCTTCGAACCACGGCCGTCGACGCGAATTCACGAACTTGCGCCGAGATCTTCATGGAGTCGGGCTGGCGTCCCTCAGTCCACGCAGGGAGCATGATTTCCTGAACCGGGGACCCTGCGGTCTCCGAACCACTGAATCGCCCCATGAAGACCCTGCCAGCCTCCCGATCCAAACAGGGCTTCACCCTGATCGAACTCCTCGTGGTCATCGCGATCATCGCCATCCTGGCCAGCATGCTTCTCCCGGCGCTGGGTCGGGCGAAAGCCAAGGCCCAGGCCATCGGCTGCATGAACAACCACCGTCAGCTCCTCATCGCCTGGCGGCTGTATGCCGAGGATCAGGACGACAAACTGCCCTTCGTGAAACACGGACCCCAGGCGTGGATCAACGACTGGCTGGATTTCGATCCCTCCAACGCCGACAACTGGGACGCCTCGCGCCAGATCCGAACCAGCATCCTCTTTCCTTACTGCGGCAACAGTGTCGCCATATGGAAGTGCCCGGGGGATCGCAGCGTCGTCCGAGTTCAGGGCCAGAAACGAGCCCGGGTCCGAAGCATGTCGATGCTGAATTGGATCGGTGGCCGCGGCGAAAACCGCGAGATGGGATGGTCGGGACCTGGATGGCGAATCTACCGCACCCTGGGGAGCCTGACCGACCCGGGCCCCTCGAACACCTTCGTGTTCCTCGACGAACGCGAAGACAGCATCAACGACGGAATGTTCGTGGTCGACATGACGGGCTATCCCGGGGACGGAGCGAAATACCGGATCGTCGATCTTCCGGCCAGTTACCATGGCGGTGCCGGAGGTCTCTCGTTCGCCGACGGCCACTCGGAACTCCGCTCGTGGAAGGATTCCCGCACCAAGCCACAGCTGCGACCGGGCGTGATCATCCCGTATGACAGTCCTTCGGCCTTTAACCGGGACATTGCGTGGCTCCAGGAACGTGCGACCCGGCGGGAGAACTAAACCGTCTTCTTCCGCGGCATTGAGCCGTGGGACCACCGCGGGCAGGATCCCAGAATGCAACCCCGCTGGTTCCCCGGCACCGCCTCGCTCGCCCTCGCGCTCCTGCTGGCCGCGCTGCCCGGCTGTGCCTCCCGCCGTTCCGCCGCCCTCCAGCAGCAGTCCGGCGAATCAATCATCTGCATCGGCGAAGAGCCGGCCTCCCTGGCCTTCCAGCCCCTGCCCGGCCAACCGCTCTCCGTCCGCAGTACCTACGAACCCGGCCCCGACACCGTCACCTACGAGGCCGGTCGCGATTACGCGATCGATTTCACCAACCGCTCCCTCCGCCGCCTCCCGGGCTCCCGCATCCCGGATTTCCGCACCAACTCCCTGTTCGGCCAGGTCGATTTCGATCACTCGAAATTCCCGGGGTTCGGCAATGGACGCTTCTTCGCCTTCGTCGACTACTCCTTCCGAAACACCAACGCCTGGCCCGTTCAATCGCCCCAGACCGCGCTGCTGCCGAAGTCGGTGGCCAAGCTGGCCGTCGGCGGGGAGTTCAAGATCGTCGCGTACGGCGACAGCATCACCGCCGGGGGTGACGCCACGAAACCGGAGTGGATCTTCTGGAACCGTTGGACGGCCCACCTGCAAAGCAGGCACCCGCTCGCCCGCATCACCGCGGTCAACGGCGCCACCGGCGGCGACAGCACGGTGCAGGGCATTGCCCGATTGCAGGCCAAGGTGCTCGATCAGAAACCGGATCTCGTGCTCGTGGGTTTCGGCATGAACGACCACAACAAGGGCGGCCCCACGATCGCGCAGTTCGAATCCAACCTGAAACAGATCATCGCCCGCATCCGCGAATCAACGGCGGCCGAAGTGATCCTGTTCTCGGCCTTTCCTCCGAACCCGAACTGGAAGTTCGGATCGCATCGCATGGACCAATACGCCGCCGCAACGGAACGCGTGGCCCGCGAAACAGGAAGCGCGTTTGCCGACGTTTACGGAAACTGGGTCGCGCTCGCGGAACGCAAAAAGCCGGAGGACCTGCTCGGCAACAACATCAATCACCCGAACGATTTCGGGCATTGGATGTACTTCCGCGTGCTGGCGAACCTCGGACTCTGAAGCACTTCACTCCCCGGAGGATCGATCACGATCCATCCTGGATCCGCAGGTAGGTAGGGCGCGATCTCCGAGCGCGCCCTGGAGTTTGGCCATTTTCAGGCGTCGCGGAG
>CAYZAE010000333.1:0-4437 GCA_964476125.1 uncultured Verrucomicrobiota bacterium | reverse complement strand
GCGCCATCAATCGCGTCGAGATCTACGATGCCGCGGGCGTGGCCTCGACGGTCTTTTCCGGCGTGGACACCAACCGGTATCCCGCCAATCAGATCGCCTGGTTCGTGGCGAAATTCCCGCGGACGGTCCAACCGGTGAAACGCGTCCGCGTCTGGCTCGATTCGGCCCGGGTCAAGGGCTGGAACGAGATCGATGCCGTGCAGTTGGTGTCGGCGCCCGCGCTGCCGACTCCGGCTCCGAGACTGTCCTACACCTACCAGGCGGCGACGGGCACCCTGGAGATCGGAGCCTGGCCGTCGGGCTTCGTGCTGCAACGGGCCTCGCGGCTGGCGCCGGCCGACTGGCAGAACCACGCGACCCAGGGCCCGTTGAGCGTGCCGATCGCAGGCAGTCCGTCGTTCTTCCGTCTGGTGAAGGCCCCCTGACGGCCTGGGTTTGTCGGTTTCCTGCTGACTTTCGGAGCCGGGAGTGAATCTCGTGCGAAGGCGGATGCCGAGGTGCGTATCCCCGTTCTTGCTGTTGAGCGAGTGACTCGATTATACACGAACTCGCCATGGAGCTGATGGTTCACCCCCTCGATTGTTGGTCAGGTTTGCGGCGCCTGGGTGGCGTCCCAATTCTTCTCGCCCTGGCGATCGCCAGTGTCCTTTCCGCCGCAGGCCAGTCCGCCGACGAGGATCCGCTTCCACCGCTGCCTCCGTTGGATCCCAACCAACAGCCTCCAGCCGACTGGTCGGCCTGGTTGGGCGTGCCGAAGCTGCTGGGCGTGTCCCAGGCGGACATCACTTCCAACTGGTCGTATTCAAGAGAATTTTCGCGGGTGCGGCAGTCCGGACAGGATCACACGACGGTGTTCATGGAGTTGGAAGGTCCTTCCCCGGAGGAGTTCATCCCCGGATCCATGGTCTGGTGGAGGGTGGTCTCGGCCAACGCCTCTGCTTCGATCATGTCGAGCTACTCCTCCTACGGGTTTGGTGGGGGCCATTGGACGGGCAGCGAGGGCATGACCCAGGGATCCTACACCGGGCCCCTGAGTCTGCGGGTGGAACCCAGGCTGAGTTTCTTCCTCCGGGATGGCGGGGGCCTGTTCTCGACGCTTGGCGAACCAGTGGCGGCGTGGAGCGCGGAATCGAGTGGCACGGTGACCGAGAGATCAGGCAACGGGGTCGCCACCCGGAGTTTCAGCGACATCGTGACCCAGGATCCTTTCATGCAGCCGCTGCAGTCTTCGTCGGTGGATTTCACGGCACCCAAAGCGGTGCGCCCCTTTTCAGGCCGACTCTTCGTGGAAGGCCTTACGGGGGACGGCACCGGTCGGGAGGGGGAGGGGAGTTTTCAAAGAACTGCTTCCTTTCAGTTCTGGCCAGACTGGAACGATCTGGAGGTGGAGGTGGAGATCGAGGATTCCACCCAACTCTCTTCCACCAATCCTCCCGGGGCATCCTACAGGAACTGGCGGCCGGAGGGGAATCTGGAGGCTCCGGAGCAGGGCGGGCCGCGTCCGCTGCGGTTGAAGGCGACGCTGAAGCCAAAGGCGGAGTCACCGACGCCGGAGCAGTTGGCCGCCATGCCGCCCGTGCGCCGGTTTCGTTTTGAGATGTCGGAGGTCTCGCGCGAACCGGGCGTGTGCATGAACTGGCCGGTCCCTCCGGGCACCAATGCACCGCCGGACGATCCCGAGTTTGATCTGCGCTTCATCGCCACGGTTCCCGAGGCGATGGTGCTCTCCCCGAAGAAATCGAAGGCGGGCGTAATCCCGCTGCCGGGCGCGGACCCGAATCTTCCGAGCGCCTGGGTGCTGCTGGAGTGCTTTGATTTCGGAGCCCACGCGAACCTCCAGGTCTATGCCGAACTCGCGGATGGGCGCGAAATCGTGGGTCACCTGAAGGTCGGGGAGGAAAAGCGCTACTTGATCCCCATCCCGGACCGTGAACCTGAATCCCTGGTGGCCAGGAAATGGCGGGAGGACAACAAGGTGAAGGGAGGGAACGCCGAAGATCTCGATGATCAACCGGAGGGCGACGGCCAGAAAGGGGATGGGTTCAGTGTCTATGAGGAGTACCGGGGATTCCGGGTGAACGGGAAACACGTCTCGCCCGATCCCTGGATCAAGAATCTCTTTGTGCGGAACATCAACGAGGGGCCGGTCGCTGCCGGTTGCCGGATGATCGAATCCAGTACCGTCGTGGGCGATCGAAAGGGCCTCAAGATCTACGATGAACTGAAGGCAGAGGAGTGGGTGGTCTCGCGGGTCATGAATCTCAATCGCAGTAAGAGTGCTCCGAGATCCTCCGACGAATACCAGCATGGACTTCTCGTCCGACCCAACCCGGTGACCAATGCTCTCGCATCTTCCTATTCCGATCGCATTGCCTTTCCCAGGCGTCCCAAAAACGTACTCAGCCTGGTGGTGGCTCCGAGCGACAACACCGCAGAAACCGTCGCTCACGAACTGACGCATGCCATCGGCTGTGCCCATCACGGCGATACCGATTACTACGCCTATTGGTCCGTGGTGCAGACGAACTCCGTCCCTTACCGACGGTGGATGGAGCAACGAATGGATTCCGACGGCAAGACCGGAACCCTCGTGCCCTTAGGCCGTGCGACCCCGATTACTGTCTACGTGGAAGGGAGCAGAAATCCGAAATGGCCCAACCAGGACACGAACGCCCCCCTTCCCAAACGGAGCCTCAAGTATATCGCCCAGCGCGGCGGCGAGGACTCGGGTCAAGAGGACTGCTACATGCGCTATTCCATCGCGGGCGCTTATATCCCCCGGGGTCGGCCGAACGACCGAATCGAGGCCGCCCAAAACATTGTGGGAGGCGATGATGCCGCCGCGTACTACGTCTTGTGCCGATCCTGCAAAGGCACCGGAGTCAACCCAGAGCGATACGGGAATGCTACGATCGGTAATTGTCTGGGCCAGATCTGTGTTCGGGACAGCGCTCCGGACCGACCCATCACCCCCGGGCTTTGTCCGGATCCTGCCCTCCCGCCTGGAAATCCCGGCAACGCGGCGGCCGTGCCCTTCTCGCTGGCAAGCGGTCGCGCCACCTTGGCGGCGCCCCTTCCCAACCAGGGCCCACCCGGCATCCTGATCGTCGATGTCCAGGGAAACGGCACCGGTACAAAAGCCGCACGGGGATGGCCCTTGCACTTGGTCTGGCACGCCCTCCAGAAAGGTCGAGCCGACGAGAACCTGACCCTCACCGGTGCCAACGGTGCCACTCTCACCGTGAAGGCGATATCCCCCGGCCAGTGGTGGCTGTCCCCCGACCAGACCCGCGGCCTCTCACCCGGCGCCGTCTCGGCGCGAGTAGGCTCCGTGTCCGTGTCGCTGACCGTTGTCGATCCCCCGGCGGACCCGATTTCTCCCTCGCAGGATCAGGAGCGGCGACGTTCCTTCATCCAGTTTCATCTGGCGACTGGCCAAGCCGAGGAGGCGCGACGTGAAGCCGAAGATTGGATTGCCGCAGATCCGGCCTCACCCACACCCAGGGCCATGCTCGCGGAGGCGCTTGCTGCCCTCGGCCAGCCGCGTGAGTCATTGGACGCCTACGAAGAGTTTTTCGACCGAGTTCTCTGGTTCGAGCGTTCTCCGCAGGGGCTCTTTCAGAAGTACAACAAAGTCTACGGCGACTGGCTCTCCCAGCTACCCGACGCACCCCCGGATCCTGTCGAGCCCCCCGAACCCCTCACCCTCGAGGATCAGGATCGAGTCTATGGCGCGGACACCAACGGCCAGTGGGCTGCCACCGCCACCGCAAGCAGCGAGTACCGGACCTCGGGCGACTACTCCGCGTCCCGGGCGACCGGCGCGCCGGATGTCCCACGGTACGGTGACAGCCTCAAGGCGTGGGCCAGTCGGTTGGCGGACTCGGGGCCGGAATGGCTGGAACTGACCTTCACCAACGCGGTGGTGGCCCAGGCGGTGCGCGTGCGCCAGGTGTTCAATCCGGGCGCTGTCAACCGCATCGAGGTTTACGACGCCGCGGGCGTGGCCTCGACGGTCTTTTCCGGTGTGGACACCAATCAGTATTCCGCCAATCAGATCGGGTGGTTCGTGGCGAAATTCCCGCCCACCGACCAGCCGGTGAAACGCGTCCGGGTCTGGCTGGATTCCGCCCGGGTGAAGGGATGGAACGAGATCGATGCCGTGCAGTTGGTCGCGGCACCGGCTTTGCCGATCCCGGCTCCGAGAGTGTCCTACACCTACCAGGCGGCCTCAGGCACCCTGGAGATTGGAGCCTGGCCGGCGGGCTTCGTGCTGCAGCGAGCCACACGACTGGCGCCGGCCGACTGGCAGAACTTCGCGACCCAGGCCCCGGTGAGCGTGCCAATCGCCGGTAGTCCGGCGTTCTTCCGTCTGGTGCAATCCCCCTGACGACTTGACCGGAGGCGAGCGGTGCGGCCTTCAATGGCCGCCATGCT
>CAYZAE010000332.1:0-4522 GCA_964476125.1 uncultured Verrucomicrobiota bacterium | reverse complement strand
GACGCAACAGGTAGGGAGTGACCAATTGGCGTAGAGGAGCAAAGTCCGGAGTTTCGGATTCCTCCAGGCGCTTCACGTAGCGGCCAAACTCTGTGAGGTTTCCGAGAAGTCCGGGATTGAGGAAGTCGAAGACGGACCACAATTCGCCGAGTCGGTTCTCAACGGGCGTGCCGGTGAGAGCGACGCGCGCCCGGGCCCGGAGCACCTTGATCGCTTTTGTCTGCTTCGAGCCGGCGTTCTTGATGGCCTGAGCCTCGTCCAGGACCAGCAAGTTCCATGTCTTCGCCGCCATCCACTCGAGACGGGTAGCCTGACCATAGGTGGTGATGACCAGGTCGTTTCCGTCGAGGAACTCCTCCGAAGTCTTTGTCTGTCGCCAGCTGGAAGGGCCCGGCTCGGAGGGATGGGCGAAGGCGACACGGAGGCCGGGTGCGAAGCGCTGGATCTCGCCCTTCCAGTTGGCGATCAAGGAGGCGGGCGCGATGAGCAGTGAAGGACCATCCACCTGAACCCGTGACCGCGGGTCTCCCCCTTCCTGGGCCGTGGCCCGCTGCAATCGGAGGAGCACTGCGATGACCTGGATCGTTTTTCCGAGCCCCATGTCGTCGGCCAGGCAAGCGCCCATGCCCAGCCTTTGCAGCAACCACAGCCAGTCGACCCCGGCTTCCTGATAAGGCCGCAGTCGGGCCTGCAATCCGGGGTTGCGTTCAGTCGGTGACGTCTCATCGGCGGTGGGCGTACCGGGTTTCCGGAGCGTTTCTAGGGTCTGAGCGAGCCAGTCGCCGGCGACGACCTCGCTCCAATCGGCATCTTGAGCAGAGGGCAGGGATGTGGTGTCGCCCGCGATGCGCACTCCGGACACCAGGCGCATGGCTTCGAGGAAACTCACGCCGCCTTGCCGCGCCTGTTTCTGGGCGACCTTCCAGTGGTCCAGCACCCGTTGGAGTTTCTCTGGATCCACCTCGACCCATCGGCCACGGAGCGGAATTAACCCGCCGGAGCCTTTGAGCAAGGCGTCCCATTCCTCAGGGCTGATAGGCTCACCGTCGAGGGTTGGGACCACCGAGAAATCGAGGAGTGCACCCAAACCCAGCCCAGGCCCACGGCTGTTGCCCACTTGCACCGTCACCTTGGGACGCGAGTTGTTGCGTTGCTTCCACCAGTCGGGAATGCGCACGACAATTCCTGACTGCTCGAACACCGGAATCTCCCGCAGAAAGGCGTGAGCCTGAACGGGAGTCCACGCCTGGGGTTGGAAGAGGGCTCGGCTCTCGAGCTGTTGCCGGGCCCAAGCAGACGATTCGGAGGCTTTGCGGACGGGTTCGAGCAGCGACTGGAGCGCACCGACGCTGCCGGCTCCGGCAAACTCTTGCAGAGCGCGGCCGAGAGGCAGGTGCACCGTTCGATCGGACGAGGAGATCCGGTGCGTGAAGGTCGCCATGAACGCGAACGGAGTGGCTTCCGAGCGTTTATTTTCGGCGAGATGGAAGGTCACCCGACCCAGCAACTGCATGGCGGGATTGATGCGGTGAAGCCACTCCCGGAGCCCTCCTGCCGCGGTGGCTTCGGACCGGGCCAGCGTCTCGAGTTGTCGCCACAAACCCGAAAGTAGTTCGGGCGATAAGTATTCGCCGCCGGCCATGGCGGGGGATCGAAGTGTCTGCTCCACCAACCACGAAGAGTTGGCCTCCACCGGAGGCATCAAGCCCGGAACAGAAACGGCCGGGGAATGCGCCAGCGCCGTCAGGCAGGCGTCCACGAAGCCTCGCCAGTACATCCACACGGCGTCCTGCTTCGAAGTGTCGCGCACGGCTGCGATGGCCAGCAACCCCTGCGCCGAGCCCTGAGCGAAGGCCGTGATCAGATCTAGATCGGCATCCCCGTCCGCGGTCCCGGTCAGCCGGCCCTCGGGGTTGAGAGCGAGTTGCATAACCCCAGCTTGGAAAGCGAGCCCTACTGATCGCGAGCCGAAATTCGAACGATTCAGCGACCGACCCTCTCGCCCACCCGTTGGACCCTTAGCAACCCGGATCGCCGCGCATCCAGAGCGGCCTTTCCCAGGCGCCCGCCTGCATCGCCTGCGCGAACCGGCTCTGATCCGCATGCTGACGTCCACGGCCAGGCCATTCAGCGCGGTAGCCGGGTTGGCCGCAGCGTCTCTCCAAACGGGCGCAGCGGTGATCCTTGGGGTCATCCCGGGAGGGGTGTTGAGTCCAAAACCTGTTTCAGAAATGAAACGGTATTGTATGAAATGTCTCGGTTGTGACACGTTATTGTTCATGCCTGCGAAACAATCGCTTCCGTTGCCGGCCGTGCGGGCCCTGCGTGAGCTGGGGCGCGACCTGGCGCTGGCTCGACGGCGGCGCGGCATTTCGACCGAAGACATGGCGGCCCGACTGTTCATCGGCCGAAGCACCCTTTGGCGCCTCGAAAAAGGCGACCCCAATGTCTCGCTGGGAACGCTGGCCACTGCGGCATTCGTGCTCCAGTTGAACGACCGCCTCGCCGGACTCGCCGCACCCGCCAAAGACGCCTTGGGATTGAAGCTGGACGAAGAGCGCCTTCCCCGCCGGATCCGGAGGAAACAATCATGAGCATCGAAGTTCATCTGGACTGGGAAGGATCGACCCAGTTTGTTGGACGCCTCCACTCGGCGACTCGGGGTTCATTGGTGACCTTCGAGTATGGAACCCAATGGCTGGCCAGCCCGAGGGCTTTCGCCATCGATCCCACGAACCTGCCGTTGCGGCCGGGTCCGCATCACGGAACCTCCTTGTTCGGGGCTCTGCAGGACTGCGGACCGGATCGATGGGGGCGGGTCCTCATCGACCGGGCGGTACGACGCCAGGTGTTGGAGTCCAAGCCCTATCGGGATCTTGACTACGTTCTGGCGCTCGATGACTCGTCGCGCATTGGTGCTCTTCGTTTCCGGGCGGATTCCAGTGGCCCGTTTTTGGCGTCCAGCGATGGGCGGATTCCCCCGGTGGTGCAGTTGGCCGCCCTGATCAACGCCGCCGATGCCGTGCACGGCGAAACCGAGACCGCTCAAGACCTTCGCTTCCTGTTGGGGGCGGGATCACCGGTGGGTGGCGCACGCCCCAAGTCGATGGTGGCTCTTCATGATGGCCGCCTGGCCATTGCCAAGTTTCCCAAGCCGGATGACATCCGGGACATTGCTGCCGGTGAGATCCTCGCGTTGACGCTGGCGGCCAACGCAGGCATCCGGGTCGCCGAGCATCGATGGGTTCATTCGAAGGGACGGAGCGTCTCTGTCATCACCCGTTTCGACAGGGACGGCGGGAAGCGGATTCCATTCATCTCGGCCAACAGTCTCCTGGGGCTCGCTCATGGAGAGAAGGGCACCTATACCATGCTGGCCGACGGTATCCGTCAGTTCGGTGACGAGGTGCGACTGGAGTTGCGCGAGTTGTGGCGTCGGATGGTCTTTTCGCTGTTGGCGAGCAACTATGACGATCACCTCCGCAATCATGGATTCCTGATGCGCACGGCGGGGCGCTGGTCGCTGTCGCCGGCCTATGACCTCAATCCTGTTCCAGAGATCGACCGGGCCCAAACCCCGAAGACCGCCATCTCCGAAGAATACGACGAACCGAGCGTGATGGGCGCTCTCGATGCAGCCTCCCGCTTCGGACTTCGAGGGCCGGAAGCCAAGGTCATTCTCCGCGAAGTCTTGGCGGCCGTCTTGGAGTGGCGGAAGCCCGCGCGACAACTCCGGATTTCAGCAGGTTCAATGGCCGCCTACGCCACCGCCTTCGAACATCCCTTGATCGAGGAAGCCACCCGTCTGTGCGGCTGACGGACAACGGGTCAGGCCCGGTTGTGCAAGATTCTGCGGTGCCTCAAACTTCTTGATGGCACGGGTCGAGAATCACCGTCCCACCCGGTCCGCTAGGTCGGCCGGAAGATCGACAAATAGTTGGGGGAAATAGAACTCGAGGATTTTTGCGGGGAAACCCGGCTGCAGGGGACCTTTTGGGCTGGGCGACTCGATGAGACCTTCCCGGAGCGCGAGCTTGATGATCTCGGCGGAGACCGTCGCCCCTTTGCCGGTGATTTCTTGCACACGGGCGCGGGGAATCTCGCCCTCGTCGATCAGGGTCCGCACCACGCGCATGAGTTCCTCGCGGTAGCGTGTCAGGTGGAGCGTTTCGAACTGGAAGTAACGTTCGACTCGGGTCCGCAAGGCCGGCAGGCCGAGCAGGTCACTCATGAAGCGGATCTGATCGAGAATGGTTTCGAGGAAGAACCGACAGAAGGATGCCAGTCCGGCGTCTGAGAGGTTTCCTCGTCCATCTTCAAATCGCGCTTCAGCGACTCGACAAGCAGGGTCTGGCAGTTCTCCTGCACTCCGGATACGTGGATTCTTGCCACAGGTTAGGAATCCAAGCTCGTCACCGACGCAAATTTCCGCTGTGAGGGCCTATGGTCCGGCCCGCTTGGATTGCCCGGCTTTGGTCATGGGTCCACCTCAAGTTGGGTCTGCAAGAGAAGCTGTTCATGG
>CAYZAE010000331.1:0-4532 GCA_964476125.1 uncultured Verrucomicrobiota bacterium | reverse complement strand
GGGATTGGATTCGGGTTGGAACAGTTTCCATGGGTTCGGGACGTGGGGGGACGGGTTCCCGGGGTAGGTCCGCGCGGACGCGGTCCAACCCCGGGCTGGAGGACGGAATCCCGCAGGGATTCCCGAGGAGTTTCACGAAGGGAATGGGCTGAACCTGGGCGCTGGGGTGACCCTCCGGATCGGGACTCTGGTCTGCGGTTGGGTCGGAACGGTAGTTCCCAGAATCGCTTCTCCGCCTTTCCTCCGCGCCTCTGCGCCTGCCAGTGAACAGGTCTGCAACTCATTGGCTACCAACTGCAAGTTCATGGCTGCAAACAAGCAGCCCTAAAGGGCTGCCCGGTTCTCTGCGCGATGCCCTCTCCCAACGTCGGCCCGCCCCCGGACCCGGCCCTCGCCCCAACCCCCACCCCCAAGCCGGACAACTCCCCACGCCCCTTTGTTTCTCGCGCGGAGGCGCTGAGGCGCAGAGGAAGAAAAGGCAGCTGAACTTCTCGGATCCACAGAAAGGCCTTTCAGGACGGGATCATCCCAAAGCCACGCCTTGGATTTGGGCCTGGTTTTTTTTGAAGCATGCAGAATTCCTTGAAATGTACTGCTGCAACCGGCGTCGACGGCTTCAACCTCACACTCTCTCCGAGTTCTCTGTGCTCTCTGTGTCCTCGGTGGTGAACCTCCCGGATTGGGACTCCGATCCGTGATCAGCAGCGCAGTTCGTGATACTGCCTCCCCGCCTTTCCTCTGCGTCTCTCTGCGCCTCTGCGGGCGAAAAAGGAACCGTGGGGCGGTCTTCGGCTTTGGCTTGGGGCGAGGGCCGCGAGTCGGGATGTGCTGGCGTCGCGCGGTTTCAAAGGTCTGTCCCCCAGTGCAGGGCCGGATCCCCTGCGTTGCGGACTTTTGGAAGGGCGGATTGCACCCCAGAGAGCACAGGGAGCACAGAGGCGTCGGGATTGGATTCGGGTTGGAACAGTTTCCATGGGTTCGGGACGTGGGGGGACGGGTTCCCTGGGTAGGCCCGCGCGGACGCGGTCCAACCCCGGGCTGGAGGACGGAATCCCGCCAACGGTGTTGTGGCGTGGGGATCGGGAGGAGGGTTCCGTCCGCGGGACCTGCACGCAGCGGCGGGGTCCCGCGGACGGGCGGGTCACGATTCGTGCGCACGGCGGCCGCGAGCGCTGGGGCGGCACCGGCGGGCGCGGTCACGTCGCTCCGGGAACCTGGTCGGGAGCCGGCGTGGTGACCCGCGAACTTGAGGGAAAGGATCAGTGCCTCGCCCGGACGGCGCCGGCCCGACTCTCAACGGGTCGGCACGGAACTGGAATGCGGCTCGGTAGCCTTGGCAGACCGCCCGGGATGACATCGGTCGGTCTGCGTACGACTTATCCGGCTTCCGAGTGCTTCCGACGGCCGAATGACCGTCCGGGCAAAGCGAGGCACTAAAATTCGTCGAGAATGTCCGTTGGAACGCGAAGCGGGGGTGGGAGGGTCCGTCACCGGACTTGCACGATTCCCGCTTTCCTGACGGATTGTGTGTAGCGTGTCCCGTGCCAGGGGATGGGTGCCTGCGGAAACCGTTTGTTTCGAGGTCCTGGCTGCCAAGGGTGGGTTGGGTGTGCAGGGAAGAATGGAACAAATTGTGCCATGAGTGGTCCGATTCGAACCGCGACCTGGAAGCTGGTGCCGCCGCCCCTGCGACAGGCGGCGTTTGGCATTCTGGTGGTGCTGGGGGGTGTGCTCCTGTTCTGGATCCAGCGGAACACCTGGCGCCAGCTGGAGCGTTTGCAGGCGGACTACGCCCTGGTGACGGGCCAGAGTTTTTATGTCGGGGTCAATCTGCGGACGGCGGTCCGCACGATGAACAACTCGCTCCTGGATTCCGCGCTGCATCGGGACGGATCGGGCTGGGCGGATTTCCTCAAGGAATCCGGGGAAGTCCAGGGGCTGTTGGCGACGAACCGGGTGCTGCTGAGACAGTTGTCGGAACTGGATCTGGTCCGGCGGGACCGGGTGGAGGAACAGGAGGCCCTGCTTGGCCGTTCCGAGAAAGCGCTCGGGCGTTATCTGGCGCGGGTTCAGCAGGAGCTGGCGCCCGACCGGAAGCCGTCCGAGGACCACCGTTTTGAGGCGGCGTATGTCGGGGTGCGGGATGCCTCGGAGGACTTGTTTGAGCTGTGCCGTCAGCTGGTATCCGGGGAGAACATGGTTCTGGAGGAGTTTTTGGCGGGGACCCACCAGACCCTGGAGGAGCACGAGCGGCTGCTGAAGGTGTCCTCGGGGTTGACCATTGGGTTGGCGTTGTTGCTGGCGGGGGTGGTGTATCGGGCGACGATTGCGCCGCTGCATGAGCGGTTGAACGAGAGCCAGGCGGTGATCGCGCGCCAGGAGAAGCTGGCGTCGCTGGGCGTGCTGGCGGCGGGGGTGGCGCACGAAATCCGGAATCCGCTGACGGCCATCAAATTCCGGCTGTTCAGTCTCCGGCGGACGCTTCCGGAGGCGTACGCGGCGGATGAGGATCTCGGAGTGATTGCGGGGGAGTTGACGCGATTGGAGCGGATTGTGAGGGATTTCCTTCAGTTCGCGCGACCGTCGGATCCGGCGATGGTGCGGCTGCCGGCGGGCCGGTTGCTGGAAGAGGTGGGGGAATTGCTGGGGGCGGAGCTGGAGGCGGCGCGGGTGCGGTTGGTGTTGGAGCCGTTCGAGGAGGCGTGGATCCGGGCTGACGCGCAGCAGATGAAGCAGGTGTTGATCAATCTGGTTCGGAACGCGGCGGAGAGCATCGAGCCGCCGGGTTCGGTGACGCTGAGAGTTCAGCACGGTTCGGGTTCGGCCGGGGCGGGCGGGGGTGCGGGCCGGTCGGTTGTGTTTTCGGTGCGGGACACGGGACGCGGGATTCCGCCGGAGGTGGAGCGCCGGCTGTTTGATCCGTTTTTCAGCACCAAGGAGGGTGGAACCGGCCTGGGGCTTTCCATCGCCTCGCGCATCGTGGAAAAACACGGGGGCACGCTCCGGTACGTCACGGCCATGAACCGTGGGACCACGTTCGAGATTGTCCTGCCTGGATTGGACGACGATGTCTCCGAGACTTCTGATCATCGAGGATGACGCCAGCACGGCGTCGTCGCTGCAGAAAGTTCTGCGGGCGGAGGGCTATGGGGTGGATCTGGCGAGCCGCGGGGACACCGGGCTGCAGCTGGCCACCGAGGGGACCTATGATCTGGTGCTGACGGATCTGCGTCTGCCGGGGCTGGAGGGCCTGGAGCTGGTGGGACGGTTGCACACGGTGCGCCCGAGGCTTCCGATCGTGATGATGACGGCGCACGGGACCACGGAGACGGCGATCGAGGCCACCAAGCTGGGCGCTTGCGAGTATTTGCTGAAGCCGTTCGAGGTGGATGAATTGCTGGATCTCGTGGCGGCGGTGGTGGCGCGGTCCCGGCTGATGTCGGAGACCGTGCGGATCGGTGCCGCGGGGTCGGCCCCCTCGGCGATCGTCGGGGCGGGGCGGGCCATGCAGCAGGTGTACAAGGAGATCGGGCGGGTGGCGGCCACGCCGGTGACGGTTTTGATCCGCGGGGCGACCGGCACCGGGAAGGAGCTGGTGGCCCGGGCGATCTACCAGCACAGCCATCGCGCGGACCGACCGTTCATCGCGGTCAATTGCGCGGCCATTCCGGAAACCCTGCTGGAGAGTGAACTGTTCGGGCACGACCGCGGGGCGTTCACCGGGGCCTCGGCGCGTCGTATCGGCCGATTCGAGCAGGCTCATGGCGGGACGCTGTTCCTGGATGAAATCGGGGATCTTTCCTCAGGCACCCAATCGAAGCTGCTGCGTGCGCTCCAGGAACGGTGCATCCAGCGGCTGGGCGGGGACGAGGTCATCCCGGTCGATGTGCGGGTGCTGGCGGCGACGCATCGGGAGCTGGAATCGGCGATCGCGGAGGGGGAGTTCCGGGAGGATCTGTTTTATCGGTTGAGCGTGGTGACGCTGCGCCTGCCGCCGTTGAGCGCGAGGTCCGAGGACATCCCGGAGTTGGCGGGCTTTTTTCTGGCGCGTTACGCCGCGCAGTTGGGGGTGACGGATCCGACGATTCATCCCGAGGCGATTGCTTGGCTTCAGAACCAGCCGTGGCCGGGCAATGTGCGGGAGCTGGAGAACGTGGTCCGTCAGGCGCTGGTGCTATCGAGACCTTTCGGGGTGGGATTGGAGCATGTGGAGGGGGCGATGACGCGGGCCCGGAGTCCGGTGCGAACCATGGATCAGAGCCACGCCGCGTACGTGACGGAGCTGCTGGCCCGGGTGCAACGGGGGGAGGAGTTCGATGCCTACGCGCGGATGGTGGGGGATCTGGAGCGGGAACTTTTCGTTCAAGCGATCCAGCTGGCCCAGGGCAACCAGGCCAAGGCGGCCCGCTGGCTGGGGGTGACCCGGCTGAAGATGCGGGAGAAGCTGGCGCAATTCGGACTGCGGGGCGGGCGGGCGGGGGACAGGTGAGGGGGAGTGGGGAGTGGGTTGTTGGTTGGTTGGGTGGTGCGGG
>CAYZAE010000330.1:0-4587 GCA_964476125.1 uncultured Verrucomicrobiota bacterium | reverse complement strand
GCGGTCGAACCGTGGGCAGATTAGGTTCCCTGCGGCCCTCCCGGTCAAGCGGCGGATGCGGGGCGTTACAACCTCGAACGAGGTTGTGGCCTCCCGGCGCGGAGTGTGAAGGGGCCGCGGGTGGACGAAACCCCTTCAGGGTTTCATACGCGCGGGGATGGGTTCCCGGGGTAGGTCCGCGCGGACGCGGTCCAACCCCGGGCTGGAGGACGGAATCCCTTCAGGATTCCCAGCAAAATTGCCCAAACTCCAGGTCCAGGGGCTGAAGCCCTGGCTACCATCGTCCCGTCGCTCCGCGACTTCTGTGCGATGGGCGAAAATAGACAAACCTCAGGCGCCGCTGGACGCGGCGCTACTCGTCGCAGCGCGACGAGTTCCACCACCAAGAAAATGCCGATGTACCACCAACACCGGTTTTAGGCTTCCTGGACCACGCGGTAGCCCAGGGTGTCGGCCAGGGCGAACAGCGGGGTTTTCAGATCCCCGTAGAAGGTGACGCGGTGCCAACCCCAGCGGTCCCAGTGGGTGAAGAGTTTCTCGAAGTCGCCCAGGGGATCGCAGCGCAGCTTGGTCCGGCAGGCGCGGTCGTCGGGGTCGTTGTCGACGGTCATGGCCTGGTGGAGCAGGAGTTCCTTTCGTTCGGAATTGAACTGGATCGTGGTGGTGAGGTGGCCCGGGGGGAGGAAGGAACGAACGGAGGCGCCCTGGCGATCCTCGGAATGACTGAGGATGTCGAAGGGGTTGGCAGGTCCGTAGGGGCCGAGGGGACGGTTGGACGCGACGCAATGGGTGTAAATGATCCGGCGCGTGGCGGTGTCGAGCACGGGGTCGGACATGAGGCCGGGGCGGCACTGGGTGAGGATGTTTCCAACCACCATGCTGGCGGCGGACGGCAGATCGGCTTCGCAACCGCCGATGAGGCCGTCGTTGGCCAATTGATGGAACCCGAGGCAGGGGTAGGCCCCAATGTGACCCCCGTAGAAGCCGGCGATGCAGTCGACGGTGATGGCGGTGGCGCCGTGCCGATTGAACAGGGTTTTGGTTCCGAGGTACATGGCGGCCGACGATTCGAGCGTGGACCGGTTCACCCCATGGATGTGGGTGGCGGCGGAGCGCCAGCGGTCGGCGAGGGTCCGGGCTTCCTCGCGGTCGGCCTGGCGGCAGGCCTGCTGGAGTTCGGAAAACGGCCGGCGCAGGACGGGGATGCCGATCACGGGCGGTTCGTCGCCGGAGGTTTGGTCGCGGATGACGAGGATTCTCGCGGACTTGATCCGGGCGGCGCAGTCGTGCGGTTCAAGACACTTGAGGTCATCGGCGCAGGGTGCCACGGGGGCGTGGGGAGCGGTTTGCCGGGTGCGCAGTCGATGGGTGGCATCGACGAAATCGCGCAGGGAACCGCCGCGTTGAACGAGGGTGAAGCAGCGGACGGCTTCGGCGAGGTCGGCCGGTTCGGAGGAGGCGACGAAGCCGACATTGGGGGAGCGGTTGCGGAGCAGGGCGGCGTTGTAGACCAGGAATCCGCCGCTGCCGCCGTATTGGAAGTCGGCGTAGAGCACGGGTTTGCCGGAGGTGGCGAAGGTTTGGACCACCTGGTTCCAGCAGTTCATCTGGAGGACCAGATAGCCATGGATGGTGCTGGCGGGATTCTGGCGATCCTCCTCGAGGATTTGCCGGGCCTGGTCGGGGCCGGCGGCCTGGGAGGGGATGAAATCGAAACCGGGGCAGCTCTCGCGCAGCTGACGTTCGATCCGCTCCATGGAGGGGCGGAAGTCGAAGCCGATGTGGGGCCATTCGGGGGTGCGTTGGACGGGGGTGTGGAGGGCGTGGACGATCCGGATGCGGGTTCGGGTGGGGGAGGGGGTGGGGGTGGGTGGGGAGGAGTCGCCGAGCGTGCGTCGATGAGCGTCGGTGAGGGCGAGTCCGAGTCCGGCGAGGCTGGTGCTGGAGAGGAATCGACGGCGGCTGAGCGGACAGGCGGCGCAGGGGCTTGGGACGGGCGCGGGGGCTGGGGCGATCATGGGCGCGGGCGGGGTGGAGTTTGGGCCGGGGACGGGGTGGGCTGGATCGTGGTATCGGAGAAACGGGCTGTTTCAGCAACGAGGTTGGGGTGAACGCGGGAGAAAAGTGAGATGCGTCCCGGGAGACGGCCGTCTAGGGTTTGGGCCGTGAAGCTTCGCATTGATTCGGGTTACGCCCGGGGCCTGCTGGCCGCGATTCTCGTTCTGGGTTCGATGACGTCTGGGGACGTTTCCGCCGCGGTGCCGCCTCCGGCTCCCTACGGCCCGGTGCCGACGCCACGCCAGCTCCAGTGGCATGAGATGGAGTTCTACGGCTTCCTGCATTTCACCGTGAACACGTTCACGGACAAGGAATGGGGCTACGGGGATGAACCGGAATCGGTGTTCAATCCGACCGATTTCGATGCCGACCAGATCGTGCGCGCGGCAAAGGACGGCGGCATGAAGGGCCTGATCCTGACGGCGAAGCACCATGACGGGTTCTGTTTATGGCCGTCGAAGTACACCGAGCATTCGGTGAAGAACTCCCCGTGGAAGGGTGGGAAGGGCGATGTGGTCCGGGAGATCGGGCTGGCCTGCAAACGCCATGGACTGCGTTTCGGCGTGTACCTCTCGCCGTGGGACCGGAATCACAAGGACTACGCGAAGCCGGAGTACCTCACCTATTACCGCAACCAGCTGCGCGAGCTGCTCACCGAGTACGGACCGTTATTTACCGTGTGGTTCGACGGGGCGAATGGGGGAGACGGCTTTTACGGTGGGGCGCGGGAGAAACGGCAGATCGACAACCGGAGCTATTACGACTGGCCGAACACCTGGTCGATCGTGCGCGAACTCCAGCCCATGGCCTCGATGTTCAGCGATGCGGGTCCGGACTTTCGCTGGGTGGGCAACGAGCGGGGTATCGCGGGAGATCCGTGCTGGGCGACACTCGATATGACCCGGCCGGGGCGGCATCCGGGCGGGACGAGCGATGGATTGAACTCAGGGGAACGTCCGGGCACGGACTGGATTCCGGCGGAATGCGATGTGTCGATTCGTCCGGGCTGGTTTTATCACGCGTCGGAGGATGGGCGGGTGAAGAAGCCGGGTGAACTGCTCGATATCTATTACAAGTCGGTCGGGCGCGGGGCGTGTCTCAACCTGAACCTGCCTCCGGACCGACGGGGTCGGGTGCATGAGAATGATCTGGCGTCGCTGCGGGAGTTTCGTCGGCTGCTGGACGCCACGTTTGCGCGCGATTTCGCGAAGGGTGCGGAGGTGACGGCGAGCAACGTGCGGGGTGGTGCGAAGGCGTACGCCGCGAAGCGGTTGGTGGACGGGAAGCGGGACACGTACTGGGCGACGGACGATGGCGTGCAGACGGCGGAGATCGTGTTTCAGTTGAAGCGGCCGTCGGCGTTTTCCGTGGTGTCGTTGCGGGAGAACATCGTCCTGGGGCAGCGCATCGAGGAGTTCGGGCTGGATCAGTGGGTGGACGGGGCGTGGAAGGAGTTCGGGAAGGGGACGAGCATCGGGAACCGGCGGTTGATCCGGTTGAGTGGGAAGCTGTTCACGGACCGTGTCCGGCTACGGATCGGGAAGGCCTCGGCGTCGCCGGCGCTTTCCGAGGTGGGATTGTATGCGGAACCCTGACTGTAACGGGCGGACCGTCGTGCGCCCTGAAGCGGGGAGGCTGTTGCAATGAACGTCCACCTTCCCGTGCCGCTTCCGTATGCCACGGACCTGTACTTCATCCTGCAGCATTTCGGGGTGGCGGTGAGTGCGGTGGCGGGGGCGCTGGCGGCGCGGGGGCGTCGGGTGGATTTGTTCGGGGTGGTGGTGCTGGCGCTGGTGACGGCGCTGGGCGGGGGGACGATCCGCGACATCTGTCTGGGAGCCACGCCGGTGTTCTGGATCACCGACTGGCGGTACGGTGCCACCTCGGTGGTGACCGGGGTGGGCACGTTCTGGCTGGTGCGGCAAATGACGCCGCTTCTGAAGTATCTCGAGCTCGCGGACGCTTTCGCCCTGGCGTTGTTCACGATTGTGGGGGCCGGCAAAAGCCTGGCGTTGGAGTCGGGGGGCTTCAGTGCGGTGATTTTGGGAACGGTGACGGGAGTGGCCGGTGGCGTCCTGCGGGACGTGTTGTTGAACGAGCTGCCGCTGGTGTTTCGGCCTGAGATCCGGTTGTACGCCACAGCGGCGGTGGTGGGGGCGACGGTGTTTGTGTTCCTGCACCGGCTGGCACCGCAAACGGTCTGGCCGATGTTGGTGGGGGTCATCGTGACGCTGGCGATGCGTCTGGCAGCGATCCGGTGGTCGCTGTCGCTGCCGGTGTTTGAAGAGGGGGGGAAGGGGAGGGAGTAGGGAGGGGAGAGGGGAGGGGGAGGGGCTGGGGGCTGGCGTCTGGCGTCTGGGGGGCGGAGATCGGAGATCGGAGATCGGAGTTCGGAGTTCGGGGCGACCGGCGACGCACGACCGGCGGCTTGCGGCCTTCGACACACTTCCCAAGGGGGGAGATGGGAGTGTGGAGTGCGGAGACATGTCTCCGCTTTGGGTTCGGCGGGGGAGCGAGGAGGGCGTGGGG
>CAYZAE010000329.1:0-4690 GCA_964476125.1 uncultured Verrucomicrobiota bacterium | reverse complement strand
ACCTTTCCGGCGAAAATCACGGTTCAGTCTGGGGAGTCCGTGGTGTCGTGGCTGGAATCCATCCCGGTCGGAACCGGTGCGGTTCATGAATGGCAGGTGGTCGGGCCGTTCCCGGCCGACACCATGGCGGCCTCCACTCTCGTCAACACAGCGCCGGATGCCTGGAACCTGAAAGCTCCGGTGAACGTGGGGAACGTGCAGTTTCTCTGGCGGCCCATGACGAACACGGCGCGGTTGGAATTGACGGACCCCGTCTCCGGATCCCGGGAGTCCGGGGTAGGGTTGGTGGGGGCTTATGCCCTGTGTGCGGTGGAAGCCGATGCGGACCTTTGGGCTGAGGTCACCGTGAGTTCCGGTGCTCCGGGAGGGAAGTTTGAGGTCCAGTTTTATCTCGATGGCCAGGAGTTGTGGGATTTGCGGCTGGGGCGTGAAACCTGGTCCCCGAAGCGGTTGCCCTTGCGGATGAACCAGGGCCGGCATTTCCTCCTCGTCGCCGCACGTGACCGGCGCACGGTTCCGGACGTATCCATTTCGATTCGTGAACTTGGACTTCCCTCCGGAGGCCGGGTTCGGCCGGTCGCGCCAACGCCCCGCAAGTGAAGCAATAACTCCCGAGGAACTGCTGCAGGGCGACGAGTGGGCGTGGCATGACCTGCCGTCCGCGTGTTGCGGCGAACCGCTCCGTCTGCCGCCGGGTGCGATGACCGTTTGGAGTTGGAACGGCAAGCGCGCGGAGTGGGGCACGAACACACAGACGGAGTTGGCGGCCGGTCTTCCTGGAATGGGCGAGGCGGATCGGATGCGGGTGCGGATCGACAGTCCCGACGTATGGCTGTGCTGGGTGCCGAACGCCATCGCGGCCGAGAACATCCTTCGCGCCAGATCTTGAGGTGACAGACACGATGGGCGTGCAGTTCGAGATGAGCGGGATTGACGCGCCGGCCACGAAACCCACGAACTGACTCGCGAGAACAGGATAAGGACCGTGAAACGCCTTCTCGCCGCAAAAGGAGCCTGTCCCTCAAAGACTCCAAAAAAATCTCAGAAAAAGGATACCTGGGATTTGCATACATAGCACTGCCATGCATAGTAGTCCCATGAAGATCAACAAGGACCTCAACGCCGCCTCCGCCAGCACCATTGTCTTGGGCATCCTTCAGGCCGGAGAGAGCTATGGGTATGCCATCGTCCAAAAGGTCCGCGAACTCTCCGGCGGGGAGGTCGAGTGGACAGATGGCATGTTGTATCCAATTCTCCACCGACTGGAAGCCGATGGACTCATCGTTGCCCGCTGGGGCGAATCGGAGACCGGTCGCAAGCGCAAGTACTACCAACTCACCCCCCAAGCCCGCCCCGTGATGGAAGACGACCGCAGGCAATGGCAGACCATCAACGCGGTCATCAATCGTTTGTGGGCCACCGAAGACTCCCAGTGCTCCCCGGTCCAGGCGTCGGTTTCAGCAGTCTGACCTCCCCAACCGAGTCACCAACAATCATCTCGTTCAAAGACCCACCCATGAAATTGTCCCCCTTTTCCTCGGATCTGGCCGGTCTGCCTGCCCCGCTGGCTGCTGAGCTGGAAGACCACCTGATGGAATCCCTCGAGGCTGGCCTCCGCTCGGGAATGCCCTCCGAAGAAGCTCGCCAGTCCGCCCTACGTTCCATGGGTGCGCCGCTGGAAGTGGCCCGTCGGTGCCTCCGCGAGTCAGATCCCCGGGAGTCCCACCGGATTCCCATGACCCCGACGCAACGGGTGGCCCTGGTGGGATGGCTTTTGCTGGGCGTCGGTTTTGCTTCGCGGGTGTGCGCTACCTCCGACCCAAGCCACGGGTCCATCGCCGCCTGCGTGGGGCTCTCGGTTGGGTCGCTGGCCATGGCCTTGTTGATCCGTCGGGCGCGGATTCCCGTTCGCCTGGCCATCGGGCTCTCGCTGGGCCTGACCGGGATGGCGGTCGTGGCCTTGCTCCAGTCGGCTTGGCATCCGTGGATCCACAGCAGCCTCGCTCTGACCCCGGCGGCCCTCGCTTTCCTTGCGCTCTTCGGGGCCCTTTCCGGAGGCGCGCTGACGGCCACGCAGCGCCGGGCCGCCTGAACTTCCTCCCCCCGTCGCAGGCATTGCCCACTGGGTGATTCGCGACGTTTACCGATAAGCCATGCTTTTTCAATGAATGAGTTAAATACCAACCCCATCCCTCCCATGAACCCCAAGCAAACCTCGAAATCCTGCGCGTTCATCGAACGTCTGTTGCCCTTGCGACCCTCCTGGGCCGCGGTCGTCGTCACCGCAGCCCTGCTGAGCTTCTCCCTGCCAGCGCAAACCATTCTGGTGCGGGAGGTCACTCCCGAGATCCCGCCCCGACAGGTCGAACCACCGCCGGTGACGCCCACGGATCCGGCCGAGCCCACCCGGGACACCCAGCCCCCGGTCCAGCCTGCCCCGGGTGAGGGTGGCGGCCTGCAGGGATTGTCGCTGCAGCTCGACTACCCCAAACTCGAAATCGCGGAGGATCGGGCCTACATCCCGCTGTTCTTCACGGTCCTCGGCGCCTACACGGGCACCAACGACATCACCGTCCGCGCCCGGTTCGTCAGCGGCACCGCCACCCCGGGCCAGGATTTCGACATCAGCCAGCCCGTGAGGATCTTGCCGGCAATGGGCGGGCTCGGTTCCATGAACTGGCTGCCGCTGCCCACGATCCTGGACGAAGTCAACGAGGGCACCGAAACAGCCCTCTTCGAACTGTCCATCGACGGCAGCACCAACGCCCCGGTTCGTATGGAAGTGAGCCTCCTCGACGACCTGAACCCAGGCGAGGTGGGCTTCGTCTCGTCGCGCTTCCAGATCAACGAGGGCTCCACCAACGGATACGTCCAGATCCGTCTCTGGCGCACCCTCGACACCCGCAAGTCGGCCGACGTCACCTATCGGCTGGAAGGCCCGGCCGCCGCACTGGCTGTCCTCGGTGGCCAGACCCGTCGCACGGCCTCCTTCAGGCCGGGCGAGTCGCAGATCTTCGTCCAGATCCCGCTGGTGAACAACACCGAGGCGCAGGGCACCTTGGATGTGACCCTCACACTCGAACCCGGTGAAGGGGGCCTGAAGCTCATGAAGGGCTACGAGAGCACGGTGCTGACCTTGGCCGACGACGAGATGCCAAGTTCCGGCGAGCCGCTGTCGATCTCCAGGTATGACGCCGGGGGCGGCCAGATCGGCGCGATGCTGTCGACCCGGGTGGCCCGCGGGTATCAAGTCCGGCTGGAGTACTCCGACACGGGACTGGCGGGCCCCTGGCGGCCGTACTGGAACTTCGAGGGTGCCGACGTCGAGCGCGTCGCCTTCGACTCCTTCGACTCCTCGGTGATGCGGATGTACCGGATTCTTCCGCCCGAGCCCCTCGACTTCACCTTCCCCTGGTGATCGGCTGATACGCCCTGGTTGCCCGTTTGGGCAGCCGGGACGGCCTCGTCAGCGTTCACGATCTGCGGATTCTTCAACAGGGTGCTCATGGACCTTGTCATCACCGCCCTCGTCTGGCCGCGCCCCTTTGTGATCGCACCATGGTGCGGCCGGGAGTGGTATTCAGTGGTGAGGAGTTCGGTCCAAGTCCGTAGGTTGGTCTGGAATGGTGGTGTTCCGCCTCACTTTCGCGGTTGAATCATGGGATTTCCCCATGAAACCTCGTTGGTAATAAACACGAGGGTTCGATTCCCTTCACCCGCTCCACTTCTTCACTTTCCTAGGAAATTCAACACCTTCGAACGTGTTTGACGTCCCTGACATTAGCAGTTTTATTAGCAGGGACGCATGGCCAGTATCCACCGCCGTCCCAATTCCAAGTTCTGGCACGCCAGTTGGTATGACGCCAACGGACGGCAGATTCTGCGTTCGACCAAGCAAACCGACCGAAAACTCGCTCTGGCGGTAGCCGTCGAGTTCGAGCGCGCCGAACGTTTGGTCAAGGAAACCCGGGCCAACGAGACGCAGTTCCGGAAGGTTCTGAACGACATCATGGTCCGTTCCGGTTCGACGGAGCGTCTTCGCACCACGTCCGTCCGCAGCTGGTTCACCGAGTGGCTGCGACGCAAGGAGGTCAAACGCAGTGAGGAAACCACCGACCGCTACAAGGGCGTCATCAACACCTTCCTGACGGAGCTGGACAAGCAGGCCGACGCACCGCTGGGCGATCTTCGTGCCCGGGACATCGACGAGCACATCAGCCGCCGCCTCAAGTCGTCGTCGGTCAAGACGGCCAAGCTTCATCTGGAGGTCATCCGGTCGGCCATGGAACTGGCACGACGTCAGGGGTTGATAGACACCAACCCAGCCGAAGCGGTCGAAAACCCCGAAGGCGAGGGCAAGACCCACGAACCGTTTACCAGTGCCGAGGTCGCCATGCTTATCAAGGCTGCCGACCCCGAATGGCGCACGCTGGTTCTGCTGGGCGCTCGCACGGGTGCCCGGCTCGTCACGCTGGCTTCCCTGCGCTGGGATCAGGTCGACCTCGTCAAGAGCGTCATCACCATCGCCAAGCCCGGGAAACGCGGGAATGCCGTCGCCGTGCCGCTACATCCGGATCTTCAAACCCACCTGGAAGCGCTCGCAGAAAATGACACCCTAGAGGAATACGTCATGCCCTCGCTGGCGGGTCTGGAGAGCGGTGGGAAGCGTGGGCTGAGCCGACAGTTCCAC
>CAYZAE010000328.1:0-4705 GCA_964476125.1 uncultured Verrucomicrobiota bacterium | reverse complement strand
CCTTTCGAGTGCGGCGGCATAACGAAACAGCAATGGGGTCGCGTCTCAATTGTTGACTATTGAATCCCGAGCGATGACCCGGCAAGCCGCCACCCAATAGTCAACAATTTAGATGCGACCCCATTGGAACGGACTTCGGCGCCTTCTCCGTTGACGCATGCCGGATGACGGCCAGAGTGCCTAACGTGTCCGGGCCCGAAATCTTTCCCGCCACCCGCTGGAGCCTTGTGCTGACGGCGGGGGGTGAAGGTTCTCCGGAGGCGGACGCCGCCCTGGAGCGCCTTTGTGTCAGCTATCGCGAGCCGGTGGGGCACTACTTGCGAAGCCTCGGCATTGCCGCGGTCGAGGCGGATGACCTCGTCCAGGGGTTCTTCCAGAGCCTGATCAAGCGGAACAGCTTCGCCCGGGTCTCGCCGGACCGCGGCAGGTTCCGGAGCTATCTCAAGGCGGCCCTTCGTTACCATCTGATCGACCAACGGCGGCGCCTGCCCCCGGGAACCCCGGTCGAACTCGATGCCCTGGAACCGGACGAACGGGAATCCATCGCCGCCGGCGAGGATCCGCATCCCGGTGACGCCCTGGACCGCGCCTGGGCCGAGCATGTGCTTCATCTGGCTTACCTGAGGTTGGAGAACCGCCAGAAATCGGAGGCGGACCGATCCTGGTTCGAGGCCCTTCGCCTGTTCCTGAGCGACGAACCCGGCCCCGGCGACTACGCCCGCATCGGCGAACAATTCGGAACCACCGCCAACACGACCGCCAAACGGGTCCAGCGGCTGCGGGAGGAATTCGACGCCTGCGTCCGCGCGGAACTGCTCGAAACCGTGGGCACACCGTCCGAGGTCGAGCACGAGATTCGCGCCCTCTTTTCGTGATTGTCGGTCATCCGCCCCCGAACCCGACGATTTATCCGCTATGGACCCGACCTCCACCGCGCGGCCCTGTCCCCGGTGCGGCCAGCCGACCCGGGCTGACCGGCTGGGTGGATTGTGTCCCCGGTGCGTATCGCGAACCGCACTTCGCCGGCTGTCGCCGTCCACACCGGCTGCGCCAGCCGACTTCGAATCCTCCTCCGGTCTCACGAAGGAGGCGGCATCCGCAGCGGCAACCGCCACTGCCACCTTCGGTCCCTACCACCTGGGGACCGAGCTTGGACGGGGCGCCATGGGGGCGGTTTACCGGGCTCACGATTCCCTTTTGAACCGGGAGGTGGCGGTGAAGGTGATTCTCTCCGGCAAGTTCGCTTCCACCGGGGAGCGGCGACGTTTTCTCGCGGAGGCAGGCAACGCCGCCGCGCTGGACCACCCGGGCATCGTGCCGGTGTATCAGATGGGCGAGACCGAAGGTCGGGCCTGGTTCGCCATGAAGCTGATCGAGGGATCCACCCTGGCCTCCCGGCCGTCCCCCATGGTCGGTGGGGGGGCTCCCGCGGGAGCCTCCGGTCCCCCGGATCTCCTTCCCGGCCGCGATGCCGCCACCCTGGTGGCCCGCATCGCCCGCGCAGTGCAGCACGCCCACGAACGCGGCGTCCTCCACCGCGACCTCAAACCCGCCAACATTCTCCTCGACAGCGAAGGCCAACCGTACGTCACCGACTTCGGCCTGGCCCGCCGCCTGGGTGCCGAGAGTACCTTGACGGTCGGAGGCTCCCCGCTGGGCACCCCGGGCTACATGGCGCCTGAAATGGTTCGCGGCGCCCGCGACGCCACCACGGCGGCCGATGTCTGGAGCCTCGGCGCGATCCTCTCCGAACTGCTATCGGGCCAACCGCCGTTCGTCGGCGAGAGCCTTGCCGAAATCCTGCAACGGATCACCGACCAGGAACCTCCCCCGATCCGGGCGCGTCCGCGGGCCGGCTTCGTCTCGGAGGACGCCGGCTGGCGTGACCTGGAAATCATCGCCCTCAAGTGTCTGCGCAAGGAACCGGAGAAACGGTATGTGTCGGCGGCCGCGCTGGCGGACGATCTGGAACGCTGGCTTCGGGGCGAACCGATCGAGGCCCGGCCGGCGGGGCCCCTCGAACGCGCCTGGCGCGGCGCCCGACGGCGTCCCCTGGTGTCGCTGCTCGCGCTCGGATTCCTGCTCTCCCTCGTCCTGGGCAGCTTTCTTCTCGCCGCTTCCAACCGCCGTCTCGCCAGCGCCCTGGCGAGCACCCGGAACGCCGAACTCAGGGCCCGCACCAACTGGCATGCCGCCCTGCTCGCCCAGGTGCGGGCCCGCCGCGGCGGAACCAACGCCGGCTTCGAGGAGGACGTGCTCCGGGCTGTCGCCGATGCCGCCCGACTCAATCCCTCCCTCGACACCCGAAACGAAGCGGTCATCGCCCTGGCCACCCACGACAGTTCCCGGCCATCCGCCGAGGCCGTGTTCCGTGAATTCGCCCCCACCGGCGCCAGGCCCCAGGGATGCTCGATCGACGCAAGCCCGGACGGCACGTTGATCGTCGCGGGCACGCATGCCGGGCTTGATTTCTGGGACTCCGCCAGCGGGGCGCACCTCGGCCGTTACGAGAAATCCGGTCTGCCCTGGATGTCGGCGCACTTCAGTCCGGACGGTTCAAACGTGGTGTTCAGCACCCGGTTTTCCGGCATCCGGCGGATGTCGGTGGAACGGGTTGCCGGGGAAACCGGGCCGGAGTTGAAGTTCGGGGAACCGGTGACGGTGGGCCGGTCGGTGGATTCCACGGTCCAGGCCAGCTACCGGGGCGGGGCGGATTGGCTGGTGGCGCTGGACCGCAACCCGATTTACATCACCCGGGTGGAACTGTGGCGGGAGGGGGATCCTTCGACCGCGAAAGGCGTGGCCCGGGGGGAACCGATGACCTTCATGTCCCTGAGTTCCGACGGACGTTTCCTGGCTTCGACGCTTCTTCCCGTGGCGGACGTGAAGTTGTGGGATGCCGCCACCGCGCGACCGCTCCGCGAGCTTGGATTGCAGGGAGCACTGCTGGCCGTGTTCACCCCGGACGGACGGCATCTGGTCACGCGCGACACCAAGGAATACGCCGTCTGGTCCGCGGGCGACTGGCGCAAGGTGGCTTCCTGGCCGGCGGTGAGCACCTCGCTGGCGGCCCGCATCCGATTCTCGCCCGACGGCCGGCTGATGGCGGTGCTGCAGCACAACGACCACGTCCAGATCCTCCGGCTGTCCGACTGGCGGGAGGTGGTGAGACTCACCAGTCCGCAACCCAACGATCTTCTGGACATGACCTGGGACCGGTCCGGCGACCGGTTCCTGCTCCTCACCCGCGAGGGTCAGGCATGCGCCTGGAACCTCCCCAGCCTGCGCCGGCAACTCCGTGGAATGGGGCTGGACTGGGACCCCTGAAAAAATCCTGTCATCCAGGCCTCCGCCGTCCGATACAACCTTCATGGGCTGGAAGCTTGGACTACGTCGTTGGACCGTTATCGCCTGGGTCGCCGTCGCGGGCGCCGACGGAGCGCAGGGGGCCGCCGCCAATTTCGGGGTCACCCTGAGCCGCACCGCGCCGCGGGAGGTGAGCTGGCCTTCCGAAACCGGTTTTGTCTACACGCTCGAATCCACCCACAGCCTCACCCGGCCCGACTGGCGTCCGGTGGGCAACGGACAAAACGGAACCGGCGGCACGCTGAAGCTGGGGGTTGGCCTGGACGGCAGCGGGCGATTCTTCCGGGTGGTTCGCACCCTGCCAGCGGGCCCCACGATCTCCCCTCAGGCCGTGGATCCCATCCCCGGCCAGGTCCTCGGGCCGTCCACGATCATCGGATCTCCTTTCCTCGGACTGCAGTTCACCATCCCCACGAACTGGAAGGGCGGCGTCCGAGAGGGGACCTCGACCATGCTCTACGCGTCCGACACGGAGGCGGGGCTGGTGCTTGGTTTCATCGCCCTTTCGGGAGACGGACCGAAGATCACCCGGGCGCTTTCAGATGCCATTCCAGTGGGGCAGTTCGGCGGCTTTCAATCGGCCGGGACGCCCCGGATCAGCGGCTCCCAGCTGACGGCTGAGTGGAATGGCGCGGGTTTCGACGACCAGTTCAACAGCCTCCAGGGCGCCACCGCCCGGTGTCAGGCGGTGCTGCATCCGAGCGGGGGCTTGGTGGCTTTCGTGGGATTCTTCACCGAACCCAACCGGCGGGTGATGGAACGGGTGCTCAACGATTTCACCCAGTCGGTGGTCACAGTGCCCCGCCGCACCCGCACGGACCTGGTGGACATTATTTCCGGCAAAGCCTTTCTCTGGGTCAAGGCCTCGAACGCCGGCAATGGCGGCAATTACGGATCCCTCCAGCGGTGGACCCAGAAAAACGCCTTTTTCTGTCAGGGCACCTACGAGATCACCACCCAGTCCGAGTCCAGCTACTCCGGCAATCTCAGCGGAGGCGGATTCTACACCGGCTACTCGAACAGCAACTCCTCGGAAACCGGGGACTGGACCATCGTCGAGACCGATGCGGGACCGGCGATGATCATGCTCTCAACCGCCGGCGCCGACGCCGCCCTGATCCGGATCGCAGGCAACTCGGTCTATTTCGGGGAACAACAGTTCGACTACCAGCGACCCCAGGCCTGCCCCGGGCCGTGAACACGTCTTCTCCCACGAATAGCTCATCCCCCTGCCCCGAACGGCTCCACCCGAGGACTGGGAGAGCGACGGTTCGATGGGCTGCATGGACTGCGGGGACATGTCACCGCTTTGGATTCACCGCGGGGCCGGGGCCCGACG
>CAYZAE010000327.1:1457-4766 GCA_964476125.1 uncultured Verrucomicrobiota bacterium | reverse complement strand
CGGAGAGCCCGCGGGAGTTGGCGAGTTCGAGGATTTCATCGAGGGCATCGAAGGTGAGGTCCGGCGCCACCTTCACCAGCAGCGGTTTTCGTGAACCGCCGAGCGATGTCTAGGCCTCCTTGAGTGCCGCCAGGATCTCGTCGAGTGCGGCGCGGTCCTGGAGTTTTCGGAGGTTGGGAGTGTTGGGGGAGCTGACGTTGACCACGAAAAAGTCGGCCAGCGGGTGAAGCCGTCGGAAGGAGTGCGCGTAATCGGCGGGGGCGGATTCGAGAGGGGTGATCTTGGATTTGCCGAGGTTGACCCCGACGGGGTGGGCGGGCCAGAGGCCGTGTTGGCGCCAGGCGGCGAGGGCGGTGGCGAAGGCTTCGGCGCCGGGGTTGTTGAACCCCATGCGGTTGATCAGCGCCTCGTCCGGGATGACCCGGAACATGCGCGGTGCGTCGTTGCCGGGCTGGGCATGTTGTGTGACTCCGCCCAGTTCGGCGAACCCGAAGCCGAGGGCCTCCCACATGGGCACCGCCTGCGCCACCTTGTCCATGCCGGCCGCGAGCCCGACGGGGTTCGGGAAACGAAGGCCGAAAAGATCGACGGGCAGGGAGGGGGCGCGGAACGCCGCCGAGGCCAGGGACCGGAGCAACGCCGAGCGGCTGGCGACGCCGAGGGCACCCAGCGTCCGGTTATGGATCTGCTCGGAGTCCTGCAGGAAAAGCAGCGGTCGGATCAGGTGACGATAACACCAGCGCACCCGCGCGGTTTACCGTGGTGAGACCGGGTGCGGCAAGGCGCGCGCCGTGGAAAGAGGGGGGGGGTGCGCGGGAGGAAATCCGGGCAGATCGATGAGCTGGGAATGGGAAATTCGGGGCCTGGGGGGTGTCGCGACCTTGTAGGTGTCGATGGGAGAAGCGCATAGCTCGCTTGACCCACCGGTCCAAGCCGTCTATAGCCTACCGAGTTGACAGTTTGGTTCGCGCGGTTCACCCCAACCTCACCCCGGTATGTCAATGACCAAGCGCGACATTGTGGTCGCAATCAGTAGCGAGACCGACATGGTCCAGCAGGATGTCGCCAAGGTCGTCCAGCGGACCTTGGAACTTATCCGCGAGGCCGTTAGCCAAGGCCGCACCGTCGAGTTGCGGAACTTCGGGGTCTTCGAAGTCAAAGTCCGTAAGGCCCGCATCGGCCGCAACCCGAACGCCCCCGAAAAGGACGTCCGCATCCCCCCGCGGTCGGTGGTAAAATTCAAACCAGGCAAGGAGATGCGGGACGAAGTCCTGAAGCTTTCGCCCGAAGCCGTCGAGGCCGCCGCCGCCGCCGAGCCGTCTTCCCCGGCACCCTCCGCCTAGCCACTCCCACTCCCATCTTTCGCGGCCAAGCGGGCGTCCGGCCGACCAGCCGGACGCCTCTTCGTCGTCATCCCCCCGCACCGCCCTCCGCCTGTATCGCATGCAAACGCTCCCCGGATTTCGCGATTTCTATCCCGCTCCTGTTCCTTCCAAGGACGCCTGGAGCGCCGATCTGCGGGGCCACATTTTCGATACCTGGCGCCGGGTGGCGCGCGGGTATGGGTTCCGCGAATACGACGGTCCCCCGCTCGAACCGCTCGAATTGCTCACGCTGAAGAGCGGCGAGGAGATCGTCGGGCAGCTGTTCAATTTTGAGGACAAGGGCGGTCGCCAGGTCTCGCTCCGGCCTGAGATGACGCCGACCCTGGCCCGCATGGTGGCCGGGGTGGAGCGCCACTACCGCAAGCCGATCAAGTGGTTCGCCATTCCCCAGCTCTTTCGTTACGAGAAGCAACAGAAGGGCCGGCTCCGCGAACATTTCCAGTTCAACGCCGACATTTTCGGGGAGACGGAACCCGGGGCCGACGCGGAGCTGGTGGCGCTTTTGATCGATTCGCTTCGCGCCCTGGGCCTGACCTCCGAGGATTTCGTGGTGCGCCTCAGCAGCCGCAAGGCCTGGCAGTCGTTCTTCGAGTCGCACTGTTCCGAATTCTCGCGCGCCTACGAGTTCTACCAGGCGGTGGACAAGCTGGAACGCGAGAAGCCCGAAGTGACCGATGCCAAGCTCCGCGCCTTCGGCATCACCCTTGAACAGGTCCAGGCCTTCATTGCGGCCGGCGAGCCCAACGACGAACTCCGGGTCGTGCTCGACCAGCTCAACGCCCGTGGACTGGGTGAATTCGCCCGCATCGATTACGGCATCATTCGCGGGCTGGAGTACTACACCGGCATCGTCTTCGAGGCCTTCGACCGCAAGGGGGAGTTTCGCGCGATCGCCGGCGGCGGCCGCTACGATCACCTCGTGAAGCTGGTCAGCGCCGGAAAAGTCGATCTGCCCGGACTCGGCTTTGGCATGGGCGATGTCGTGCTCGCGGAATTGCTCAAGGCCCGCGGGCTCGTGCCGCATTTCACGGCCAACCTCGATGCCTTCATTCTCATCGAGGACGAGACGCTCCGCACGGATTCCCTGGCCCTCGTGCAGCGCCTCCGGGATGCCGGACGCCGCGTGGATTTTCCGCTGACGCCCACCAAGTCGGACAAGCAGTTCAAGCGCGCGTTGGAACTTGGTGCGGCGCGCACTGTCCGCCTTGAACGCGGAACGGACGGCGCGGTGATCGCGCGGGTGAAGGACCTGGCCACCCGCCAGGAGACCCTGGTTCCGCCGGCTGACGTTGCCTGAGCGGCTGCGCCGACGGTATCGGCCCGGACTCGAGCTAAGCCATTCGCTCGAGTCGGCAGTCGCGGAGCGAGAGAAGGATCAGGGCTGAAGCCCACGGCTACCCTCCTTCTGTCGCTCCGCGACTCCTGAAAAATGGCCGAACTCCAGAGATCCCTTCGGGATCCGCCTTTCCGTCGTCGGGCCCCGGAGGACCGACCCAATCCCCCGTTTGACTTCCGATCCCTGGGCGTTTCACCTCTTCACCTTCGCCTGGCTCCATTTCGCCCCTGGGAATCTCCACTTCGCCCCAGCTTTCTTCGCGTCAATGGAAATGGCGCCTAAACACTGACCATTCCTTGGCCTGCAACAGCAATAAATGGTCAGCATGAACCCCCAAACTACTCTCTCCAACTCCTCGAACCGGTCCACCGTTTCGGTGTCCGCCGTGGCCATGGCCGCGGTGCTGTCCCTCGCCCCCTGGTCCACGCCGAGCGCCCTGGCGCAGGGATGTGTCGCGTCGCGCGCGGGCAGCTGTTTTCTCGCGCCTGGCATCGAGCTTCATCCGCACCAGGGATTCTCGGTGGCGGCGGGCTACCGCTGGCTTCACAGCGACCGGCATTTCGTCGGTGACCATGAGGAGAAGCAGCG
>CAYZAE010000327.1:0-1357 GCA_964476125.1 uncultured Verrucomicrobiota bacterium | reverse complement strand
TCCCGGCAGATCGTGGCCCGGGAGCGCACGGTGGATCAGTCGATCCAGCCCGGAGACGGGGGTTGGGGAATCATTTATGAGATCTACGGCTACTACCGGATCACGGATCGACTCAATGCGTACGTGAACGGGGTTTATACCATGACGCCCGAGGAAAAGAACGGGGTGCGGACTTTTCGCGCCAATCCCTTCGAAGCGATCATGTCCATTGCCGACACCTACCTCGGCCGTGTCGGTTTCGATTACATGGTCATGCCCTCCTGGGGATTGACGATGTCCCTGGGTGGCCGCATCGAGGGCGTTCCCGTCTACGACGCCCTTGGAGGCAGCGAGGGGTTTCGTCGGCCCGGCTTTGCCATCGCCATCGAGCCCTCCATCAATCTGACGCGTGGGAACTGGATGTTTGGCGTCAGCACTCCGGTGGCCCTCTATCGGAACCGTGAGATGAGCGTGCCGGACAAACAATCCACCGAGGCCACCGGCATACCGCGGCATGGCGACGCGGCGTTTGCCGACTATCTCGTCATGGCCACGATCTCCCGGAGGTTCTGACCGACTCCGGGTCTGTGGGGCCCCCGATGCCGGTGGATCCGGTCTCGGGGGTTTTCTTTTTGTGGCACGACGTCACACCGTGGAGCAGATCCCGGGGGGTGGAACAAAAAAAAGGCGGCACCCCGTGGATCAGGGTGCCGCCGTGAGATCGGTGATGACTTAGTGCTTCTTGCTGCCCTTCTCGGTCTTCATGCCGGCGTCCACCCAGCCGGAGATGCCGGCCGACATGTGCTTCACGTTCTTGTAGCCGAGCTTCTCGGCGGCGTTGGCGGCGGCCTGGTAGGCCTTGCACTTCGGCCCGCCGCAGTAAGCGATGATCAGCGCGTCCTTGTCGGCCGGGAGAGCCTTCGCCAGATCCTTCTCGACGGCGTCCCAGTCGAGGGCTCCGGGGACATGGCGCTTGGCGTAGCTGTCGGTGCCGTTGACATCGATGAGGGTGGCCTTCTTGGCCTTCACGAGATCCTTCACCTCGGAGACGCTGATGTCGGGGAACTCGCCGGCGAACGAGGAGGCGGCGAGAAACGCCGAGGCGATGAACGCGAGGAACTTCTTCATGGGACGTGTGTGACGGTTGATGACTGCGGTTGGTCTGGTTGTTCGGCTCCGTCTCCGGAGCCCTTCTTCGTTCCCACCGGCCGATGCCTTTGGTTTGTGGACCGATTCCTTGGGAAGGGCGGTCCCGCGAACTGTCCGGCTGCCCCGGTGGGGACGCAGGAACTCTTTTTCTGATAGCCTCGATTAATCCCGAAGCAAGCTCGATTTCCGGTGGCCCTGAGGCCGGCGGTGCCTTCCGAAGTTGTGGGTA
>CAYZAE010000326.1:0-4817 GCA_964476125.1 uncultured Verrucomicrobiota bacterium | reverse complement strand
GCAAACCGTGGGCGTTGCCCACGGCTACCATCCTCCTGTCGCTCCGCGACGCCTGTAAATGGCCAAACTCCAGACGTCGCTCCGCGACGCGACGCCACCTCCGGAAAGAGGCAGGAGTGGAGAAGCACCCCGAAGGGCGTGCGAGAAGCCACTGCACGATACCCACACCTCCTCTCCGGCCCCACAACTTCGGGAGGCACCGGGCGCACGCCCCCGGAAAACGTACGGCTCGACCTTGCGCACCTACTTCTCTAAAAGGTCCTGTCTCTTACCCTCTGAGGGCTGACAAACTCAACCGAACCCAACCTACGGCAACGCATTCATGAGCCTCGTTAACACCATCCTGAAACGCACCCTGCCCCTGCTGGCGGCGTGCGTGGCCCTGCTGGGCTCCGCCTCCCCGGCCCAGGCTGCGGACAAGAAACCCAACATCCTCGTCATCTGGGGCGATGACATCGGCTACTGGAACCCCAGCTGCTACAACCGCGGCGCCATGGGGTACAAGACCCCGAACATCGACCGCCTCGCCTCCGGCGGCGTCCTGTTCACCGACTGGTACGGACAGCAGAGCTGCACCGCGGGACGGGCCAGCTTCCTCACCGGCCAGGTGGGTTATCGCACCGGCATGCTCAAAGTCGGTCTCCCGGGCGCCAAGGAAGGTCTGCAGGCGCGCGACGTCACCCTCGCCGAACTGCTCAAGGCCCAGGGCTACATGACCGCCCAGTTCGGTAAAAACCACCTCGGCGACCTCGACGAACACCTGCCCACCGCCCACGGCTTCGATGAGTTCATGGGCTCGCTCTATCACCTCAACGCCGAGGAGGAGCCCGAAAACCCGGATTACTTCAAAGACCCCGCCCTCAAAAAGAAGTACGGCACCCGCGGCGTCATCCACACCTGGGCCAATCCCGACGGCACCTCGAAAATCGAAAGCACCGGGCCGCTGACCAAGAAGCGGATGGAAACCATCGACGAGGAAGTCACCAAGGCCTCCCTCGAATACCTCGAGCGCGCCAAGAAGGCCGACAAACCCTTCTTCCTCTGGTGGAACTCCACCCGGATGCACATCTGGACCCACCTGAAGAAGGAGTCCGAGGGCAAGACCGGGCTCGGAATCTACCCCGACGGCATGGTGGAACACGACGCCATGATCGGTCAGCTGCTCGACAAGCTGAAGGAACTCGGCCTCGAGGAGAACACCATCGTCATGTACTCCACCGACAACGGTGCCGAGGCCATGAGCTGGCCGGACGCCGGCACCACGCCGTTCCGCGGCGAGAAGAACACCAACTGGGAGGGCGGCTACCGCGTGCCCTGCGTCATCCGCTGGCCCGGCGTGATCCAGCCCGGCACCGTCAACAACGACATCTTCGCCCACGAGGACATGCTCCCCACGCTGCTCGCCGCCGCCGGCGTGCCCGACGTCAAGGAACAGCTCAAGAAGGGCATGAAGGTCGGCAACAAGACCTTCAAGGTCCACCTGGACGGCTACAACATCACCGACGCGCTCGCCGGCAAGAGCCCCTCCCCGCGACACGAGTTCTTCTACTTCAACGACGACGGCTCCCTGGTCGCCCTCCGCTTCGACCAGTGGAAGCTCGTGTTCCAGGAACAACGGGCCCACGGCTACGAAGTCTGGCAGGAACCCTTCGTGACCTTGCGCCTCCCCAAGCTCTTCAACCTGCGCACCGATCCCTTCGAACGGGCCGACCACGAAGGCATCGATTATCCCCGGTGGCGCCTCGAACGCGCTTTCCTGCTCGTGCCCGCCCAGCAGTTCGTCGGTCAGTTCCTGGAGACCTTCCGCGAATTCCCGCCCAGCCAGAAGCCGGGCAGCTTCAGCCTGGATGCCGCGATGGAGAAACTCCAGCAGGCCAGCTCGCGCGGCCGGTAGGCCGCCAGCCCATTCGAGATTCCCCACCGGGCCGCACCCTCCTCACGAGGGTGCGGCCCCTTTTCCAGCCCCCCCTCCGAAACGTGCCCGCGAAGCCCCAGGAACCCCAGGCCTCCTCCCGGCCGCCCCGCTCCCGGCGCACCGCGTCCCCCCGCTCCCCAGCCCCTTCCCCTTCGCCCTCCCTTCTCCTCCCCTCTCTGCTGCTGGTCGCCTCCGGCCTCGCCGCCCTCGTGTTCCAGGTGCTCTGGATCAAACAGATGTCCCTGATCGTCGGGGTCGACGTTCATGCCGTCACCACCGGGGTCGCCGCGTTCTTCGCCGGACTGGCCCTCGGCGGCTGGGCGCTCGGCCGGATCGCGGACCAGGTGGAAAGGCCGCTCCGGCTGTACGCGGGATTGGAAGCCGGCGTGGCCCTGCTCGGCCTCGCCACCACCCTGGGCCTCGCCCGATTCCCGGCACTCTTCGCACGTCTGGAAACCACCAGCAGCCTGCTCGCCTGGTCGCTGCTCTTCCTCCTGCTCGCCCCCGCCCCCCTGCTGATGGGCGGCTCCCTGCCGGCCGTGGTCCGCTCGCTCGGCCTCACCCCCGGCCAGTTCGGTGCCGGAGCCGGACGCCTGTACGCCGCCAACACCCTCGGAGCCATTCTCGGCGCGGCACTCTCGACGTTCGTGCTCATCCCCCACCTCGGCCTCCAGCGCTCGGCCTTCGCCGCGGCGGGTCTTCTGCTCGCCACGGCCATCGCCGCCCTCGCCCTGGATCAATCTTCCCGGCAACGCCCCGTCCCACCCACCGCCGGCACCGCCACCGCCACCGAAAATGGTCCCGATCCCACCGGGGAATCCCTTCGCCCGCGCGTCGGCATCGCCTGCTACGCCCTGGCCGGCGGTCTCGCGCTCGGTTACGAGGTGGTCTGGTCGCAGTCCATCGTGCAATTCATGAGCACGCGGGCCTTCGCCTTCTCCGTGATGCTGGTCACCTACCTGGCCGGTCTCGCGCTCGGCGCCCTGCTCTACGCCCGCCGCGCCGACCGCGTGCGCGACCCCTGGTCCGCCTTTGGCCTGCTCATCGGTGGCGCGGGCCTCGCCGCCCTGCTGGGCTTCACGCTCCTCGGGCGCTGGCTGCCCGCCCTTCAAGCCGCGGCGGAACGATGGATCCTCTCAGCCACGGACAACCTCAGCGCCGGCATGTACGCCCGCTTCGCCGTGGCCGCCGCCTGCCTCGTTCTTCCCGCCACACTGCTGCTCGGCGCCGCCTTCCCCGCCGCCCTGCGGCTGGTCGTGAACGCCGGTCAGCCCGGCCGGGATGTCGGACGGCTGGTGGCCTGGAACACTCTCGGCGGCATCGCCGGAACCGTGATCACCGGCTTCCTGCTCGTCCCCCAGCTCGGGCTCGTCGGATCACTCGCCGTTCTCGCCCTGTCCGCCACCGCGCTCGGTGTCTTCGCCTCGCTCCAGGGACGCCACCAACCCGGGAACCGCCGCCACCGACAGGCGGCCCTCGCCCTCGCCGGCGTCACCCTGCTGCTGGCAATCCTGACCCCCAACCAGCGGCTGGCCTCCCTGCTCGCCTCGGCCAGGGGCGGCACCCCCGTCTTCTACCGGGAAGGCCGCGGTGGCGTCGTCGCCGTGCTGGAACAAACCGCCGGCCGAAATGCCTTCCGCCGACTCTACATCCAGGGCGTTTCGAACACGGGAGACTCCCTGCCGTCACTCCGCTACATGCGTCTTCAGGCGCTGCTTCCCCTGATCGTCCACAGCGGCGAACCCCGCTCGGCCCTGGTGATCGGTCTCGGAACCGGGATCACCGCCGGCGCCCTGCTCGCCTACCCCGGCCTGGAGCACCGCGTCGTGGCCGAATTACTGCCCGAAGTCGTGCAGGCCGCCTCCCTGTTCCAGGGCAACTTCAGCGCGCCCACCGCCCAGGGCCTTGAGATCCGGGTTCGCGACGGACGGAGGGAACTGCTGAGCAACGCACAATCGTACGATCTCATCACCCTGGAGCCACCCCCGCCCTCCGCCTCCGGCGTCGTGAATCTGTACTCCTCCGACTTCTACCAGCTCGCTCGGACCCGGCTGCGCCCCGGAGGGTTGGTCGCCCAGTGGCTGCCGCTGCCCACCCAGAACGACGAGGAGAGCCGATCCCTGGTTCGCAGCTTCCTCGACGTCTTCCCGCACGCCTCCCTCTGGACCACCGAACTGCACGAAATGCTGCTGCTCGGCTCCACCGATCCGCTCGACCTGAACTTCGACCGCATCCGCCAGCGGTTTCTTCAACCGTCAGTCGCCGCCGCCCTCGCCGAAGTGGGCGTCGGCTCCCCGGAAGCGCTGCTCGCCACCTGGATCACGGACCGCCGCGGTCTCGAAACCTATGCCGGCGACGCCCGCCCCGTGACCGACGACCAGCCCCGGATCGAGTACGCCCCCTGGGTGCGCCCCGACGAAATCCATCGGGTTCTGCCCCGGCTCATCGGCCTGCGCTCCCCGCTTCCCCTGCCCGGTGCCAGCCCCGACTTCCTCCGCGCGGTCGCCGCCGAACACCAGCGATTGCTCCTCTTCTACCAGGCCGCCCTCAACGCCCAGACCGGCCACCCGGAACTCTGGGCCCGCGACCTGCGAATCGTCCGATCGCAAGACGACCGGAATCCCTATTACCGTTGGTTCGGAGAAACCCCACCCTAAATCCATTCCCATGCAAGTCATCAGCCCTCCCCGTCTCCTCGCCCTGCTCGGCCTTTTCCTGGCCTTCGCCAACCCCATCCACGCCGCCGACCCCCTTCCCTCCTGGCGCCCCGGGAAGGCGAAAGCCGCGATCCTGGATTTTGTGACCCGCACCGTCACCCCAGGCTCCCCGGATTTCGTCCCCGCCCCGGAACGCATCGCCACCTTCGACAACGACGGCACGCTCTGGTCCGAGCAGCCGATGT
>CAYZAE010000325.1:2110-4832 GCA_964476125.1 uncultured Verrucomicrobiota bacterium | reverse complement strand
CCCACCGTGCGAAACGTCGCCACCCCCGATGACGGAGCGCGCCACGCAAGCCAGAGAGTTCCCTCGCCGATCCTGCCGGCATGGGCCGTCTCCCCGGTTTCACGCGTGGCGGCGACGTTCTGGATGATTCCCTGGAAGCGGGGGGCGTTGGAAACGTTGCGCTCGGCAAAGGGATCCACCAGGGGGAGAGGGGGGAGGCCCTCCAGACTGACAAGTTCCGCGGCCGACTCGACGCTTCCGAACGGGTTGGCGGCGACCCAGGTATAACTGCCGGCATCGGCCAGCGCGAAAGCAGGGATCGTAAGGGACCGATTCACCGCTCCCGGCAGCGCCAGTCCGTTGTGGCGCCATTGGAACACCATGGGCTCAGTCCCTTCCACCTGGGCGTTCAAGGTCACGCTGGCTCCGCCGGCCACTGTCATCGGCACGGGCGCTCCCCCCCTGGGTTGCGGCGGCGCGAGCACCTGGAAGACCGCGGGCCCATTGGTCACCGCCCCCACCCGATTACTCACAACCACCGAGTAACTGCCCGCGTTTCCCCATTCGACCGGGTTGAACTCCAGCAACGCATTCGTCTGCCTCGCCAACCGAACCCCGTCCTTGAACCAGGCGAAGACAAGCTCCAGTCCGTCCACGCCGGAGGAAACACTCACCTTCTCTCCCTTGAGCAGGGCCCTCTCCTGCAGTGGGGCGGCAAGGAGCGGAGGAGTGAGCCACCGCACGCTGCGGGGAGGGCTGGCGCGCTGACCGAAGGGACTATTCACCATCACCTCGTAGGTCCCCGGCGCCTCCGGCTGGGTTCCGTTCAGAACCAGCGTCGGTCCGGTCGCCACTTCACGCCCCTCGCGCAGCCAGGTGAAGGTCTGCGTCGGTCCCCCGTTCGCCAGGGCCCTCAGGGTGAGCGAGTTCGTCCGGCCTTCCACGAGATGGGTCGCCGACTGCGTGATGCGGATCACGAGGGGCAGCGGATTGAAGTTCGTCGTCGCCACGCCATCGACCGACACGGCCCGAAGCCAGCTTCCCGCGAGCAGGTTGGTTCCCGAGCGTGTGAGATCGTTGGTGAACGAACTGACCACGCCCGGTGCCGGTGATACCGCCTCCGCGACGAAGAGCCAGTCCACGCCGTTGGTCGTGGACTCGATTCCGATCGGACGGCCGGGTTCCGCCGTGTAGTCGAGTCGGAAACTCTGCTGGGGCTCCTCCAACCAGGCGAAGTCCACCGTCGGTGGAATCAGACGTGGCATCCCTGGCCGAAGCGCGCTCCGGGGAATGAAGGTGAGATTCGTGGTTCCCGGGACAATCCACAGCAGTTTGCAATAGGCGGCACCGACATTCTCCCAGTGACTCATCGCCAGCCGGTAGGCACGCCCCGCTTCCAGTCGGACCGCCTGGCCTGGCTTGCTGCCGCAACAGAGCCAGTTGGCGACGATCAGTTGATCGTCCAACCAAAGCCGGCTGCCATCGTCCGAGGCAGTCGCCAGGCGGTACTCGCCGGATACTTCCGGAACCAGCCATCCCGTCCACAGGGCTCCAAAATAATCGCGAGCGCTCCCGTGATGCCCGGTCCCGTTCCATTCGAAAACCACCTGTTCATCGCGAAAGCTGCCGATCGGCTTCTGGAACAACCGCTCGCCGTTGGTGTGCAAGGCCTGACTGGTGACACCGTAACTGGAGGGAGCGGCAAAGGTTTCGACGGTCAACCCCACATCATCGTCCCGGATCGTGACCAGACAGTCGGTCCGGCCGGCAATCCGGTCCACTCCCGCAGCGGACAGCAGTTCAACGCGGAACGTGCGATCATCGTTGGGCACCTCATTCCGCGCGCTCAAGGGGATGACCACGAAGGCTTCCCGAGCTCCCGGCGCGAAACGCACGAGGCCATGGGTGGGAATCAAATCGATCCCAGCCCTGGCGGTTTCCACGACGATCCTGTAGGGGACGTCCACCTCTCCCTGTGTCTCTCCCGATCGCCAGACCGGAACCCGCACCGTGGGTTCGGATTCCAGGACCTCCAGTCTTCCCCAGCCCAGTTGAAATCGCGAGCCTGGGTCCGCATCGGGCAGTTCGATGCGCCTAAGCCGCAAGGGCGGGGAGTCGGACACCCCGCCCACCAAAAGCGTTCCCGCGGATTCCTCGGCAAAGGCAGCAGCCACGCCCGAGGCCAGAACGGCCGTTCGCGCCCCATCGGTCCGGAACAATTCGAGGCTGCCCGTGCTGCGAAGTCCGAGAATACGGCCGTCCCTCAGAATCTTAAGCCGGATGAAATTGGTCCCACTCTCGAAAGGGTTGAAGGAGGGATCCAGCGAGCCGTCGGGATTCAAGCGGCTCCAGCCCTTCACTTCATTGGTTCCAAACCGATTGAACGAACCCGCCACTAGCAAGCGACCCAGGGGGTCCACCTCGACGGGCCCCACGGAAGGAGCCCCGCCACGCGCCGCCGTGTTTCGCAACCCGGCACCCGTCGCAAAGGTCGGGTCGAAGCGCCCATCGGCCATGAAGCGGGCAATGCCTCCCCGGTTGGTCAGACCGGGGGCGTTGGTGAACGACCCGCCCAGGATCACCCGGCCATCCCACATCAGGCTGAGATCACCCGAACTACCGATCACAGGATCGTTGGCAAAATTGGCCGTGAAAACTGGATCGAGAGAACCCTCCGGAAGTCGGCGCTGGAGGGATCGGATCTCCCCGGCCGTACCGGTGCCGGACGGAAAAATCCCCGACA
>CAYZAE010000325.1:0-2010 GCA_964476125.1 uncultured Verrucomicrobiota bacterium | reverse complement strand
TGGAGGGATCGGATCTCCCCGGCCGTACCGGTGCCGGACGGAAAAATCCCCGACAGATAGAGCCACCCATTCCCATCGACTTGAATCTGTCTCACGGTCGGGTTGCCGTTGTTGGAATCAAACAACTGAGTGAACCGCAAATCTTCGCGGCCATCCGAATTCAGCCTTCGCAGGACCGGAGAAGCGCCTTTGGTGCCTGGGAAACCGCCCCGCAATACCAACCCGCCGTCAGGCTGAACCAGGACTTCTCGCAGGCTCGAAAACTCGAGGAAGGAAGGCGGTTGAAAGGTCACATCGAGGGACAAGTCGGGCAGCAGGCGCGCCAGTCGTGGTCTGCGCACTGCATGGACCGATTCAAAGTTGCCTCCCACCAGGACCCGCCCGTCCGGCAGGGCGGTGATGACCTGCACATACCCGTCCAATCCGCGGCCGGCACCCTCCGGCGTGTCGTTGTCCTCAATGGTGACGGTCGCCGTCGAATTGGATCCCACCACAACATCCGGATGCTCACCGGCCGTGAGGGTGATCGACAGCGTGCGGGTCCCATCGACGACCGCGTTGTCGAGAATCCGGACACTGATATTGCCATTACCCTGAACGGTGGGTATGGAAGGCGAGCCGCCGCGATAATCCACGTTGGCCACTGCGTTGCCGCCATAGGTCACTCCCAGATTCAGCGGTTTGCCTTCTCCCTTTCGCAGAATCGGAATCGTGAGCATCCCTTGAAGTTCGCTTACCGTGAAGGCGTTGGCGCCAAACTGAACCGTCATCACGGGCATCGTCACTTGCGCCAAGCGACTGGTCACGGCTCCGTAGGAATTTGAAACGATCACGTCGTAGGCCCCTCGGGCTTCCGGCGAATCGACGACCACCGGCAGGGCACTCGACGTCGCGGAAGCGATGGGAATACCACCGCGCCGCCACTGAAATCCGAGGGGTGGCGTCCCCGCGACCGTGATCGAAAGAACCTGGGTCGTCCCCAATACCCCGACCGTATCCGCAGGCTCCCACACAATGCGGGGCGCCTGCGACGCGTTCGACGGCAGGAGGCGCACCCAGAACCAATCTCCACCGCTGGAGGGCGGACGATCGAAGCGATCAATGTATTCCCCGCTCACACGGTTGAACCGAAGGACCTTTGCATTGGCGAAATCGACCACATAGAGAAGCCCGTCCGGCCCGACCCGAATGCCGCCAGGCGCCCTCAGTCCCCCGGTTCCATTGGGAATCAACACCCGATCGATCAGGCCCGACGCCGCGTCCAGGTGATACACGGCCCCCCGGTCGCTGCCGTCGGCGGCGATCAAGCTTCCGTCGGAGAGAACCGTGAAAGCCGTCAGGTTGTTCAGCCCTTTCGTTCGCGCAGGAACCGTGGAGCGAAGGAACTCGCCGGAAGGACTGAACGTCTTGATGGTACCGTCCCCGTAACTGGAGGCGAAAAGGGTTCCATCAGCGCCCACCTGCAAATCATCCCCGCCGGCGAAACCAACCGGGTTGTTGGGCCCGGCGAGGGCCCCGATGAACCCTCCCCGGAGCCCTTCAAAGGAAAGGATCTGACCGCTGCCCCAGATTGCCAGGTAAAGCCGGGCGTTGGGGCCCCAGGCGAGGCCGATGGCGTTCCCCAGGTTTGCCGGCGCCCCCGATCGGACGAACTGTCCCAGAATCGTCCCGTTCGCCGGATCCACCCGATACATCGCATTGCTGAAGGCGCTCGCGCAGTAGAGAACGCCGTCGAAGCCCATCTCGAAATTCCGCAAGCCGCCGGGAATGCCTTTCACCACGTTTCCCAGGAACGACTTCGTGGCGGTATCGAAACGCAGAACACTGCCCTCGTTGAACGCATTGACCCAAAGCTCCCCCGGAGGTTCGGAGGAACCAATGACCAGGGCACCCTCGGAGACGCTCCCCCCCACGGCATTGGTCACCGCCACCGTGTACATCCCTGAATCCACCGCAGTCAGGTTCGAAAGTGTCACCGAGGCGCCCGTCGCCCCGTCGATCCGCGTCGGG
>CAYZAE010000324.1:0-4859 GCA_964476125.1 uncultured Verrucomicrobiota bacterium | reverse complement strand
AGACCTCTGGCGCTTTGCTTTGGCGTGGGGAGGAGGACCAGCGCGGGGTGAGGAGGGGACGGTGGTGCGAAAGCGGCAGAGGGCTGCCGCACTGTCTTGGGCCATTTTTTCTAAATGCGCGTGGTTTCAGGGTTTTTTCGTGATCCCGAGGGCAGGGTGGACCTAGATTGCCGCCATGCTTTCCCCAGATTTGAACAGGAACGGCGGAGCTTTGGAGTGCGTCTTCAACCGATCGTTGGGTACTTCTCGCCGGATGAAGAGTTTTTCGGTGGCTGGTACAGCCCTGGCTTTTGCGGCTTCCGTGATTGGAGCGGGTGTTCCGGAGGGGGTTTGGGTGAGGCCCGGATTTGAACTCACGGTGGCCGTGGAAGGGATTCAGACGCCGCGTTTCCTTGAATTCGGCTCAGGTGGGGCGCTTTTCGTCAGTGTTCCAAAGACGGGCAGGATTTTTCACTGCACCGATGCCAACGGGGATGGAAGCTTTGAGAAACTCACCCCGTTCATCGAGGGGAAGGAGCCGAAAAGCATCCTTCAGGGAATGCAGTGGCACGAAGGTTGGCTCTATTTTGCTCAGTTGAACTCGATTTCCAGGGCCCGGGATACGAACGGGGACGGGAAGGCCGACCAGGAGGAAGTGGTGCTGGGGCCGGACAAGCTTCCGACAGGCAAGGATGGCGGGCATATGTGGCGTGCGCTGCTCATTCACAAGGGGCGCATCTACACGCATGTTGGGGATCAGGGTAATGCCACCGACGAACCGATTGAGGCTTCGGAACGCAAGAAGATCTGGTCGTTCGCGATGGATGGTTCGGACAAGAAGCTATTCTCGTCCGGCGTCCGGAACACCGAGAAGTTTGTGGTTCGCCCGGGCACGGATGAAATCTGGGGGGTGGATCATGACATCGACATGATGGGCTGGAAGATGGAGGGGGATCGAAAGAGTGGTCAGCCCATCACGGACCACAATCCGCCGGCGGAACTGAACCATTACAAGGAGGGGGCGTTTTATGGACATCCATGGATCGTGGGGAAGGCCCAGCCGAATCTGAACTTTCTGGATCATCCGGAGCTGTTGAAGTACGCGGGCATGACCACGATTCCCGAGTGGACGATGCCGGCGCATTGCTCGGCCAATGCCTTGGTTTTCTACTCCGGCAGCAGGATTCCGAATGCGCGCGGGGATGCGTTTGTGGCGCAGCATGGCGGGTGGAATGCGACCCAGAAGGTGGGTTATTGCGTCTCGAGAATCCTGTTCGAGGATGGCCATCCTTATGGCGAACAGAAGGTGGTGAACTTTCTGAAATCGGATGGCACCACGGTCAAGGGTCGGCCGATTGACTGTGCCGAAGCACCGGACGGGTCAATTTTGATTAGCGATGACGCGGAGAACAAAGTTTATCGCCTGAGGTACGTAGGCCATTAGGCATTGTGCTTCGCTTATAACCAACCATCCCGTGGTGTTGCCAAAAGTTCAGTTGGCAGCACCTTGGCCACCATGTTGTTCAGGATTCTGTTGGTCTTGGGGATGCTCTGTTCATGGATCCCGCTTCGGGGTGCCGATTGGCCTTCCTGGCGGGGGCCTGAACGCAATGGCCGATCGGAAGAGACGGGATGGTCCTCAGCTTGGGCCCCTTCGGGGCCGTCGGTGCTGTGGAAGACGAACGTCGGTGTCGGTTTCTCTTCGGTGGTGGTTGCGGAGGGCCGGTTGTTCACCGCCGGTTGGGCCGAGGGCCGGGACACGGTGGTGGGTTTGGAGGCGATGACCGGGGAGCTTGTGTGGAGTCATTCGCATGAGGAACCCCTGGGGAACAAAATGTACGAGGGCGGACCTAACGCGACGCCTTTGTTTGCCGGAGGTCGGCTTTTTACGGTGAGTAAACCCGGGTCTGTCTTCTGTTACGACGCCGCCACGGGCGCGGTGCGCTGGGAGACGCGATTGGGAAGCCTGGTCCGTGCAAAGATTTCGGATTGGGGAGTTTCCGGATCGCCGGTGATGGCGGATCCCGGGATTTTGTTGATCCCTTATGGGCCCCATGGAGTGGCGTTGGATCCCGGCACTGGCAAGGTTCTCTGGGATTCCGGGACCCGGAAGGACATGACCTTTGCGGCTCCGGTGTTGGTTGATCTGGGGGGGAGCAAGGCCGCCCTGTTCTTCATGTCGGAGGCGCTGGTCGCCGTTGACCCGAGGGACGGCAGAAAACTGTGGTCCTCGAAGTTCGGTCAGGGATTCAAGACCCACTGTTCGGATCCGGTGGTGTCGGGGGACCGGGTGTTTATCAGTTCGGGGGATGATGGGGGCGAGTTGCTGCGGATTACGGCGAAGGGAGCAGAGCGCCTCTGGAAGAACCGCAACCTTTCGACCTTCACAGGAAGCGCGGTGCTTATCGGGGGCATGCTTTATGGCCACGAAACCGCAGGGTACAAGGGAGCTGACCAGGAGTTGCGTTGCGTCGATCTCGAGACGGGATCCGTGAAATGGGGGGAGAAGGGCTTCGGTCAGGGTTCGATCATCGCCGCGGGGGATCGATTGATTGTTCTCAGCGACAAAGGAGAGCTGAGCGTGGTGCGAGCGAACCCTGACAGGTTCGAGCTTCTGGCACGCAGCCAGGTCATCGGCGGCAAGTGTTGGACATCGCCGGTGATTGCCCGGGGGGCAATTTATGTTCGGAACGCCAGGGGAGATCTGGTGTGCCTTGACGTTCGTTCCCGGGGCTGACCCAGGGGAGGGAGGGCGGACGTGGCCGGGGCTACCGGGAACCGATCTGTTTCCGGACGGACACGGCTCCGGCGACCATGCTTGCGAGTTTGCGACGTGCGGCCCAGCGGGCGGTTTGGCTCAGGCCGCAATCCGGGGCGAGGACGAGTCGATCCGGGCCGACATACTCGAGGCAACGACGGATCCTGCGCGCGACGTCTTCGGCGGTTTCCACGTAGTAGCTTTTGACGTCGACGATGCCGACGGCGGCATCCATGCGTTCTCCGATGCGGGTGATCAGTTCCAATTCGGCGAATTCCCGGCTGGCCATCTCGACGTGCATTTCATCGCACTTGAAGTCGAGAAATGCGGGAAACATGGGGGCGATCTGGCGGGGGCCGACGGCTCGAGCCTTGTAATTTCCGAAGCAGAGATGAGTGCAGACCCGGGTTCGGCCGGCGACGGTTTCGACGGTCCGGTTGAAGATGTCGACGAACCGGCGGGTGTCTTCGCGGAAGGCGTAGCAACTCATGCTGGGCTCATCGACGCTGATTTCCCGGCAGCCCGCGGCGACGAGATGCTCAAGTTCCGAGCGAACCAGGGGAAGGAGCGCTTCCGTGAGCGCCCACCGGTCGGCATAGCCCAGTTCGGGGTTGGGGAGGAGCCGACCTGAGAGTGTGTAGGGGCCTGGGACCGAGGCTTTGAGGGTGGGGCGGGAAGAGCCGGGGACGATCCCGAAGCCGGATTGGGCGAGTCGGGAGAGGCGTTTGTATTCCTCCACCGCGCCAAGTCCGCGGGGGGCCTTCAAGGGGGCGATGACCCGATGTTTCCCGCGTTGGTCGTGGGCGGGAGGCCCGAAGCGGCGCGGGGGGGCGGACTCGAGTTCGATGCCTTGGAGGTAGCCGTAAAAGCTCAGGTTGAAGTCGAGCCGGGTCTGTTCTCCGTCGGTGACGACATCCAATCCAGCAGCCAGCTGGTCATGGAGCGCGGTGATGACGGCGTCATCCTGGAGTTCGGCGAGGTCATCCGGGCCGAAACGGTCGAGTTGCTGGCTGGCAAGTTCCAGCCAGCCAGGGAACGGGTAGCTGCCGATGACGGTGGTGCGGAGCATGGGGTGGGTTCGGTGCGGTCGCCGGCAGAATGCGATGGCCTGGGGCTTCGATCAAGTACGGCACCGGGACACCGTTGAACGGCCGGAGAGCTCGACGGGGGACCTGGATGGGGGGCAGACTGACCAGGTTCTTCCGCGCTTCGCACGGGGCGGTCTCGTGCCGTGGCGCAATCCCATGACCCGAGTGTCCAATCCCCAGGAGTTGATCGATCCCAGCGAGAATCCGGTGCGCCGGCGGTTGCGCGAGGGCAAGCCGGTGATTGGAGTCACACTTTCGGTCAATCATGTCGAAACCGCGGCTCAGGTGGCTTCGATGGGCTTCGATTTTCTCTGGGTGGAAATGGAACATTCGCCGATTGGCCTGGATACGCTGCGGCAGATTGTGCTGGCGACCCGTGGGCTTCAGGCGGTGCCGTTTGCGCGCGTTCCGGTGAACGCCCTGTGGACGGCGAAACGGGTGCTTGATGCAGGGGTGCTCGGGGTGATTTTTCCCTTTACCAGCACGCCCGAACTGGCGCGGCAGGCGGCTCAGGCCTGTCGATATCCGCCCCTTGGTCGTCGTGGCTCCGGGGCCGGGCTGGCGACGTTCCGGTGGCCGGCGGCGGAGGGTTACCATGACTGGGCGGACCGCAACGTGGTATCCGTGGCGGTGATTGAGGAGGAGTCTGCTGTGGAGCAAATCGGGGAGATTGCGTCGACGCCCGAGTTGGATGTGTTGTTTGTCGGCCCGAGCGATCTTGCCTTTTCCATGGGTTTACGGGGGGACATGGCGCATCCCCGGGTGACGGCGGCGATGAGGCGGGTGATGGAGGTGGCGCGCGCCCACGGGAAGTACGCGGGTCGCGTGGCGACTTCGCCGGACGATATTCGCCGGGCGGTGGACCAGGGGTTCCAGTTTCTCCAAACTGGGACGGAGCTGAATCTGATGGCGGCGGGGGCGCGGGAGTTGCTGGGGCCGCTGGGGCGATGGCAGGAGCCGGATCAAGCGAGGCCGCTCTACTAAGAGCCCGTCTGAAAAGTGAGTGGGGTCCTGCGGCGAGGGATTTTGGGCGT
>CAYZAE010000323.1:0-4864 GCA_964476125.1 uncultured Verrucomicrobiota bacterium | reverse complement strand
CAAGCTCGATTTCCGGTGGCCCTGAGGCCGGCGGTGCCTTCCGAAGTTGTGGGTATCGGTTGTCGCGCTGCGACAACCCCGCCCGCGTTGAGCGTGCGGAGGCCTTTGGGTGTTGCGCTCTGGCGCTGCCATTGCGCCGCGTCCAGCGGCGCAACTCGTCGCGCTGCGACGAGTTCCACCACCAACAACTCGTGGATGCACGGCGGGGCCGGACACAGCCACGCCGCTTTTCTTTTGTCCGGGTTCGGTTCACGTTGCCTCGCACTTCCATGTCCAAGAGCGCCTGTCAGCACTGTTCGCAATCGCTGGAGTATCCCGAGGAAATGGCGGGGCAGGAAACGACATGTCCGTCCTGCGGCCGGACCACCCCGTTGGGTGGCGGCGCTTCACCGGCCCGGATCCGAATTCCGAAGGCGGCCCCCTCTCCGTTCTCCGCCCGGACCCGGGAACCCGGATCCTCGCCCGTTGCCCCGCTGGCCCAGCGGATCCTCCAGTCCATCGAGACGGTGCTGATCGGCAAACGGCGCGAGATCACCCTGACGCTGGTGGCCTACCTGGCCGAGGGCCACGTTCTGCTCGAGGACGTTCCCGGGGTGGCCAAGACCATGCTTGCCCGCGCCCTCGCCCAGTCCGTGGGCTGCTCCTTCAAACGGCTTCAGTGCACGCCCGATCTGCTTCCGTCAGACATCACTGGAGCGTCCATCTTCAACGCGCGGACGACCGAGTTCGAGTTCCGGCCGGGGCCGATTTTCGCGCAGACGGTGCTGGCGGATGAGATCAACCGGGCCACGCCCCGTGCGCAGTCGGCCCTGCTCGAGGCGATGGCCGAGCGCCAGGTGACGGCCGATGGCGTGGTGTATGAGTTGCGTCGTCCGTTCCTTCTCATCGCCACCCAGAACCCGATCGATCACGAGGGGACTTTTCCACTGCCGGAAGCGCAGCTGGATCGTTTCCTGATCCGGCTGAGTCTGGGCTACCCCGGGTTGGAGGAGGAGAATCGCATGTTGGAACGACTCCAACTCCGGCATCCGATCGAAACCCTCCAATCCGTCGCCACCGCCGAGGAGATTCTCGCGGCCCAGGACGCGGTGCGGTCGGTGCACGTGGATCCGCGGGTCCGTGAGTATGTGGCGCAGGTCGTGCGTGCCACGCGGGATCACGACGCGGTGCGGCTGGGCGGGAGTCCGCGCGCGAGCCTGGCCTTGTTCCGCGCCGCCCAGGCTCTGGCGGCGGTGCAGGGCTTTGATTTTGTCCTCCCGGACGACGTGAAGGAGATCGCCCCGTTCGTCCTGGCGCACCGGCTGGTGCTGAGACCGGAGAGCCGGTTGCGCAAGGCCACCGCCCACGCGGTGATCGCCCAGGTGCTCGACCAGGTGCCTGTTCCGACGCTCACCGGAGGAGGTGCCATGCGATGAAATGGTGGCTGGGAGCGCTCGGTCTGCTGGCGATTTCGATGGTTCTCCGACTGGAGTACGTCGTCTTCGCCATGTACGTGCTCCTGGGCCTGCTGGGCGTGAGCCGGCACTGGGCGCTGCGCTGGCTCGGCAAGGTGGAGGTGCATCGTCAGGCTTCCTGCCAGGCCGCCGAGATCGGGGATCGCGCGACCCTCTCGCTGCAGCTCCGCAATAACAGCCGCGGCAGAATCCCGTGGTTGCTTGCGGAGGAGGGGCTGCCCGTCCCGGAACTTCGACAGCATCCCCCTCGACTGTTGACCAACGCGCCCGCCGCCAGCGTGTTTGCCCTGCGTCCGGGGGAGTCGCGGGACTTCACCTATCAGGTCGAATTCCGCATGCGCGGTTTTTACGCGTTCGGTCCCATGATGCTGGAGAGCGGCGATCTGTTTGGATTGCACCGACGTTACCGGGTGGTTTCCGAGCCATGCTTCATTCTGGTCCGGCCGCGGGTGGTGCCTCTGCTGGGTTACGACCTGGCTTCGCGCCGTCCGGTGGGTGAGGTCCGGATCAGCCATCGGTTTTTTGAGGATCCCACGCGCATCGCGGGCATTCGTCCCTACGAGAAGGGCGATTCGTTGAATCGGGTGCATTGGCGTGCCACAGCCCGGACGGGTTCCCTGCACAGCAAGATCTACGACCCCTCCTGCGTGGCGGGCGTGACCCTGGTGCTCGATTTCCATCGGGACGCCTTTCTCAACCCGCGTGCGCGCCCGGTGATGTCCCGGGAACTTGAGTTGAAGCTGGGTCGGCGCGCGGCCGCGGAGTTTCGTGCGGATCTTGAGGGCCCGGACAGCGCCTGGGTGGAACTGGCCGTCACCACTGTCGCCTCGATTGCCCACGCGGTCTGCGAACTGGGCCAGCAGATCGGCCTCGTCACCAATGGACGCGACGCCGCCGAGCGCATGCGCGTGGAGGGCTTTCGCGGGGAATTCCGGTCCAGGTCCGCCGCCCGAAGGGATGTGCAACGTCGCGCCCCGAACGAACGGCTTGAACCCATCACGATCGAGACGCGACGGGATGGCCGGCAGTTGCCGCTCCTTCTCGACCTGCTCGCCCGGCTGGAACCGACCGACGGTTTCACCTTGCCCGATCTGCTTCGGGAAGTGTCCGGGCGAATGCCCCGCGATGCCACCGTGGCGGTCGTGCTCACCCGCGTGACCGAGGAGGCCGCCATAGCCCTCGGCAATCTCCGTCGCAGCGGCTTCGCCGTGACCGCCATCCTGGTGACCCTCGAGGACAACGACCTGCATGACTGGGCTTCGGCACCGGAGTGGGCCGAACGGTTGATGGCGGAAGGCGTCCCGTTCCGGCGTGTCCAGGACGAGGCGGGGCTTGAGCAACTTTGCGCCGCCCAATTCGTGCGATGAAAGGCCAGGGTCCATCGACAACCGTCCCCGCCCGGCCCGCGGTGGGGACACGACGTCCGGGCCGGACCCTTGCGGACTACGTTGGCATCGCCCTCGGGCCGGTTCTGATCATGCTGCTGGTCGGCAGCCTCATCTTCTTTCTCATCGAGATAGGCTACCGCGGCTCGTTTACCGGACACATCCGCTGGACGTTGTTCTGGTTCACCGTCGCCGCCGTTCTTGTCTCGCGAATCTCCATTGAGCAGGGCGCTGTTCATGGGGCGATCTATGGCGTCGCCCTGGGCGCCGCCACCGGGTTGAGGCTATGTCAGTTCCTGGGAGCCCCACTCAGCGCCCTCGTGCTCCTCGCCCTCATCTGGTGGTGCGCCGGCAAGCTCACCTGGGATTGCACCGTGATTGACGACGACGAGGACGCCTCGGGCCAGGGACTGCTCCAGACGGCGGGATTCGAATCGGGCGGGATTGGCAACACCGCAGCGGAGCCCGACCCTGCCGGCCCGGGCGGTGGAGCCGATCCCGACGCTCCCGCATTCGAGCCTGTGCGCCCCCGCAAACCCCATGCGCCCGGGTTGTGGGTGGTCTACTTCTCGATGGGAGCCCTCCCGGTCTTCGGCCTTGGGCAATGGACCATTCCCGTCACCGACAGCGAGGCGCGGTTTCGAGCCTTCCTCCTGTGTCTGGCTTATGTGTTCTCCGCCCTGGCCCTGCTGCTGACCACCAGTTTTCTCGGACTTCGCCGTTACCTCCGACAGCGGCACCTCACCATGCCGGTGTCCATGGCCCGATCCTGGATGGTGTTCGGCGGGACGATGTTGGTGGCCGTGCTGCTCGGGGCCCTGCTGCTGCCGCGTCCGCGCGGACTCGACAGCCTGGCGCGTTTTGCCTTTGGACTGCGGGAGCGCCCCCCGCAGGCGTCCCGTTTCGCGTGGATGCGCGGGGAGGCGGCCCAGGGAGAAGGACGACGGATCGGTACATCGTCGGATTCCCGGCAGGGCGGAAGTCCGGGGGAATCCCGCGCCGCAGGCGATTCAGGTCCGGGAAATGAAGGGGGCGCCGGGAAGGACCCGGGTGGATCGGAACAGGGACGCGACGGAGGAGGGAGAGATGGCGGTTCCGATCAGGGCGAAGGCCGTGAGACGGGAGGGACCAACCCTGATTCCGGTGACCGCACCCAGGAGGCCGGAGGATCCGACGCCCCGGGGAACGGCGGGACGCCGCCGGTGAGTTCTCCGGCCATGCCTTCCATTCCCGAGGGGGCGGTCTCCCTGCTGCGATGGATTTCGTTGGGGCTGGGGGCGGCGCTCCTGGTTTACCTGCTCGTGCGTTTTGGACGGCAATGGCTGGCTGCCTTGAGGGCGGCGTTGGCTTCGGGCAAGCGGCCGGTTACGCAGGGCGGCCCAGAGGCAGGCAAACGCCGCATGCCCGCCTTCAACGAGTATCCGGATCCCTTCGCGAACGGAACTGCTGCGCGGATGACGCCGGAGCAGTTGGTGACCTACAGCTTCGATGCCCTTCAGGCCTGGGCCTCCGATGCGGGCAGAGCGCGGCCGCCGGAGCAGACCCCTGTCGAATTTGGCAGCGCCCTGGTCCGGTCCTCCCCGGAAATCGCCGACGAGATCCAGTCGGCGATCCGACTCTATGTGCGCACGGCCTACGCCGGAGCGGCGCCCTCGTCCGAGTCGGTGCAGGACCTGCGCCGGCTCTGGCAGGCCATGGGGGCGTTTCGATCGCCGACACGCCTCAATCCCTGAAGGGGGCTGGCGGGTGGATTCACGGCACGAAGAGGGAGGGGTGGGGACGTCGAAGCGGTGCAGAAAGCGGCAGAGGGCTGCCGCAATCCAAAAGCGGAAAGAACCTCGCCACCCCATCGCAACTCCAGGTTGGGATTTGAACGATTGCCGAATCCGGATGCCTAATCGTCATGCCGCCGGAAGGGAGCGGCGATGATGAAGTCGAGAAGCACATGGTTGGCGGGGGCGGCGGGTCTCCTGTTGGGCGTTGGCATCGGGGTGGGTTGGGGCCTTGTCCTGGGCCGTGGGGAAG
>CAYZAE010000322.1:0-4895 GCA_964476125.1 uncultured Verrucomicrobiota bacterium | reverse complement strand
CAACGACCCACGACTCGGGGCGTCTGGCGAAGGTCGAAGGTCGAAGGTCGAAGGTCGAAGGTCGAAGGTCGAAAGTCGAAGGTCGAAGGTCGACACACGACACACGACACACGACCCACGACCGACGACGAACGACACACTCCAACTTCGGCTGTTCAATCGCGGGGGGAGTTGGCAGCCTGCCGCGCGTTTCCTCCCGGGTTTTCCGTCGAGCCCCCTTGTGGGCCCGGCTGGCTCCCGGGAGACACGTAACGCACGCAACCGCGCAGCACTCGCACCCCATCACACCGATGCACCCCCGTCTCCTCCCCCAAGCCCTCGGCCTCGCCGCGGCGCTGACCCTCCCCCAGGCGTTCGCCCATGAAACGGGCGCTCCGCACGCCGAGCCTTCGCACGAAGCCACCACGGCGGTCCCACTGAATTTCATCACCGAAACCAAAGGCCCCGTGTCCGCTCCCAAGGCGGTCAAACTCGACGCCGGCACCAAAACAACCGGACAAGGCTTTTGGACGTTCGTTGCTGCCCGCGACAAAGTCCCGGTTCCCGCGGACGCCATGCCCAAGCTCAAGGGCGCGCATGGCACCCTGCTCGTCGACAAGGCCGCCGACACCGTTTACTGGGGCCTCCAGGACATCGGCTGGATCGCGTTCACCGAAAAGGCGTCGAAGTCCGCCATCATCGCCCAGGACGCCGCCTTCAAAACCGGCAATCTCCATGGCGCCGACATCCTCCCCCGCCGCGGCAAGACGCCGTTGATCGCGGCCGCCGACAACGCCCAGGCTGAGGTCTACCTTTCCGACACCTCCTTCCAGAATCCCCAGATCCTCAAGATCCCGAACCTCGAACCCTACGCCGATGGCAAGGGCTATGCCCCCACGGACGTCGCGTTCCAGGGCAAGGATCACGTCTGGGTCACCGACGGCTACGGCAAGGGCTGGTTCATGCCCGCCGGCGTCGACGCCTTCCAGTTCGAGGGCAAGGCCTTCGGTGGCCGGAAGTTCTCCGGCACACCCCACGGCATCACCTTCAATCCGAAGGACAACACCCTCGTCGTTTCCGCCCGTCCCGAGGGATTGATCAAGACCTGGGATCTCAAGCACCAGCACACCCACGCGATCGATGGTCTCCCGCCCGGCAGCACCGTGTGCGACGTCGATATCTGGGGTGATTACCTGCTCGCTCCCTGCCTCGACGGCGCCAACAAGACCCCCGGCCCGATCTACATCGTCAACATGAAGAAAAAGGCCGTCGTCGCGACGCTCAAGCCCAAGGCCGACCTCGGCTATGAGGACGCCCAGCACATCCACGACGCCTGCTGGTACGTCACCGGCTCCGGTCGCAACCGCGAAGTGTTCGTGCTCTACACCAACTGGAACCCCGGCGGCGTCGGGGCCCTCAAGCTGGTCAACCTCGCGAACTGATTCCCAGGCAGCGCGCCGTGCGCCCTGCCGACTCGCACGGAGCGCCGGCGTCTCGCCGGCCTGTTCGTCCGAGTGCGCTGGCATCCCGTTCCAGACCTCGCCCTGCCGCCCGGCGGCAGGGCGAGGGATCCTTCACCGCAGCGCCTGATAGTACGCCGTGGCAAACCGCGCAAAGAAGGCGTGTTCGTTGAAGGGGAAATGCTGGGCCATGGCAATGGCCACCAAGCGTTCCTTCGGATCGATCTGACAGTACGTGGTCGCCGCCCCGTACCACCCGAACTGACCGATACTCGTCGGCACCCCGCCCCGGCCCGGATCCAGGCTGACTTCCACCCCCAGCCCGAATCCCTTCGCCCGCTGATCCGCATGCGCGCTCGCCGGCAGTGAAACCAGGTGATTCGCGGTCATCAATTCGACGGTCTTTCGTCCAAGGATCCGACGCCCCTGCAACGTCCCCTCCAGGCGGAGCATCTCCGCGAACCGGGCGTAGTCATCCACCGTGCTGAACAGCCCCGCCCCGCCGCTCTCAATCCCGCGTCCCGCCTCCGCCCAGGCTCCGAGCATGGGCTCGGACTCCACGAAACCCCCGCCCGGCTTGTTGCGGTAGGTCTTCGCCAGTCGCCCCATGGACTCCGGCCGCACATCGAACCCGGTGTCCTTCATCGCCAGGGGAACAAAAATCCGCTCCGAAAGAAACGCCCCGAACGTCTTGCCGGACACCTTCTCAATCAACGCCCCCAGGACGTCCGTGTTGATCCCGTAAGTGTATTGGTCCCCCGGCTGGTGCCGCAGTGGCAGTCGCCCCACCTTGGCCACGAATCCCTGCAACCCAGGACCTGAATCAGCCCACAGATCCGCGCGCTGATAGAGCTGCGGGAGTGCGTCGTTGCCATCGAAATCATAAATCAAGCCGCTGGTGTGGGTGAGCAGGTGCCGGATCGTGACCGGCCGCTGCAGGGGCTTCAGTTCGGGAGCGTCCGCCGTGCCCCCGGTCATCACCTTCAACCCTCCCATCTCCGGCAGGTACTTCGACACCGGATCGTCCAGGTTGAACCTCCCGTCCTCGAGCAGGATGAGCGCGGCAACGCTCGTGATGATCTTCGACATCGAATAAATCCGGCAGATCGTGTCCCGCTGCATCGGCAACTGCTTCTCCAGGTCGCGGTACCCGCAGGTCAGCACATCCACCACCTGTCCCTCGCGTGCCAGCAGGGTGATGATCCCGGCGTGCCTCCCCTGTTCCACGAAACCCCGAACGCTCCCATGCGCCACCTCCAGCCGGCCCGGGTCGAAACCCACCCGGCCGGGCGCGGTGGATGGCAGGGGATCGGCTCCCGCCATCGGGGCAAGGGAGACCAGGAGGAGGACAAGTCGCTTCATGGGAATGGCGGCTTCCCAATGCCGCACCCCGTGTTCCAATTCAAACTCCGATTGCTCTCGCTGAGGACCTTTCCAGGAAACGTCAAACGTGCCGCAGCGGATCTGTTTCCGCTGGTCTACAAGGAACTCCGCCGGATCGCCGCCCGCTGACCGCCAGATCCTTCAGGTGCATGACGCCGTCGATCTTCTCGCCCTGGAAAGTCCCGACCTCGCCCACGTCGTCAAACTCCGCTTCTTCGCCGGACTCAACCACGACGAAATCGGAAGTCTCCTCGGCTTGAATGAGAAAACCATTCGCCGGCGATGGGAACTCGCCCGGATCCGTCTCTTCGAACTGATTCCCTCCGTCAGCTGACTTCTCCGGTCAGCCGACAGGCGGTAGGGGCGATCACCCAGCCGCCGAACCCTTGCCCGCCGGCCACCCCGCCAGGTCCATTCGCCCGGGACGCGGCACCGGATAAGTCCCGTCCGGTCCCGGCTTGGCCGGCGGTTCCATGTCGTCGCGGCAATCCTCGGGCTTCGGCAGGTAGGCGAAATCGGAACCACAGATCTCCTCCCAGGTGATCTCCTTGCCGGTGTAACACGAGAGCTGCCCCATCACCGTGGTCATGGTGCTGCGCGCCATGTAGGCCCCGCTGTTGACCGGTTTGCCGTTCCGGATGCCCGCAAACAACCGGTCGTGCTCCACCTGGTACGGATCGCACTGGCCGTCCCAACGCCACGATTTCTCGCCCCAGATCCGGCACCCAAGCACCGACGCCCTGCCCTTGGTGCCAAAGATCAGGCTCGAAGACTCGTCATAGCACCCGGTGGTGGTCCGGCACAACGCGTACACCCGGACGTCGCGCGGGTACTCGTACACCACGGAATGATGGTCGAAGACATCCCCGTAGATCGGCTCCGACATCGAGGACCGTCCGCCCAGGCCATGGCACTTCAGCGGCACCGCGTTGCCCAACACCCAGCTCGCGCGATCCATGTTGTGCACCAGCGACTGCGGGACGTCGTCGCCGGAGATCCACCGGAAATGATACTGGGTGCTGCATTGCCACTGGAGTTCGGTCACGCCCGGTGGCCGCTCGGTGACGCCGTACGGGGCCCGCAGGAAATTTTCCTCGATCGCAACCACCTCCCCGATCGCGCCGTCCTGGATCCGCTGCACGGTCTCCTCGTAACCCGCGTGATGCCGGCTGTGCAGGCCGGAGAGCAGGCTGAGGTTCTTCTGCTTCGCCAGATCGCAGGCGGCCTGCATCAGCCTCACCCCGTACGGATCGATGCCGTGCGGCTTCTCCACGAAGACATGCTTCCCCGCCTTGATCGCCTCCATGGCATGGAGGGGATGGAACTTGGCGCCGTTCGCAATCAGCACGACGTCGGAGAGCTCGATGACCTTCTTGAACCCATCGAACCCGGTGAAGCAATGGTCGTCCGGAACCTGGACCTGCTCTCCCTTCTGCGCCTTCAACATCTCCCTCTTGCCGCGCACGCGGTCCAGGAAGAGGTCGCACATCGCCACCAACCGGGTCCCTGAATCCGCATTCAACGCCTGCGCCGCCGCCCCGGCGTTGCGTCCACCACACCCCACCATCCCCACCTTGAGCCCATCGCTGCCCGCCGCATAAGCCACCCGCGAAAGGTCCAGCGACGACAACGCCACCACGCCCGCGGAAGCGGTGCCAGAAGTCTTCAGAAACCCGCGTCGGGTGGTGGGAGCCGTGATGGCGGAAGGACCTTTCGGGACCGGGGCGTTGGGGGTGGAGAGCATGGGTTTCCGGGTTTCCCCAAACTCCGCCCCCGCGCGCCCCATCACCGCCAACCGTTTCTTGCCCGACCCCACGGAATTCTTGCCTCGGTGGAGATGGGAGGGGGGAGGCGAAGGCGTCTGGCGTCTGGCGTCTGGCGTCTGGCGTCTGGCGTCTAGGGGCTGGGGGGCGATCCGATCGACACACCACCTTCGACCCACGACCCACGACTCCGGGCGTCTAGCGTCTGGGGTCTGGGGTGGAGAAGGGAGAAGGGAGAAGGGAGTCCCCCCGGAACTCCGAACTCCGATCTCCGAACCCCAGACGCCAGACGCCAGACGCCAGACCCCAG
>CAYZAE010000321.1:2330-4911 GCA_964476125.1 uncultured Verrucomicrobiota bacterium | reverse complement strand
GCCCAAAATCCCTCGCCGCAGGACCCCACTCACTTTTCAGACGGGCTCTAAGGCTTGGATTCAAGGATTTGCCGGCGAACCGCCCGTTCGATGAGGATTCGGCCCCATCGATCCGGTCCACAGTCCTGAAGCGCACCGAATAGTCCGCTTCCATGCTGCGGCTCTGGCCGCAAGGGCAGGTTGGTAGGATCGATCGCAAAGGCGTTCGGGCGCGCGAGCCATTCGGTCCCATACTCGAACGTCAATGACGCCCTACCCACCAACCCGGGATGCACCGGCGTGTGCAGTGACGATTATTTTTCACCAGGTGAAGAATAATTGTCATTGCCCACCGGCGGAACCGCCACGGCGCGCAAAAGCGTAGAGAACGTGTCACCCAAAGCCTGTCCCTCGGTTGCCCCCATGCACCGCCGTCCGGGTTGTCCAACGCCTCCTACGGCAGCGCCTCCCATTCCGGCCAAGAAATCCCCCGCCCGGGGCTGCCGCCAAGAGCCTGTTCCCTAAGTCGCCGTCGAATTAGGGTTGACCAGCGATATCAATCCGCCATCAAGCCTGATGCTTCGCTGTAGCTTCACCTATTGTCTGCTTGTCACCCTGGCCACGGGTCCACTTCAGGCGGCTTCGCAGTGGAGTCAGTTTCGAGGCCCCAACGCGTCGGGACGAAATCCGCAGGCGCATCCGCCCATCCACTTTGGGCCAGGCACAAATCTGGTTTTCAAAACAGCCCTGCCACCCGGCGCCTCCTCCCCTTCGATCTGGGACAACCGCATCTTCCTGACAGCCTCCGAAGGCTCCCGACTGATCACCCTTTGCCTCGATACTCAGGATGGCAAAACCCTCTGGAGTCACCACGCGCCGGGCGAAAGATTGGAAGAGTTTCAATCCAGCGAAAGCAACCCCGCCACCGCCACACCCGCCACGGATGGCGAGAATGTGGTCAGCTACTTCGGTTCACGGGGCGTCTTCTGCTTCGATCTCAACGGGAAAGTCCGGTGGCATCACCCCATGGAGCCTCTGGCGCATGTGGGCGGATTTGGCAGCGGGGCTTCGCCCATTATCGCCGGCGGTCTGGTCCTGATTAATCGCGACGCCGCTGTGGGCTCAAAGCTCGTGGCCTTGAAGCTGACGACGGGCGAAGTCGCGTGGGAAACCCAACGACCCGAACTGCCTTCGAGCTACGCCACTCCTGTCCTCTGGGACCGGGGCTCGGAAAAGGAAGTCGTGGTCGCGGGATCCCTCCAGCTCCGCGGCTACGACCTCACCTCGGGCGAGGAACGTTGGCGCGTGGTCGGAACGCCTCCTGTCGCCTGCACCACCCCGGTTGTCGGCAACGGCATGCTCTTCTACGGCGGCTGGGCCAACGGCAAAGCCGAAGCCCGCATGGAGCCCTTCGACCGCCTCGCCGCCGACTTCGACAAGGATGCTGACGGGTTCATTTCCAAGTCCGAGTTCGCTCACCATCCTCGCTTTGGAAACTTTTTCCCTACCTTTGATATGAATCGGGATGACCGCATTTCTCGCGAGGATTGGGACGGTGTTCAGTCGTTCCTGACCTTGGGGGAAAACTGCCTGTTTGCAGTCCGGCCCGGTCGCGGGGATCTGACGGCAAAGATCGCCTGGAAACAAACCCGGGGGCTGCCCTATGTCCCATCGCCGCTCTTCCACGACAATCGGATTTACCTCGTCAAGGATGGCGGCTTGGTTTCGTGCTTTGACGCATCGACGGGTGAGGCCATCTACCTCCAGGAACGCGTGGGACCCACTGGCACCTATTACTCATCCCCCGTCGTGGCCCGCGACCATGTCTACATCGCTTCTGTCGACGGCAAGATTACCGTGTTCAAGGCCGGACCCAAGCCCGCGGTGGCGGGCCGCGCGGACTTGGGCGAACGGCTGGTCGCCACCCCCGCAATCGTCGGCGACAGCATCTATTACCGCACTCAGGGCCACCTCTGGCACTTTCGGTCGAAGGGCTGACTTGAGGCCCATCGCCCTTCGCAGCCATCCGACAGTCGGCTGCAGATGCTCCGGATCGGACTCTCCCAGCGCTCTGCGGTTAGCACGCCACCGCGTTTGAGGGCATTTGGCGAGAGCGTCGCTGGATGAACGTAAGCCCGAGAAGGCTCAGCATCGCGGGAGCAAGCGGGTCGCCGGCGTCCGGAACCGTGATTCTTCCGTCGATGGTGATCTCCGAGGTCCCAGTGGCCAGGTGAATCGCGGCCATCATGTTTCCCCCTCCCGAGGCGTTCTGAAACGGTCCGGTGCCGCCAGTGAAGGAGAAGGTTCCATTGGCGACGGCTTCTGTCGGGCCCAGGAACGTCAGGTCCGTGACATAAGCTCCTGAAAGCAGGAAGCCATTCGGATCGGTGAGGGTGAAAGATCCGGTGATCGTCGGCACACCCGTCAGATCCACCGTCTGTTCGGCGTACAGGGACTGAAACGTGAAAGGGGTTGCGACGACGTTGGGATGCGCAATTCCAACGTCGAAAACAGGGAGGGCTGGATCGGTAAGAATAGAGAATGAACCGCTGGACGTGGAATGGAACGAGACGGGAGATGCGAGGGCGGTTGCGGTTGCGGC
>CAYZAE010000321.1:0-2230 GCA_964476125.1 uncultured Verrucomicrobiota bacterium | reverse complement strand
CCAGGAATACGCGGGCTGGGCTGCGCATCTAACAGGGATTCTTTTCGACAACGAGTCCCACCGCCTCCTCCCGCGTTCCCGGAGGATCGTCGGGGCTCTGCTGATGGCGTCGCCGACCTTCTTCCCCCTCCGGTAAACCCCACGGCGTCGATTCGCCCTCGCCTGAGGCTTCGCTCCAGCTAGGCTGATGTCGATGAGTACGCCGCCCCATCCCTTGCTAGGCGGGGTGACGTCGCCCCAACGGCCGGCGCATCGCCTGACCGAATTGCCGAAGATTCCGGATTTCGAACTGCTGCGACCGATCGGTGCGGGATCCTATGGCGAAGTATGGCTGGCCCGCAGCACGGCCACCGGCGTTCTGCGGGCGCTGAAAATGGTGCACCGGAATTCGTTCACGGACCCAAGGCCTTTCGAGCGGGAGTTTGAGGGCATTCTGAAATTCGAGAGAATCTCGCGATCTCATCCCAGCCAGCTCGCGCTGTTCCACGTGGGCCGCAGCGATTCGATGGACTGCTTCTACTACGTCATGGAGCTGGCCGACGCAGTGCAGCAAACCGGCAAACCTCCGTTTTGCGTGCCAGGTCTTGATAGCAAGGTCGACACAAATGCCCCCGCGCCCTCCCTCCTGGAGACGGAGCTGGAACGGTATGAGCCCCGCACCCTCCGTTCCGATCTCGCATCCGGCCGCCTACCCGCCCGACGCGTGCTGGACCTCGCCCTTGCCCTGACGGAAGCACTCGCCCACTTGCATGCGCACGGTCTTGTGCACCGTGACATCAAACCCTCGAACATCATCTTCGCGGGAGGCTTTCCCAAACTGGCCGACATCGGCCTGGTGACCGAATCATCTTCCGGAGACGGACGCTCCATCGTGGGCACCGAAGGCTATTTGCCGCCGGAAGGTCCGGGCACGGTTTCAGCGGATCTCTTCGCGCTCAGCCGGGTGCTGTACGAAGCGCTCACCGGTCTCGACCGAAGAAAGTTCCCCGAACTTCCGGCTGATCTTCGCCAGTGGTCCGACGCGAAGCTCGCGTTCGAACTGAACGTGATTCTGCTCCGTGCAGGTTCGAACCAAGCGAGCCAGAGGTACCCAGGGGCCGCAGCACTGAAAAGGGACCTCGAGCGGCTGAAGACAGGAGGGTCGGTGAAGAGGCGGCTCGCCGCTTTGCGTCTCACCCGATGGACCGCTGGCTTCGCGGCTGCAGCCGCGTCCCTTCTTCTCCTTGGGTTCGGTGTCAGCCGTCTCATCGGCCCTCGGTCCCGCGTGGTGGAAAATTCCCTGGAGGAATTGGGCACAACCAATCTCCTGGCCCGAGAACAGTTCCTGCAGGGCCTGGTGTTGTCCGAGAAGGTCATGATCCAGAAAGCACGGGACAGTTTCCTGCGTGCGACGGAATTGGATCCGAACTTCGCCCGTGCCCATGCGCACTACGGCCGGGCCCTTATGAACTGGGACCTGGTGATTGCGAAGGGACCCGCCGACGCTTTTGCCAGCGCTGAACAAGTCATCCAGCGGGCGCGCGCACTCGACCCGGATTGCGGGGACGCTTGGACGGCCCTGGGGATCTTGCGAATGACCTACGGTGCCAACTTCCGGGAGGCTGAATCGTACCTTCGACGCGGCATCCAGCGCATGGCCCCTGACCTAGCCCCATGGAATGAATTGAGCCGATGCCTTGCCTATCAAGGAAAGTTCCGCGAAGCCGTGGAGGTCGCACGTCGTGGTTTGGACGAAAACCCGACGCGGTTGTGGCCGAGGCTGGAATTGGGCCAGCGTCTTGTCGAGTCGGGTGACTTTTACGAAGCTGCGAATGTCTATCGGGACACAATCCATCTCTTTCCGGAAATCAACGACCCCCATTTGGGTCTTGGAGATGCCTTGGAATTGGCCGGGGATGCGGAAGGAGCGGCCAAGGCCTACCTTGAATGGCGGCGCCTGAAGGGCGATTCGGAGGCAAAACTTGTGGAGTATCAGGCCCGTTTCGCCAAGGAAGGGTTGAAGGCGTTTTGGCGACCCGACTACGAGGAGCTTATCGCCGGAGCCCGCCCGCCCCTCGCGATGAAGCTTCTGGGTGCCGCCGAGATTTTCGCCGTCATGGGCGAAACCGAACGAGCATTCACCGCCATCGGAGGCGCCTTTGAACACGGATGGAATCTTGGCTGGCTGCGCGTAAAGCCGCATTTCGCTTCGTTGCGCGGAGATCCCCGGTTTCAGAGGTATCTCGATCGG
>CAYZAE010000320.1:0-4912 GCA_964476125.1 uncultured Verrucomicrobiota bacterium | reverse complement strand
GTCGAGTATCCAGGCGCGATCTACCACGTCATGAACCGGGGGGATCGCCGGGAGGCGATCTTCCGAGACGACGGCGATCGCCAGCGTTTCCTGGATACTTTGGGGGAGGCCTGCGGAAAAGCCGGCTGGCAGGTGCATGCGCTCTGTTTGATGCACAATCACTTCCATCTGGTGGTGGAGACGCCACGGGGCGATCTGGTCGCCGGGATGAAATGGTTTCTGGGCACCTACACCTCCCGGTTCAACCGAAGACACCGGCTGTTCGGGCATTTGTTCAGCGGTCGCTACAAGGCCTTGATCGTGGACGGCAGCGGTGACGGCTATCTCAAGACGGTGTGTGATTACGTGCATTTGAATCCCGCGCGGGCGGAATTGGTGAGGCCGGATGATGCGCTGTCGGTGTATGGGTGGAGCAGTTGGCCGCAATACCTGATGGCGCCCCGGAAGCGCTGGCCGTGGCTGCGGGTGGACCGGCTGCTGGGGGAGTACCGGATCGGCGGGGACAGCGCGGCGGGGAGGCGCCGGTTGGAGGAGGGGATGGAGCGGCGACGCAGTGGGGAGGATGGGAGGGAGTTCAAGGCGGTGAGGCGCGGGTGGTGTCTAGGAGGCAGCGAGTTTCGAAGAGAGCTTCTGGAACAGATGGCCGGGGGGATGGGGGAACATCACGACGGGGAGGAGCGATGGGAAACGGCGGAAGCAGTGGCCGAGCGCATCGTCGGGAAGGAGTTGGCACGACTAGGTTGGAGCGACGACGACCTTGCCAATCGATCCAAGGGCGATTCCGGTAAGGTGGCGACGGCCAGGCGCCTGAGAAAGGAGACCACGATGACACTGAAATGGATCGCCCAGCGCCTGGCCATGGGGAGCGCGAGCATGGTGTCCCACTGCCTCCGGTTCCGGTGATCACGGATTGCCATTTAGCGGGACTGACTCCTTTCTGACCCCTTTCTGGGTGGCCCCGCTGTGGTCGACGATGTTTTGCAGATGTTCCGCCAGGGCATGAGATGACTCGTTCGATGCTCATGAGGTGGACCCACCCTGCAACCGAGGGAAGGACCCGAGCCACGTCAAATCCCAACCCAGAGCCGGCAGGCATCCCTGGGGGCGGACCGGCGGGCGGATCGGGCTCGCGGCGGCGTATTCAAAGTGAAGGTCCTCAGCCAGGGGGTCCACCCGCCGCCGGCGGAATGCCGGCGTTCGACTCGGGGCGTCGCAACGCCAACAGCGTGATGTCATCCGCCAGCGAGTCGGCTCCGGAGAAGGCCGCCACGGCTCCTCGGATGGCCGCGGTCCACTCCGCCAGGGAAGCGCCCGGCGACAAGCCCCGAATCGTGTCCGCCAGGCGTCGCGGCCCGAACTGTTCATGCACATTGTGCAGGCCCGGGCTTTCGGTCACCCCGTCCGTGTAGAGGAAGATCGCGTCCCCGGGACCCAGTGGGAGAACCGCCTCCTCCGATCTCCGCAAGCCCGGCTCCATCCCCAGCAGCGGGGCGCCCCGGTGGGTCAGTTCCTCGGTGCTGCCGTCACGGCGCCGCAGCACCACCGGCGGATGTCCTCCATGGGCCAGAGTCACGCAGCCGGTCACGGCGTCGTAGACGCCGGCAACCATCGTCACGAACTGGAAGTTCGGGTTGTCCCGGGCGATGGCGTCGTTGAGGCTGGCGAGCAGGTCAGCCGGGCCGGTGGCAATCTTCGCCAGGTGGCGAGCCAGCGCGCGGACCATCGTCATGAACAGCGCCGCGGGCATCCCTTTGCCGGAGACATCGGCCACGGCGAAGGCCACCCGCCGCTCGTCCAGCGGGAAGTAGTCGTAGAAATCCCCTGAGATCTCGAGCGCCGGATGCAGTTCCGCGAAGAGTTCGAACGGTCCGCCCACGAGTTGAACCGCCTCGCGGGGCAGGAAGCCGAGCTGGATTTCCCGCGCCAGGGCCAACTCGCGCTGGAGGCGTTCCGCCACGCGGAGATCCTCATGCAGCTGCGCATTCTCCAGCACCGGCGCGACCATCAGCGCCACGGCCGTCAGCAGATACAGGTCGTCGGACGAGAAAGGCTGGCCGGCCTGGAGGCGGTCGAGCTGCAACGCGCCGAACACCCGTCCGCCGTGCGCCTGGAGCGGCACACACACCAGCGATCGGATTCCGAGGGCGTTGAGGGTGAGGTTCGACAGCGCGGTCTGGTCGTACCCGCTACTCTCGGCCAGCACGCCCACCGTCTGCGAGAACACCTTGCGGAGGACCGAACGGCTGAACGACGGCGGCGTGGCGGAAACACCGCCGCGGATCGCGGACGCGCGGATGACGGGATCGTCCGCTTCGCCCAGCAGCACCAGTGCCTGGTCGGCCTTGGGCAGCAGGACCAGGAGCTGGTCCAGCAGCCGGCGCAGAAGGGGATCCACCTCCGGGGAATGCCCAAGCTGATGGGCCAGTTGCAGCACCGCCTGGAGCTTGGTCGCGGCGTGGTCCTTGAACAGTTCCTGGTTGGACGTCGCCGCGGCCGTCAGGCTCTGGATCGTCATTTCCCGCTCCGGCTCCCGCGCTGCCGGGGTCTCCAGGCGGAGGACGCTGGCGCCGATGCGCAGCAGGTCGCCGGCACGCAGCCGGGTCCGACCGGGGATGCGGGCGTCGTTGACGAAGGTGCCATTGCTGCTCCCCAAATCCTCCACGAAGACCTGATCGTGCTCCCAGGTCAGCCGCGCATGACGACGGCTCACCGAGCCGCTGGGGAGTGTCACGTCGGCATTCGCGTGACGCCCGATCACCACCCCGGTCTTGGAGGGATCGATCATCCGGGGTGCCCCGGGGCCGCTGAGAACGATGACGCGTGCCATTCCGTCCAGCCTAGGGGAGAAGGTCGGCACGAGGCCAGCCGGGCCCGCGCATGTCGTCGACCGGAAAGCATCGCGGGCAATCACCTTTTCCTTCGCGTGAGGCTGATCCGGCATGGAGTCGGCCCCTGCGCCCTTCTTGATCCTCCTGCCGGCCTCGCCGCCTCGATCACGCCCAAAATCCCTCGCCGCAGGACCCCACTCACTTTTCAGACGGGCTCTTAGTGGTTTTTGAGTTCGAACTGAGTGGGAGAAAGGCCGCCAAGGGCGGTGTGGATGCGTTCCCGATGATAGAGAGTCTGTCCCCCAGTTCGCCGACCTGCGCCAGATTTGGTCGGAGCGAGCATGTGGCATGGAGGTTGGAGCTGCAGTTTCCGGGGAAGTGACCAAATCGTGCGGTTATGATGCCTTGGGTGAGCGTTTCGGCAGGAGTAGACGAGCACGCCGCGGAGCCTCGGCGACGTGCGTGCCCTGGAAAATCTCATGAAACGCCAGAAGGGCGGAGCCGGGTTGGAAACCTTGATGGGGGAACACCGCTCGTCGGGCCCATAATCCCGCGGCCGCGGGATCCCAGGTTCAAATCCTAGCCCCGCAACCAATTTTCGTTGTTTGGACGCCAAACCCGCCAAACTACCCAAGTTGGGTCCCACTGTGTCCCAAAGGGTCCTTCAAAGTCCCATCGCCAAACTTTTGCCAAATAGTTGGCGGTGGTGGAGCCCTGATCGTCGGCAGTTCGATTTCGCGAACGCGTATTGGACGCCGACTTGGTTCTTGCGCATATTCCGTGGAGGAATATTTTCGCTCGCCCATGTGGGAGCTTCAGCCGACAGACCAATATGAACGTGATCTGAGGTGGTATCAGAAGAAGCGGCCGCGTGAACTGGCAGCCGTGTTAAACAACCTGCAGCGATACCTGAATCAACTAAACGCCGCTCCGAATGCGGCATCTGTGATGGCTGGATACTTGCACTCCGCAACAGAACGGCGTGGTGGCTGTCGATCAGAAAGGGGGCGGAGGGAATCTCCAAGAAACCCGCCTCTATACCTATGCCCATGCGGAAGACGCAGGCAGGGTGCTGCACCTCATCACGATTGGGAATAAAGACTCCCAACCCGGAGACGTTCTCCAAAGCAGCGAATACGTCAGGGCACTGAGAGAAAGCAACCCCTGAACATGCTATGAACCAGAACCCCGAAAAGCTTAAGCAGGTCAAACCGTCGGGAAAGAGGTACGCCTCGGTTGCGGAGATGTTGAAAGGAATATCGGCCGAACCCGAGGTGGTCGAACTCTACGAATCCGCTCAGAAAGAATCCCACCTTTTGGAGATGCTGGTTGATCTTCGCCGGGCCGCCGGGCTGACCCAGGAGGCCATCGCTGGAAAACTAGGCATTTCGCAGAGCGCGGTGTCGAAGCTGGAAAGCGGCAGGGACGAAGAACTGACCGTCAAGATCGTCGGGGAATATGCCAAGGCCACCGATCAGCGAATTGCGCTGTTGTTCGGCAAGCGTGTGAATCATGTCGAAGCCGTTAAGACGCACGCGATGGAGATCCGACGTCACCTTTCCGCGCTGGCTTCGCTTGCCCACAAAGACGAGGAAATCGAAGCATCGATCCAGGAGTTCTTCGGCGAGGCATTCTTCAAAATCCTCGGCATCCTCGGGAAGTGCCAAGGAGAGATGCCAAACGGTTCAGAATTTGAGGTCCGCCTTCAGGTCGTTGGAGCGAAGGCCCCAAAAAGGCCGCGGCTGACCAAGCCGACTCCAATGATTGAGGCGTGATCGACAGGTGAGTATGCGCCTTTGATGAGTCCCTTTTCGACCAGCGCCGCCCGCAGCTCGTTGGCGAGGGTGATGACGCTGGCGAGGTCGGTGGCTGCGGCCTGATTCGCGTTGGCCCGTTGGACAGTGGGCGTCGCCCCGTGGAAGCCCACCTTCGACTCCGCTCCAGCTCCGACCTGAGCTTCCCACGAGAACGATCCTGCGTGGCGCTTCAGGCCACCATCCATGGCATTCAAGATCAAGTATCCAATTGTCGGGGCGCGGCGGGCGCGGGCGTCTCCGAGTTGTCGACCAGGGGATGGATAGGGA
>CAYZAE010000319.1:0-4963 GCA_964476125.1 uncultured Verrucomicrobiota bacterium | reverse complement strand
GGCGAACCGCGTGGTTGAGGACAGGGCGTAGCGTGAGCCCGGAGTTCGTTCCCTGACGCCCGCCTTTTCTCGACCGGCCTGAAGTTGGAGTGGAAAAAGGGGACAGAGTGGAAAAAGGGGGCAGGTCCAATTTGCCGGAACGGCCCGGAGGGTGCTGCGCATAAATTGGACCTGACTCCTTTTTGCACGCGGTTGGCTTCATGAAAAGACTAGATGTCTGGGGTTATCGCCTGGCCAGGAACCGTTCGTCGCTGGCAGCCGGTGACGCGACAGGGATTCCGCCGCGACGGATTACCCAAAGTATAGACCATTCTGGCCAAGGGGAAAAAGGCCAACCCGACGACGCGATCCTTGTTCACGTTCATCTTCCGCTGGTCCGTCGGAAAAACTCGACGAAGCCGCGCGCCTCCAGGTCGGCCCACGACTGCCCCCACGCATCGGAGCCAATTACGGTCTCCTGCTTATTCCGGCAGGCCGATCCATGCAGTCCACACCTCCAGGGGGCTTATTTGAGAGCCATCGAGTTTGCGCGTGGGCAGCGCCGGCAGCACTCGTCCGGCAAAGACCCGGTCCAGGACGGCAACCTTCTGGGGGGAGCGGACCACCGGGGAGGGCTGAGCCGACACCGAAGGCATGGCCGACACCATCAGGGGCGGTCCCAAAGCGGATAGCGTCGGCGACGTGGGCGGAACCGGGACCACGATACTCCGGGAGGGATAGACCTGGATGCGGCGGGGAGCGCGGATGGAATCTTCGTAGCCCGCTCGGGTCCGGTGCAAATAGGCATAGGTCATGGTGCCGGAGGCGACCATGCGTTCACGGATGCCATCGTCGCCGGCGTCCATGGAGTTTGTCCCGGTGCCGCCATCCAGGTGATCGCGGCCGTTGCCCCCGGCCAGGATATCGTTGCCATCCCCGCCATAGAGCGAATCGTTGCCATCCTCACCGTAGAGGTTGTCGTTGCCGGAGCCGCCCTGCATGTCATCGTCGCCCGCACCGCCCCACAGGCGGTCGTTGCCTTGCTGGCCGTCGATGCGGTCGTTGCCGGGCCCGCCCACCAGTTGATCGTCACCCTCGCCGCCGAGAAGGTAATCGTTGCCGGAGCCGCCATCCAGTAGATCGGCCCGATTGGAGCCATACAGTTCGTCGTTGCCGCCCTGGCCCTCCAGCGCAAACCGCAGCTTGGGGTTGTTGTATTCCGGGTCCACCACGACGAGATCATTACCGAAAGCGGCCTGGATTTGCAGCGTGTCCGGATTGTTCTCGGCGGTGTTGTTGTTCTCCAGGGTCAGGTAGCCCCAGGGCATGGCCACGAGGGTGTAGGCCGAACTGAAGGTTGGGGCATTGCTGAGCGGAGTGACGCCGATGGCGTCGTCGCGCACGGACCCTTGAATGGAGAGGCGATTGCCGCCCCAGGGACCGGGTTTGGGGTCGTAGGGATCATTCCGGAAAACGGCTTCCACGAAGCTCACCCCCGTGCCGGTCAGGTCTCGGATGTGAATCTCCTTCTGCAGGGGTTCCTTGATCACCACCTGGAGCCATTCCACGTTTCCGGCGTAGTTGGCGGCGCCTTCCATCTTGGAGTAAATCTTGAGGCGATTACCGTTGGGATCGACGGTCGCTCCCAGCTTTGAGTAAACGAACAACTGATCCTGCAGGCCGGTGCCGCCGTCGATGACATCGAGGTTGCCGTCGACGTTCATGGTGAGGTAATCGTCGTCCTCGCCGCCGTAGAGGGAGCTGGACATGCCATGGACGAAGCTGAAGCTGGAGAACAGGTAGTCGTTACCCGATTCGCCATACAGTTGATTCAACAGGCCGTTACCCTGGATGTAGTCGCTTCCTGGCCCGCCGAATGCAGTGTTGTCGGACTGTCCGAGCAAGAGGACATTGTCGTTTCCCTCGCCGCCGTAAACGGTCAGGCCGCCCTCGGGCTTGAGACCGCCGGCATTCAGGAAATCGTCGCCGGCGCCCAGGTCGATGACGATGACGCTGCCGGGCAAGTCCGCGAGCGGAATATCATTAGTGCCCAGGGAGTCTGCGCCGGCCAGGGTATCCAGCCGAAGCACCGACCAGGTGCTGGCGGAAGGAAGGGTCAGCCGGGCATCGTTGATTTGCAGAACACCTCCGGAAGCGGTCACGCTGTCGTCGTTGGTGGTGCCCCGGAGTTGCAGGGTGTTGGTGGTGCCCCGTGTGTCCAGCGTCATTGAGCCCAGTGGTGAAGTTGCCAGCAACTGCAGGGGGCCGGCGGAAGTGCTCACCTGTCGCAGGTCCATGGGACCAGCGGGAGTCCACGTCACGGTTTGACCTGCGTCCTCAGCCTTCACGACCAGAGAATCCGTCGCCCCGCCTTCGACGCCGACAATCTGAATCGAGCGGGTCGGACCAAAACGGTCCACGGTCCATCGCACGTGATCCCCGGCATCCTGCGTCAGCAGAACTTCTTCGAAGCCGAGCAGGGTGGTCGTCGGCCCCATTCCGGAGATGGTCTCGGTAATTTGTCCCAGTTCCAGGGTCGGTGACCCGTCCTTCGTGGCGGAGACTTCCAACTGATCCTGTCCGCCCAGCCCCTCCAGGGTGATTTGCTTTCCCTGGCCGAGGTTGTGATCCACTTGGAAGAAGGGGCTCAGTTGTATGGTAGCGGGATTCACGACCATCAGGTCGGCCCCCTCGGTGCCGACCACATTCAGCGAGTCGGAAGCACCTTCGCTGGTGACGATGACCTTGCCCGCACCGCCCAGGTTCTGGAAGTACAGCGGCAGCCGATCCTGGATCAGGGCCGTGCCCGAATCCGGCAGGGTTCCCGGTCGAACGAGGAAGTGACCCGATCCGGCGATGCCCAGTTGATGGTTGCCGGCATGGCCGTCGTAGTGGACGCTCGCCATCCCCAGTAACTGGTAAACCGTATCGCTGCCTGCGAAGGTGATCTGACCGGTGGAAACGGAAAACGGCTGGTAGACCAGATGCTGGTCATCGGTGCCACATCCAACCTGAACCACGCTTTGAGGCAGGGGTGAGACGTCTCCGAATAAGTCCCGCTCGCGAAGGATCACATCCTTCAGCCGGGAGCCATGATCGCGATGCTGGATGCGGTAGGAATCCGCGCCGCCATTGCCATCCACATAGACGTTGCTGGCGGGTCGTCCCTCCGCGTCCACGCCGAAATGTGAATAGTCCACGCTCGGCAAACCATCCATGAAGACGTTCAGAGTGTTCTCGTCATAGACTTCCACAGCGATGTTCTCGGCCGCCATGGTCCCCAGCATCCACAGGCTGTCCGGCGCTATGCCGCCGCCGGCGTGGAAGACGATTCCCGCCACCCCGATCAACTCCAGGGGACAGGACCACACCGATACCTCGGTGGGATCGTCGTCCCACGATTGCACACTGCCCCACGCTTGGCCAGGCGTGGGGCTGGGTATGAGCTTCAACTCATCGGCATGGTCAGTCCTGCCCCGGATTTCGACAAACGAGGAATGGGATTGATCACCCCGGGCATCCACCGAAAACGCCGGAAACACAGCCGAACTCCCCACCTGCAGCTTCACCCAGTTGTTTTGCAGCGTGACGACCTTCATTTTTGATACATTGGCGATCTCGTCGGGTGCGTAATCCGTGGTGATTTGGGTGTCGCGGTCGTGGGTTGCCACCCGGTATCCGTAGGGCGCCTCAACGTTGGCATCCACGGTGTAATCCAGCCGCTCCTGCCCAATGGGGGCGAGAATCAGGTTGCTTCCCTCGCCGCCGTCGATGATGGCGTTTCCGGTCACAGGTCGGATGAAGGTGTCATTGCCTGGGCCGCCCAGCGCGGTGCCGCGATAATCGGGGAAGGCATCCGGTTGCACGTTGAGCAGCGTGATCTGATCATCGCCCTCGTTTCCTCTGATCGTCCCGGGTCCCACTAAAATGTCGTTGCCCAAACCGCCCTCGATCACCACTTGGCAGCTTCCCGAGCTAAGTTTCATCACGTCGGGATCGACCGTGATGCGGTCATTGCCCGCCTCTCCCAGGATTTTCAAGGAGTCGCCGGAGACGCCGCCACTGAACATGCCCACCGTGCCCCAGGGCATGTAGACGCCCGTCATGGGCAAGCCCACGCCGAGGGGAAAGGCGAGTTCCGCACGGATTTCATCATCCAGCTGCGTTCCCAGGACACTCACCTGATTGTTGCCATGGTTGGTCGAGTGGTCGTTATCCATGAAGCGGACGATGACCTCCTTCACCGAAGTGAGCGACAGATCCCGGACCACCACATTCCGCTGGTTGGCGTCCAGCATGAAGAAATCCAATCCCTCGACGTCAAAGGCGGAGTTATAGGCCATGATCTGCTGCTCCGCGGATGTGTAGAGAATAAAGGCGTGGGTTTGCACCGTCACTACATCAATGTCTCCTCGCACCAGCGGAGCGACCATCAGGTCGTCCCCGGTTCCGCCGTCGAGGATGTCGCCATTGAGAACCGTGCGGAGGACATCCGAATCCGCCCCCCCGAAGAGCTTGTTGCCTGCGACGTTGGAATAGAGGGTGTCCCTGCCGGCGTCGCCGTGGAGAGTGTCGTCCCCGTGCAACCCGGTGACGATGTCATCGCCCTCGCCGCCCTGGACCACACTGGCCCGGAATTCGGATCCGTAGAGAAAATCATTGCCCTCGCCCCCCTGCACAGTCAGGGAAAGGGATTCTCCATCGCCGTTGATGCCCTGGGGCGCGACCAGGTCATCGCCGGCTCCCGCGACGATCCACAACGAGGCAATCGGGCCCGTGAGAGGGTCTGCCTCGTTGCCGATCTCATCGTTGCCGGCCAGGGCGTCGAGGCGAATCAGGCTGTATTGCGACTGATTGGCGTAGGTGGTTTCCACCCCGTTGAGGACGTAGTGAAGCGTGTCGGCCGGATCCGCCCACAGACGAATCTGATCGTCCCCCTCGGTGCCCAGCAACAGCAATGCGGCCGGGGTTCGCCGATCTTCCA
>CAYZAE010000318.1:0-5058 GCA_964476125.1 uncultured Verrucomicrobiota bacterium | reverse complement strand
CCCATGGATTTCCAGAAGAAGGTGTGGTTCCAGTGGCCGCCGCCGTTGTTGCGCACGGGGTTGCGGATGGCCTCGGGCAGGGATTGGACATCAGCAATGAGCGTTTCCAGGGACATCTTCTCCAGGGCTTCGTGCCCGGTGATGGCCTTGTTCAGGTTGTCCACGTAGGCCTTGTGATGGCGGCCGTGGGGGATCTCCATGGGGGCGGCATCGATAAAGGGTTCGAGGGCGTCCTTGGGATAGGGAAGAGGTGCGAGTTCGTGTGCCATGGCTCTGTTGCTGTTGTCGTATCGTTGCTTCTAGGGTCCGACCGAGTTTCCGCGGGGAATACCCCGAGGAATGGACGCCCGTCAGGCGAGGTCGCCGACGGGCGTGGGGCGACCGTAGCAGGGATTGGCGGCTGCTCAAGCCGGCGTGCGGCTTGCCGATCCCCGCGCAGCGGACCAAGGGGAGTGCGGTTTGCACCACAAAGGCACGAAGGCACGAAGCTCACGAAGCGAATGCGGGATCGGAAACATCCGGGATGCGCTGCAAGAGCTTCTGTTCGGTCTGCTTCCGAGGAGAAACGGAGAGATTGTCAGGAAGCCGTAAAATTGCAGACTGGAGGGTGTGCGGGCGGTGCGGTGGGAATGGGGTGGGTTTAGGGTGACTCAGGCAGTTAACCGTTACGATGAATTCGATGACGACGCCAATGGCGGGAGACATGACTCCGGGAGGGGAGGCTGGCGAACCGGATCGCCTGGTGGGACTTCGGCTCTTGATCGTGGAGGACGACCGTGTTTTTCGCACGGCGCTGCGTGAGATTTTACGGGCGCGCGGGGTGAAGGTCCTCGAGGCGGAGAATTACGAGGCGGGCCTGCGGATGGGGTTGAGGGATTGTCCGGATTTCGTCATCGCGGATCTGCGCCTTCCGGATGGTCGGGGCGACGACCTTTGCCGGGAGCTGCGGCGGCGGGGGTTTTCGCGGCCGGTGGCGATTCTGACCGGGGACGGGGAGGTGGACACGCAGATCAGCGGGTTGGAGTCGGGGGCGGATGAGTTCTGGACGAAGCCGGTGCCGGTGCGGCTGATCGAACTGCGGATGCGGGCGATCCTGCGGCGATCGGCGACGGCGACGGCGTCGCTTCCGGATTTGAGGTTGAATGGGATCACGTTTGATTTCCGGAGCCGGCGGGCGACCAGGGATGGTGAAGAGGTGATGGTCAATGCCCGGGAGTTCGGCATTTTGGAGGCGCTTTGGAAGGCCCGTGGCGCCCCCGTGTCACGGTCGGATCTTCTGGCGCGGGTGTGGGATTACGATCACGTGCCGAACAGCCGGACGGTGGACAATTATGTGGTGACGCTTCGGAAGAAGCTGGAGCCGGATCCCGCGGAGCCCCGATTCCTGAAGACCGTCAATGGGGTTGGCTATCAGCTCCTGGTGGAGGGGGAGTCGGTTCCCGGGGCGGAGCACGGGGAGGCGTCGAGAGGGGAGGCTGGTGAGGCGGCAGGTGCCGGAATGACGGGAGACGGGCCGAGCTGACTGGAGTCGGCTCCGGTGGCGGGTGGGTGGACGGGAGCGGGGGGGCGGGGCCATTGGCCGGTGGCCGGTCCGCGATGGTCCGGTAAGCTGAGTTCGGGGGGGATTTGGCGCACGCGGCTAGGCCGGGGAAGGAGAGTCGATCGGGTCGGGAAAAGTGACCGTGAAACGAATTCCCGGGGGCACGAGATTTTCCACGGACAACCGGCAGCGGAAGAGGGCGAAGATTCGTTGGGCGACCTCGGGGCTTAGGCCGACATAGGATTTCAGGGAGGGGTCCTGGCTGCGGGCGAAATTTTCGAGGAACTCGGGAAGTGATTCGGCGGGGGCCTCGCGGCCGAGGGCATCGATGCGCACGGCAGGCGCGGTGCCGTCGGCGTGGGAAGTGGTCAGGCGGACGGTTTCGCCCTGGGCGCAGAATCGCGCGGCGATTTCCAGCAGGGCGCGGAAGGCATGGGGGAGCAGCCGGGTGTCGCCATCCACCTGTCTGGAGTCCTCGGGGGCGGGGGCCAGGGCGACGTCGAGCGGGAGGAAGGTGGCGCGGGCGCGGGACTCGGCGATTTGGAGGAGGAGCCGGAGCGGGATTCGTTGCGGGGGGGAGGGTGGGTCGAGGATTTCTGATTGGGACAGCAGGACGGCGTCCTCGCAGAGCGACTGGAGCCGTTTCTGGGTCTGATGGTATTGGGTGAGACGCGACGCCCGGTCGAGGGTGGGGGGGGCGGGTTCGGCGAGGAGTTGTCCGACGATGCCGAAGAGGCCATCGAGCGGGGCGCGCAGTTCGAGGGCGATGCGGCGGAGGAACTCGGTCTTGGCCTCGTCGAGCACGGCGAGTCGGGTGTTGGCTTCGGACAGTTGACGGGTGCGCAGGTGGACCCGTTTTTCGAGGCCTGAGTTTCTCCGTTCGATCTCCTGCTGGAGTTGTTGGATGTTGAGATGGGTTCTGACGCGGGCGAGGACCTCCTCGAAATGGAAGGGTTTGGTGAGGTAATCCACGCCGCCGCAGCCGAAGGCCCGGGTTTTGTCGATGGGTTCGGTGAGGGTGCTGATGAAGAGGACGGGGATGTGGGCCAGGGAGGGATCGGCTTTGAGGCGGGCGCAAACCTCGTAGCCGTCGATCTCCGGCATGGAGACGTTGAGCAGGATGATGTCGGGCGGGTCGGTGTGGGCGGCGTTGAGGGCGAGCCGGCCGGAGGGGAAGGAGCGCACCTTGTATCCGGCGCCGAGCAGGATTTCCTCAAGGACTTTGAGGTTGGCCGGGGCGTCGTCGACGAGCATGACCGATTCCGTGGCGGATCCGGGTTCGCCGTTGTGGGTTGGGTGGTTTGGCACCGGGATGGGGTGGCCCGCGGCGGGTTGGGGGGCGTTCATTTCGGGGCGGGTTGGGCGAGCAGTCGCGAGAGTTCGTTGAAGTCGTAGCGATCCGCCAGGGTGCGGAGTTGGTGGGATTCGGGGGAGAGGATGGGGATGGGCAGCCTTCCCGGCCGGGTCGCGGGGCGAGGGGGGGCTTGGAGATGGGCTCCATGGGAGGTCTGGCCCGGTCGCCGAGGTTCGGGAGCCGGGAGTTGGGTTTGATGGACTGGTTAGGTGCCCGTGGCGATGCCCGTTCAGCCTGAATTCATGGCGCCCGATTCCTGATGTCGGGGCAAGTGGGGAGGGTGGGAAAGGGGGTGAAATGACGGGATCGTGACGTGGTCCCGGGGTGGAGGGAGAGCCTTCCGGGCAGGATGGATTGCGCGAGGCCTCCGAGGGAACCTCAGAATCGGCCGTCAAGGCAGCTGTCGCAAGAGTCCGGATCCACCCTGGCGTGGTTCGATCCGGAAATCATTTCGTCCGCCAGCGCTTCCAGGCGTGGTGCAGGGATTCCACGAAATCGGCGGGCCGGCGGGCGAACAGCCGGCGTCCCTGTTTCAGGGCCTCCTTGCGGTGGAACTGCTGGCGGTTGGCGACCATGGCGCGGACCGGGGCAAGCGCGTGGGCGGGGCCGAGCTGGCGGGCATTCTTCACCAGACGGATTCCGAGCAGGGCGAGGTCGTGTTCCGCCCCGAGGCCGGAGCCCAACCGGTCCAGGTTATCGATGAGCAGGGTGAGCTTGGCGCGGGAGGTGGGGCGGAGGAAGCCGAGCTGGTATTGGACGGTTTTCACCGTCCGCCGCCAGTCGTGGAAGGCGGTTTCCCGGCTGAGCGTGCTGGCGCTGCGAAAGCGGCGGCGCGCCCGGCGGAAGGCGTCGCGGAGGCCGGCCTCAATCACGGGCCAGCCGCGCAGTTTCCAGGTGCACCGGCGGAGGGAGGGAGCCAGACGGGCGAGTTCGGCCGCCGCCCTTTTCAGGGCGGAGCGAGTCCGCCGCGCGGGGGCGATTTCCGTCGAGGTGATCCGGACGTAGCGATCGAGGACTTCCTGGACTGCGGTTTGTCGATCCGTGTTGGCTTCGGTGGCGAGTTCCTGGAGGAGGGTTTTTCCGACCTCCTGATCGCGCGCGGGGGAGAGGGCGCGGGCGACTGTCCGGAGGCGGCTTTCCAGGCGGCGGGCCTGGGTGGTGCCGAGGGCGGGGCGCAGGAGGCGGAGGAGGGCGCGGGCGCGTTTGAGCAGGAGCCGTTGTCCGTGGACGGCGGATGGGAATTCCGATTCGGGCAGGCAGGCCAGCCGGGCCGCGGTGGCGGCGAGCAACTCCGTGAGGCGCAGGGATCCTTGCCGGACCGATTCGTGCTTTTGGAATTCGAGGGTTGGGGTGGATTGGCCCATGGGGGGGAGGTGTCGTGGGAATCGGTTCTGCGTCGGACACGACTTTGGCGTTTTTCAGGATTCTTTTGGGTGACAATCCTGTGACAAATCAGCGGCGGGTTGGGGTGGGGCTTTTAGCCTCGCCTCGGGTGTGCGGACGTTTCCACGATCGACGCCGTGAGTCTGGTTGAGGCATGGGATGTGGAATTGTTCCGGTGGATCAACCGGGGATGGTCCCATCCGGTGATGGACGGGGCGATGCGTTTTCTGAGTGGGAACGCCTTTTTCGCGCCGTCGCTGGCGTTGCTCGCGTTGGCATTGTTGTGGCGTGGGGGGCGTCGGGGGCGTGTGTTCGTGGTGATTCTGGCTGTGGCGGCGGGGCTTGCCAACGCTCTGGTGGCGGATCCGCTGAAGCGGGGGATCCGGCGGTCGCGGCCGTACGCGGTGCTGCCGGACGTCGTTTTGCGGGTGGGGCGCGGGAATCCGCTGGGGAGCATGCCGTCGGCGCATGCGATGAACTGTGGGCTGATGGCCACGGTGGCGGGGTGGTACTATCGCCGATCCCTTCGTTTCACGGCCCCGGTGGCGCTGGGGGTGGCGGTTTCAAGGGTTTACAACGGGGCCCATTTCCCGAGCGACGTCCTGACCGGCGCCGCGCTGGGGGTGGCCTCGGGGCTGTTGGTCATCGAGGTCGCCGACCAGGCATGGCGCTGGGCGGGGAACCGCTGGATGCCCGGGAGGCTGGCTTTGATGCCGTCGCTGAAGCATCCCGACCGGGTGGGTGCGGTCGCGGATTCGGCGGGTTCCGGGGAGGGGGGAAG
>CAYZAE010000317.1:0-5105 GCA_964476125.1 uncultured Verrucomicrobiota bacterium | reverse complement strand
GGTGAGCGCAGCTGGCGGATGTCCTTCCAGTCGAAGGTGAGGTCGTCGAGTTTCTCACTGTCGAATTCCAGTTTCCGCTCCTGCATGGCCTTGAGCCGGCCCTTGAGCCATTCGCCGGATTTGAGCTGGATCCAGTCGAAGTCGTCCGGAGGCGGGGCCCAATCCAGTCCCGTGGGTGGCGGGGACGTGGGGGAGCTGGTCGTCGGGTCGGGAGCCGGATGGTCTGCGGTGACGGGGACGTAATTGGTGACGATGACGATGTTGGTGATCACCACGTAGTTGGTGGTGAGCACGGGGCGGAGGCGGATGGCGGGATCCGAGGCGGGGCAGCTCAGGGTGGCGGCCAGCCAGAAAAGCATCGGGGCCATCCAATGGAGGTGGATCGTGCGGCCACGGTTGGGGAACGGCTTCCGAATCCGCGTGGTTGCCGGCGTGCTCATGGTCGGTTGGTGGGGGGGTGGCGGTCCCGGCTCCAGCGGCTGCCGAGGTAGCGGTGGATCAAACCTGCGGCGAGCGCGAGCAGCACCAGGAGAACGCCCTTGCGGAAGGCGTAATCGACGATTTCGCGGCCACCGGATTTGGCGTCCTGGACGACCGGTTGCACCTGGGCGGCGAGCCGGTTGAGGTTGGCGGAACCGAGGACCTGGTCGAAGGCGTGGAGCAGTTCGGTGAGCCGTGCGGCGGCGGCTTCGAGACGTTCGGCGGTCCGGGCGTAATCCTGGATGCGGAACGGTTCGGAGTTGGTGGCCGAGGCGGTGGAGGAATTCGCATTTGTTTCACCGACCCCGAAGCGCTTCATGAGGGCGTCGAAGGTGATCAGGGTGGTATTGAGGGAGTCGGACATTGTGGAACCGGCGAGCAGCGCCTGACGGGCTTCCTGGACCAGGGGGATGAGTGATTTTTCCTGGGATTCGAGACTGTGGAGAATGGCTTCGCGTTCCGAGGCCAGGAGGGCTGGGAGGCTGGCGGCCAGGTGGGAGACCCGTTCGATGGAGGCGGAGACCTGGGTGGCGTTGGTGACGAGTTGTCGGACGTTGGGAAGCTCGGTCGCGTGGAGGGCGAGCAGTTCGGTCTGCCACCGGATCAGCGTCGGCATCTTTTTGGCGACGAAAAGGCTGCGTTCGGCGAGCAGCCGGGACTGGGCGATTTCGCGCGTGGCCGGGTCGAGCTTGGACAGTGGGTCGAGCCTGAGAAGGTCGAGGACGCTGCCGGGTTTGACCGGATCGGAGGTGCCGGATTTGGCGGTGCGCAGGGTGAATCCGAGGGAGCGCGCGGCGAGCACGCTTTCCGGGTTCGGGTTTTGCCGGCGCCATTCCCGGATCACCTCGCGAAGTTCGGTCCGTTGGTCCGGCTCGATCACCTGTTCCGCGAGCCGCCAGATTTCGGTTTCGCCGGTGCGGCAGGTCTCCAGCAGGGGGATCGCGGATTCGCCGAAGACGCTGGTTTGCGGGTAAGATTCGAGGATCTCGCGGGCCGCCGAGACGAAGACGGTCAGGTCGAGGAGATTGGCGGTGGCGTTGGGGCCGGAGGCGATGGAGAGGACTTCCGAGGTGAGACCGATTTTCCAACGCAGGCTTTCGGCTGGATCCAGTTCGTTGGTTCCCCGGCGCAGCTTTTCCACGGCCAGGATCAGGCCGGTGGAGAACCCGTCGGCGAACCGCATCAGCGATTGCTGCACCTCGACCGGGTTGATGGAGTTCGCGTCGCGGGAACCCGTTGTGACGGTCCGGATGGCTTGCCGGGGAACGCTGGAGGCGGTCTCGATCAGCCGGCAGCTGGCGCCGGACAATCCCAGCAGGAGGAGGCAGCACCAGCGAAGGCGCCGGCTGATTCGGTGGGAAGGTTCCATGCTTTGCGGGGTCTCCCTACTCAGGTTCTTCCGCCCCCCTTCCCGATGGATGCTGGGTTTGGGCATTTCGCGGGTGTTCAAAAATCGAACCGGAGATCCGCCCCCGCGGCCCAGCCGTCGAAGTGCTGGCCCCAGAAGTAGGATGCGCCGAGTCCGAGCCACTGGACCTTCCATAATTTGCCCAGAAGATCGACCACCAATCGTCCGTTGGCCGTGTAGACATAATCGGCGTTGAGGCCGTCGGCGGCGCCACCAAGGACTTCCGTGCGGGAGAAGAAACCGCCGGTGCACAGTTCACCTCCGAGGGCCCGGATTCCGAGCGGCACCTGGGCTTCGATCTTGTTTTCCAGGGTGGATGAATCCCCGGTCACTCCGAGTACGGGCGAGGAACTCTCAAAGCCTTCGGTGTGGAAGAAGCGGTAGGCCGAGCTCAGTTCGAAGTCCGATCGTCCCCAGTGCCATGAGTAGGACAGCTCGAGCCCGGGGACGATCGACCAGGTTTCCAGGGTCCAATCCACGAGGGTTCCGCTGGCCAGGGATTGGACCAGGTCACCGTGGGCGTTGTGGGGTTCGAACTCGTTTTCGATCCTTCCGTAGATGCCGGCGAGGGTGGGAACCACGCGGAAGCGATCGTCAAAGGTGAACGCCACCCCGGCGCCGCCTTCGACGGCAAGGGTGTCGTAGATCATCCGGTTGCCGGCGAGATACCCGGACTTGAATTCATTTTCGGCGGACACGAGCCCGAGGTTGCCCAGGAGCACGGGGGCCCATTCGACGCAGTCCGGTCCCAGGGGCCGGCGTGAGGCGACTTCGCCACTGCCTCCGATCTTGGTGATGCTCAGGTCCGCCAGGGTGTCGCCGCGGAAGCCGTAGAAGCCACCGGCCGCAGCATGGTCGCCGGCGAGAATGTTGACGGCTTCGACGCGGTTGCCGACGACGGTTTCCAGCTGTTGGCTCCAGTCCGGGGGAAGCGTGGGTTGGGCGAAGAGTGATGCGGTCGAGAGGACCTTGGTTGCGATGAGTGCCAGGAGCCGGCCCTGTTGGGCCGTCCTTTGTGGGCGCGGGCTCTGCGAAGTCACGTGCTGCTGGAAATGGAGGGTGAATCCGACCTGCCGTCTGTGGGTCGATTGCTATGTCGGGACGCCTCAATACACCCACTGCAAGCGGGATTGGAAGCTGTCGGCTTCGCCGGTGACAGCGAAGCGGTCGAGCCAGGTGTGTCCCCAGCCGAAGCCGAGTTTCCAACGGCGCGTCGCCCACCAGTTGATGCCGAGGTAGGTCTTGTCGAAGGTCCCGCCCTGGACCGGTCCGTCATCGATGTCGAGGTGGGAAAACCGGGCGACCAGCTCGGGGGCGCCCCAGCGTCCCTTGGGCATGACCCGGCGCGCGTAGCCGACCGTGCGGTCGTAGGGACGTGTTTCGCCGGTCATGATCCAGCTGCCGGTCAGGTAGTAGCCCTGGAATTGGGGATCGCCCGAGGCCTCGGCGTCGACCCAGGCCCGATTGTATTCCGCGAGCACCGAGAACGGACCCTCGTTCCAGAGGGCCTCCAGGCCGAGGTTCCAGGCGTGGTCTCCGGCCAGATTGCCGCTGTCGACGAACGGATCCGCGACGTTGGATTCGGGACGGCCCTTGTAGCGCATGGTGTTGTCGTCGGCGCCGGCGTAGCGGCCGGAGGTGCCGACGTGCAGGAAGCGGGTGCCGTCGTTGCAGTCCCAGACCAGACCGGTGACGCGGGCCGAGACGTCGGTGCCGCTTTCGTCCCAGGAAGCGCCGGTGACCCAGGCGTCGTTGTACACGCCGGCGGAGGCGGTCATGCGTTGGGATTCGCCCAGGACGTGGGAGAGTCGGGCGCCGACATTGCGGGAGACGAAGAAGGGGCTGAGCACGCGTTCCTGCTGGGGCAGGTTGGCGGCGTCGCCGACCATTTCGTAGGCGAACGTTTCCTTGGTTTTGCCGAGGGTGAGTTTGGTGGCGGGCCCGGCGATGGGGAAGGTGAACGACAGGTCGGTCAGGCTCCAGAGGTCCTCGGGTTCGGTTTCGAAGCCGTTGTATTCGGCGGCGACGAGATAGCCGATCTTGTAGTCCTTCCCGAGAGTGCCGCGGAGCATGAGCCGGGCGGCGCGGGCTTCCCATTGGTCCTTTTGCCCGCCGACCTGCCCGACATTGACGTCGTCCTGGTTGAAGGCGGTGTAGTCGGCGAGCGTTACGAGGCCGATCTTGAGGGTGACCCAGCGCTCGCGCACCTGGGTCTTCTCCTCAAACGAGTGGGGAATGTCGGGGATGAAAAACGGTTGTTCGGGAGCCGGCAGCGGATCGGCCTCGAACATCCCGAGTGCGGGCACGCCTTCGGATTCCTCGGATTGCGCGAGGGCCCGGGGGGCGCCGAGCAGGGATGCGGCGAGACAGCTGGAGAGGGCGAAAGTCGTGAGGCGGAGGGTCATGGTTTGGGCGGGTAGAGGGATTCCCAGTCGTCCTTCATGCTGATGACCGTCCAGCCGCGGGTCCGAGCTTCATCCAGGCCCTTGTCCAGGCGGCCGATGCTGGACTTCCGGTCGTAGGCCCATTCGCGGTCGGCGTCGGTGTGATGCACGTAAACGCAGAGACTCGGGCCGGAGCCGGCGGCGGTCCACTGGAGCATGGCGAGATCGCCGTCGGAGTTGCCGAAGGCGGCGATGGGGCGACGTCCGATGTGCTGTTGGATGGCGACGGGTTTGCCTTCCTTGTCGTCGAGGAAGTTCAGTTCGGGCAGTCGGAGCAGGACGGGTTTGCCGTCGCGGAGTTCGAAGCGGGTTTTGATGCTGCTGCCGATCACCTGTTCCGGGGGTATGCCGTAGACGCGTTCGGTCCAGGGGCGCATGAATTCGATGCCGCCGCCGGAGACGATGTAGGTCTTGAATCCGTGGGCGCGCAGGTGGGCGAGGACTTCGAGCATGGGTTGGTAGACCATGCGGGTGAACAATTCGTGGGTGACGGGGTGGCGGGCGGTGGCGATCCAGTCGCGGACGATCTGGTCGAACTCCGTGGTGGTGGTGCCGGCGTGGGTGGCCATGGCGAGTTGCAGGAGGGCGTGTTCGCCACCGGCCAGGGCGGTCTTGAGGTCGCCGCGGAGCACCGAGGCGAAGGGCTCCTTGTCGGTCCAGTCCGGATGCGAGGGTGCGAGCGCCCGGACGCGGTCGAAGATGAAGAACGCCTGGAAATACATCGGCTGCTCGGACCAGAGCGTGCCGTCGTTGTCGAAGGTGGCGATGCGTTC
>CAYZAE010000316.1:0-5138 GCA_964476125.1 uncultured Verrucomicrobiota bacterium | reverse complement strand
ATCGAGCTCAGCATGTGCAGGAGCGCATCTCTGACTTACGGGTTGGCGAGGAACTCTCACCCCCTCCCCTCGCTACTGGGGGACAGGTCTTTGGTCTTGGTCCCTCCCGAGCCGGGCCGGGTACCCCAACTGGGGGACAGGCCTTTAGCCCCCCAACTCATCCCATCCCCACCCCGGTTCGTGGCGTCCGACCCGGGGTTCGTCCAATCCGTTGCAACAACACCCCCGGTGTCCGCGTCCTAAGCCCCAGTCACGAGCCACGGGGCTCCCAACGAAAGAACCACCATGCCAGTCCTCGCCAAGTTCAGTGGGATCGTCATCCGACTGCTTTCCCTCGGAAACCTCGGAACCCACCTCCACGCGTTCCACGGCAACGACGAACTGGTCGTGGACCTGTTCGAGCTGAAGGTCCTCCAAGGCCAGCTCCCGGGACGCCTCGGCCCCCTGGTCCTCGATTGGGCCCGCAAGCATCGCTACGCAATATTCGCAGGCCTCTCCCGGCACCAGCGCCTCGCCATGATGTTCGACTGACTCGATGCGCTGCGCAGGGCGGTTAATCCCGAAGCTGTGGGTTTCGGGTCGAACTGCGGCACCCCTCCGGGTTCCGGGAAAGGTTTCTTCCCCGAAGTTCATGGGACGGCTGAGAGAAACGCACGGGCTCTGACGATCACGAAGGGATCCCAGAAAGTGGCCGGAGGTGGCGTCGTCCGCGACGCCACCTCCGGAAAGAGGCGTTCTTCCCGAAGCACCCCGAAGGGCGTGCCAGAAGCCGCTGCACGATACCTCCGCCTCTTCGCCTGCCCTTCTGCGACCCCTCCGGGGTCGGACTCCTTTTCGCATCGTTTCCGGAGGTCGGGCTGGAGCCCCACGCTCCGGCCACTTTCTGGCATGCCTCCCGGCATGCTTCGGGCCAACGGCAGGATAGGCCTGTCGGCAGGCTCGGAACGCCGAATCCAGTAGAATGGCTCAAAATTCAGGCCGCACCGCGCCGGTCTTCGGGATGCACGCTGCGCAGAGGGAGTCCGAAACCCGGCTGAACCATTCCGCCCGCCAACGGCACTGCACCATCCTCGTCGTCACCCACGACCCTAGCATTCTCGATATCGCGGACCGCCACCTGGCCCTCGAGGACGGCCGGATGGAACCGATCGCCCGCATCGCCTCCCGTCAAACCCACCAACTTCTCGAAGGCCTCGCCCGCGCCAGCCGCGCCCCGGATCTCGCCCGCGAAATCGCCGGACTCGACGAACCCGCGCTGCTCGGGTTCCTCACCGAATCGACCGAAGACCTCGCGGAATGCCGCCGCGTCACCGACACCGCTCGCGGGCATCTGGCTGATTCCCAACGAATACCCCGGTTTACAACCGGACCTCCCCCCCTCCATGGTGCGCGCATGATCCCGCACCCGCACTTCGCGCTCCGCGTCCCCGCGCCCCCTCCTCCCCCCTCTCGTGCTGGCATCCCGCCTTCCCTCGGGAATTCTCGACACACGCCCCTCCACGCACAACGCACTCTCCCTCGTCTCGCCCCCTTACTCCTGCTCCTCACCCTGGGCGCCCCTCCCAGCCAGGCCTCCGACTGGTCAAGGTACCGCGGCCCCGACGGCCAGGGAATCAGCCATGGCCAGGCTTTGCCCACGACCTGGGGCATGGACCAGAATCTGGCCTGGAAAACCCAGCTCCCCGGTCCGGGCGGCTCGAGTCCCGTTGTGTTCGGGGATCGCATCTACCTGACCTGCTACACGGGCTATGCCGTGCCCGGGGCACCCACCGGCAACTTGGCCGCGCTCCAGCGGCACGTTCTCTGCCTGAGTCGCGTCGATGGCAAAATCCTCTGGAACAAAGCCATCCCCGCCACCCAGCCCGAGCAGGACAAGGTCCGCGACCACGGCTACGCCTCCAGCACCCCGCTCGTCGATGCCGACCGCGTCTGCGTGTTCCTCGGCAAGTCCGGGGTGCGCGCGTTCAGCCATGAGGGACAGGAACTCTGGAAGGCGGACGTCGGCTCCGGCATCCACGGCTGGGGCTCCGCCTCCTCCCCAATGTTCGCCGGAGATCGCATCCTGGTGAACGCCGCCGTCGAATGCGGCGCCCTCATGGCGCTCGATCCGAAGACCGGCAAGGAACTCTGGCGCGCTGGCGGCATGAAGGAATCCTGGAACACCCCGATCCTCGTCCCCGTCGCCGGAGGCCGAACCGAAGTGGTGATGGCCATTCTGGGCAAAGTCCTCGGTCTCGACCCCGACACCGGCCGGCAACTCTGGTCCTGCGACACGGGAATCGGTTGGTACATGGTCCCCAGCCTGGTGAATGACAAGGACGTGGTTTACTGCATCGGCGGCCGCACTGGCGGCGCTCTCGCCGTGCGCGCCGGCGGACGCGGCGACGTCACGGCCTCGCACCGGCTTTGGACCCTCAATCGCGGTTCCAACGTGTCCTCACCCATCCTCCACCAAGGTCACCTTTACTGGTTCCACGAAGCCCTCGGCATCGCCTACTGCGCCGAAGCCGCCACCGGCAAACTGGTCTACGAGGAGCGTCTGCCCCGGGCCGGCCAATTCTACGCCTCACCGGTCCTTGCCGACGGCAAACTCTACGCCGTCACTCGCGAGGGCGTGACCTTCGTTCTCCAGGCCTCCCCAAAGTTCAACCAGATCGCCCGCAACGAACTCCGCGACCGCGGCACCTTCGACGCCAGCCCCGCCATCGATGGCGGACGGCTCCTCCTGCGCTCGGACAAGTACCTCTATTGCGTGGGCACAAAGTGAGCCGCTTCGACGAGCGCCAGCGGCTTCCTGCGCAACGCCCTGCCCCTCGCCGAAGGCGTCAAATCCAAACTCCCCGACCAGAAAATCCGCGGACCACCCGTCTCCGAGGTCAGGCCTCCGATGGTGGCGTCGACTTGCCGCAAGACTCCCCGGTGGGACGCTTCTCAAAATCGCAAATCCGCCCCTGACCGGCCGCAGTGCCCAGGCGACGGCACAAATCAAGATACGCCCAGGCGGCGAGAAGCGGGAGCACCAGCCAGCCAACCACGCACAGCCCCACGAAGCCCGTCAACGCCATCGCCGCCAGCGAAAGCGTCGTGCTGCCGGTGATCTCGTTCGCCAGGTCGATCACGGTGAGGATCTGCCCCTTGTACCGGTAACCGACCAGCACAACGGCCAGCAGCACGAGGCCGAGGACAAGCCATCCGAGATACCACCGACGTCGCCCCCGTCGGGAGGATGTCTCCACCGGATGGGAAAACTCCGTCCTGCAACTGGGACACTGAATACGATGGGAATTGGAGGACATGTTCAGCCTTCCTATTTCAGCGTTGCCTCGCCATTGCCCTGGTCGAGGTAAGTCACACCGCCGACACGGCTGACCGTCAGGGTCTGCATCCACCGGCGATAACCCAGTTCCCGCGAAGCCGTGAAAGTCTCGGTTTCGACCTTCGGGGGCGCAGGCAAAGCGGCAGCACCCGCCAGCGCCTCCACCAACACCCGGCCATCCATGGACGCCGGACGTTCAATGCCGAGCAACGCCAGCACCGTCGGGGCGAGGTCGAGGTTGCCGCTCGGAAGTTCACTGACGAGCCCCGAACGGAATCCCGGCCCCGCCGCGATCAAGGTGTTGTTCATGTCGAAGCGGCTGAGCGATCCATGCGCACCGCTCCCCACCCGCCCACCCACCGCCGCCATCGTGCCCGGAATCCCCCAGACGTTCCTGTCCTCCTTCCAACGCATGGAAACCACCACGTCCGGCGCCGTCGATCCCGTGTCCACCTGCCCCAGCGTGAGCGGGAATGTCCCGGGCAGCGCGACACGTGAGAAAATCACACCCGCGAAATCCGTCCCCTGGAGAAACTCGACGAGTCGCTCGACGGTCGGGTGGTGGCGCTCAAAGACGTAAAGAAGGATCGACCCGCCCAGTTTCACCAGCAGCACGTCTCCGGCTTCAGGGTTGGAAAAGGACGTGCCAGCCACGAAGCGGGCATCCTTCAGGGAGGTCACAAGATCCGGGCCATGATCGACCGTCGAGAACCCATGGTCGGACACCACCAGGATGTCCGTCTGCTCGTAGACACCCCGGTCCTTCAAGGCCTGGATGAGTTCCGCGAACCGCTGATCCGCCGCACGAAGCGCCGCCAGGGCGTTGGGGGATCCCGGCGCGGTGGCGTGCTGCGACGCGTCCGGCTCCGAAAGCCAGAGGACCGAGTATCTCGGAATGGACGTCTTCCACAAACCGCGCACCAGCGCCCGCGTTGTCCAGAGGTCCCACCGACGAGACTCCGGCGTTTCGACGGGATTTGCCCCCAGCTGGGCCAGGGCCTTGTCACGGGTCTGCCGGAGCCAGCCCAGCACCTGCTCCTTGTTCGAGGCCGTATCGACGGCCGGCAACGGAGGCGCACCAATCGCGGGATCCTTCTTCAAGGTCTCCAAAACCGACCGCGGAAGCGTCACGCCGCGAAACACATTCACCGACGCCCGCTGCGCGTCGTTGGTGCCCCGTGGCAATCGGTCGTGAAGCAGCGTAACGCCCTTCGATCCGGCCACCACGGTGGGAATCCCAACCGACTGCAGGATCTCCGGCACGGTCGGGACGGCGAGATAACGTCCGCCGGTAAGCAGATCCCCTCGACGAACAGGGTCGAGGTGCTCGGTGCCAAAGGGACCAAGCCAGGAGAGGTCGGGGCGATACTGCGAATTGGCGAGAACACCGCTGTGCTCGGGATGGGCACCGGTGGCCAGGGCGGTGCCGTTGACCTCGGTCGAGGAAATGTAGCTGCAATGGTGCCGGCGGAAGAACGTCCCGCGACGCGCCATCTCATGGAGTGCGGGCGTGTACTGGGGACTGACAAAATCCGGCCGCATGCCGTCCCAGACGACCACCACAACGTGCCGGGTGGCGGCGACTCCGGCGGGAGCCCCGGCCAGCAGCATCAGCAGCAGGCAGGCCAGGGCCGGAAGGAGGCGACCGGTGCGACTCATCGTGCCGCCATTATTCAGGTGAACCCGGCATTCGCGAGCCCGGATCCGCTCCCCCGTTCGGGGTCCGTGCATCCCGAAGTTGTTGGTAGCGGTTGTCGCCCTGCGACCACCCCGCCCGCGTTGAGCGGGCGGCAGCCTTCGGGTGTTGCGCTTCGCCGATGTC
>CAYZAE010000315.1:0-5156 GCA_964476125.1 uncultured Verrucomicrobiota bacterium | reverse complement strand
ATGCCTGAGGCGTCCGCAGCGCACTTCGATCCCAAACTTCCGATGATGGTCCCTATTTGGATGTTTCTCCTGGCGTGGCTGGCGACCGGCGCGGTGGCCGCGCAGCAAGCCAGCCTGCCCAATGCGATGGAGCCGTCTGGGACGGGGCCATCCGCGGGCTTCCCCGGGGAGACCGGGATCCAACCGTGGTGCGGGGTTGGCGGAGCCGGGGTGGTGTCGGCTCCGGCGGGAGGGCCAGGGGGAGCAAGGATTCTCAGTGGGGTGGGGCTCGCCGGCGGGGGTGGCGGATCGCGAAGTGACTACGTGGCAATGAATGGGGCGATCTATCGGAATGCCTGGTGGTTCCGTGGGGTTTCGACCGATCTGGTGCTTCAGGAAGGGGATCTGAACTACCTCGGCGCTCAGACTGCATGGGAGACGGTCGACCTGCAGGACCTTTTCTTCAGCTACGGTTCGCTGATGCTCGAGCACCCGTGCGGCACCCGGCTGAGCCACGGGGCCGTGAAAAACTGCGGCTCTGGCTGTGCCTGGCGCGGTGGATGCCAGTTCGAGATCGATCCCAGTGCTGTCCGGGATTGGACGACCTACCGGCTCCACTTCATGTCGATCATGGCTCACGAGATGATGCACACGTTCGATCGCTACAACCGGTTGTTCGTAGGGCCGGACCCGGCACACGTTTGGACCGCGTTCTCGGAGTGTTTCTTTCAGTTTCTGTCTGGCCATTCGTCGGTGGATTTTGGTCATCGGATGGGGTTGGCGCCATCCGACTGGCTGCGCTGGACCACCGACGATTTCCTGGGGACGTATGAGTTCCGTCGCGACCTGTCCTGGCAGGCCTATGTCGTCGAGGGGAGGAACGACGAGTACCGGATCGAGTCCACCAAGGTTCAGGGGGGCATTCTGCTGCGCCTGGTCCAGTTCTACGGCCCGGAGGCGATCCGCCGCGCGTTCGCGGCCGAGAAGAGTTCCATGCCCTGGGCAACGGCACCGCTGAGCAGGCTCATCTCCATGATGTCCGCCGGGACAGGCGAGGATCTTTCTCCCGCCTTCGAGTGGTGGCGGGTACCTGTGGATGTGGGAACAAAGCAGGCCCTGGCTGCCCGCTATCCAAGAACGTTCCTGGTGCTGGATGCCGACAGAGATGGGTTCAGCGTGTTGGAAGGCGATTTGAGGGATCACGACGCCGCCTCAACTCCCGGGCGCAAAGAGATACTCGACGGTCGTGACAACGATGGGGACGACATCATCGACAACATTCATTGGGAGGAAGCCCAGGACTTGCCGTCGGAACCGGGGTCAGCGCCGGTAACGACCTGGCCGGTGCACCTTTCGGGTACGCTCTCGGAAGGTGACACGGACGTACTGAAGGTGGTGGTGCCTCGTGCGATGCGGGGGCGGTTGCGGCTTCGCAGCGAGGGATCGTCACCGGTCTCGGTCGGGGTGATTCGACCGGGTGGGGAATGGCAGTCGGAGTCGCTGGATGCCCCTTCCTGGCAGACCCGGTTGATGGGTGTGAGCTTGAGCGAAGGCGTACATGCCCTGCGGGTGACAGGGGCCGTTCGTGGGGTGGCTTACGAGGTCTGGCTGGAGCCGGCTGCACCCACGGTGTCCACGCCGACAGCCATGGCGCTGCGGCGCGACGGGATCCCGGGTTGGCGTGTGATCGGTTCGGTGCCGCCCCCGGAGCTGGGGGATCCGGCGGGCCTGGAGGCGCGCTTTTGGGTGGGCCGTCTGGGATGGGTGGGAACCAACGCCGTGAACACCGCAGGCCAGTCGCCAACGCTTGAGTGGGTTCCGCCGGCGGGTTTCGATCCAGGAACTCAGTTCCATCGGATGCAATGGTGGCGCGCGGGCCTGCCGGTTTCCCCGTTGAGCGAACGCCGCGCCTTCGAGGTTCCGGCAGGACGGGTGATCGATGTCACCACCCTTGAGGATTCGGGGCCGGGCAGCCTGCGTGAGGCGTTGAGTGAGGCGAATGCCGATGTGGCGCGGGACGACATCCGCTTTCGGATCCCGGGCTCGGGTCCGCATCGCATCCTTGTGCGGACTCCCCTGCCGCCGATCCTTCATCCCGCGGAGGTCGATGGGACGACACAAGCCGGGTTTTCGGGGGTGCCCTTGGTTCAAATCGATGGATCGGCTCTCGCGGGTGATGCCAATGGACTCTGGATCGTGGCGCACGACTCGGTGGTCCGTGGATTGTCGATCACCGGGTTCCCGGGGGCTGGCATCCGGATCCAGGGAAACTCCGCGGTCGTGGAAGGTTGCCTGCTGGGGCTGATGCCTGGCGGTCTGGAGACGTTGGGCAATGGGACCCGCGGGATCCTGGTGGAATCGACCAACGTCGTGGTGGGCGGCCCGCTGCCCGCCCAGGGTAATGTGATTTCGGGCAATGCCCGGGCCGGCGTCGAGTTGGGCCGCACCGCTGAGGGCGCAAGCGTCTGGAACAATCGAATCGGTACTGACCTCAGCGGAACCTTCGCCCTACCCAATGGGGGACCCGGAGTCTGGGTATTCTCCCCTGCGTTGAACCGGATCGGGATGACAGGGGCAGGGAATCTGATCTCCGGCAATGAACTCGCCGGCATCTTCATCGAAGCAGGCTATGGCGGCCCGCCGGGAGTCGGGCCCCACATCGCGGGCAATGTGGTGGGCTTGGATCAATCGGGCTCCCGCGCTCTGCCCAATCAGGGTGACGGAATCTTGATCAGTCTTCGGGGCGACGCGCTGGTGGAAGGCAACGTCGTCTCAGGAAATCTTCGCTCCGGCATCACCTTGGCCTCCCTCAATGCCGGTGGCGTGACGATTCGCGTCAACCGCATCGGGACGGATCGTACCGGCTCGTCCGCCATCGGAAATCGTGCCCATGGTATCTGGGCTGTTTCCGGCCGAAACAGGATCGGAGGCGCAGGCGTCGGAGAAGGCAATCAGGTGTCCGGCAACGTCCTCGACGGTATTGTTGTCGTCGGTGATCTCGGAGCCAACCGGATCCAGGGGAATTGGATCGGGATCGACGCGACGGGCACCAGGCGCCTCCCGAATGGTGGCGTTGGAATCATTATCGGAAGTCCGGGAAATCAGGTGGGCGGCGATCTGCTCACCGAGGGCAACCTGGTCTCCGGAAACCTCTCCCTGGGTATCCTGGTCTCCGGGAGCCCGGCGACCGGGAATGTCATCGAGGGAAACCGAGTTGGGAGCGACGTCACGGGACGCGTCTCGTTGGGCAATTTCGGAGGGATCGCAATCAACACGCCGTCGAATCGCGTCGGCTCCCCCGACCCCGCGCGCCGCAACCTGGTTTCCGGGAACATCCATTCGGGTATTCAGATCTGGGGAGAGAACAACACCGGAAACGAAATCGTTGGGAATTACGTTGGCACCACCCTCGACGGCCGCGCGCCCCTGGGCAACCGCGGTACTGGCATCGAAGTTTCCTCATCCTTCACCCGGATCCATTCCGGCAACGTCGTGTCCGGGAACGGGGATCAAGGCATCGGAGTTTACGGCCGGAGTGGAAACCAGTACTGCCGCGCCACCGAGATCACCGGCAACCTGATTGGATTGGGTGCCGACGGCCGGAGCCGGATCGGCAACCGGCTGACGGGGATCAGTCTTGCCGACGTCCAGGACACCCAGATCGTGGGCAACCGAATCGCCTGCAACAGAGAGCACGGCATTCGGGCCTGGGGAGAGTCCTGCCGCGGTCTGGTGCTCCGCGGCAACATCATCGGCGCGGACATCGAGGGTGCCCCGGTCGGGAACGCGGAGCACGGCATCCTGCTCTTCGCCTTCCAGGTCCAAATCGGCGGGGATACCGCGGACGAGGCGAACTGGGTTCTCGGAAGCGGACAGAATGGAATCACTGTCAACTGGCAGTCGACCGGCGTGGCCATTCTGCGCAACGTGATCCGCGACAACCAGCGGTTGGGAATCGAACTGGAAACCAGGTTCGGATGGGGACCCTCTCCTCACGTGGACGCTGGGACAGATTCCGGGCGGTCCATTTTGCAGGGATTCCCGGTTGTTGATTCGGCCCTTCAGACCCTCGACTCCGTCGTTGTTCGCGGATCCTTTCGGGGTGGGTTGTCGGGTCGGTACAGGTTGGATTTCTATGGAGTCGATGTCCCACGGCTTACGAATGGGGAAGGGGAACGGTGGATGGGCCGGCGGGATGTGGTGGGATCGCCGGGGGCCCGGCAACCCTTCGAGTTCACGCTGCCGGGAACGGCCGCCTGGGTGACCGCAACCGTGACGGATCCTGCCGGGAACACGTCCGAATTCGGCACCAACACCCTGGTTCTTCAGCGCCGGAGCCAGTTGCGGATGATGCGAATTCCCTCGGGCCCGCTGGTCCTGGCCTGGGCCGCGCCCTCCGGTGGATTGCGAATCGAGTCCGCGACCAACCTCGTTCCTCCCGTGTCGTGGACAACCCTCACCAACCGTCCAACCCGGATTGATGGGGACGACTTCATCGTGATTCCTTGGGAACCGGGCGTCGGGCGTTTCTTCCGCGCCATGGGTGATCCCTGACGGCAACCTCCAGGATTTCCTGACGAGGTCGTTGGAATTTGTGTTCACGCACTGCTGGGCGTGGGGGGAGGCTTTGATCGAGCAGCCCATGAACGGCCACAAGAACCGATCAGATCCCACCGCGGAACCGCCCACCACGCGGGCGTCCGAACCTCCCCGTCCGGCGGTGCTGGGCATCCTGCTGGCGATCAGCCTTTCGCATCTGCTCAACGACACGATTCAGGCACTCCTGCCCTCGATCTATCCGTTGCTGAAGCAGAGCTACCACCTGGATTTCGGGCAGATCGGCCTGATCACACTCACCTTTCAGATGACGGCTTCGATCCTGCAGCCGGTGGTGGGTTTTTTCACCGACCGCCGGCCGCTGCCCTTCTCGCTGGCGTATGGGATGGGCTTCACGCTGGTGGGATTGGTGATCCTGTCGCGAGCCGGTTCCTTCGCGATGATCCTGATTGCGGCGGGTGTCATCGGTCTGGGTTCCTCGGTCTTCCATCCGGAGGCCTCGCGCGTGGCGCGACTGGCCTCCGGGGGGCGGCATGGCTTTGCCCAATCCCTCTTTCAGGTGGGTGGCAATGCGGGCACCTCACTGGGTCCGCTGCTCGCGGCGGCCATTGTTGTTCCGT
>CAYZAE010000314.1:0-5184 GCA_964476125.1 uncultured Verrucomicrobiota bacterium | reverse complement strand
GGATGATGCAGCCGCCGCGCCACATGAGCGCGATGCCGCCGTAGTTCAGGTTCCAGCCGTACTCCTTCGCCGCGGCGCGCATGAGCATGTAGCCCTGGGCGTAGCTCACGATCTTGGAGGCGTAGAGCGCGTCGCGGATGTCCTCCACAAACGAGGCTTTGGCCTCCGGCTTCTTGCCCTGCGGCAGCGTCGGACGCGGCCCCTTCAACTTCCGGGCCGCCTTGACCCGCTCGTCCTTCAGCGCGCTGACGCACCGCGAGTAAACGGCCTCGGCGATCAGGGTGATCGGAATGCCGAGGTCCGCGGAATTCTGAACCGTCCACTTGCCCGTGCCCTTCTGTCCCGCGGTATCGAGAATCTTCTCCACCAGGGGCGAGCCGTCCTCGTCCTTCTTCCCGAGAATGTCGCGGGTGATCTCGATCAGGTAGCTCTCCAGATCGCCCTCGTTCCAGGTCTTGAACACCTGGTGCATTTCGTCGGCGGACATTCCCAGCCCGTCCTTCATCATCTGGTAGGCCTCGCAGATGAGCTGCATGTCGCCGTACTCGATCCCGTTGTGGACCATCTTCACGAAATGGCCCGCCCCGTTCTCGCCCACCCAGTCGCAGCACGGCGCGCCGTCCCCCACCTTGGCGGCGATGGCCTGGAAGATCGGCTTCACGTGAGGCCACGCGGCCGGGCTTCCGCCGGGCATGATGCTCGGGCCGTTGCGCGCGCCCTCCTCACCGCCCGACACCCCGGTGCCGACATACAGCAGGCCCTTGCTCTCCACCCACTTCACCCGGCGCGTCGTGTCCTCGAACAGCGAGTTGCCGCCGTCGATGATGATGTCGCCGGGTTCCAGGTGCGGGAGCAGGAGTTCGATAAATTCGTCCACCGGCTTGCCCGCCTTGACCATCAGCATCACCCGCCGCGGGCGTTTCAACTTGCCCACCATCTCCTCCAGCGAATGCGCGCCCAGGATCTTCGTGCCCTTGGCCTCGTTCGCGAGGAACTCGTCCACCTTCGCCGTCGTCCGGTTGTACGCCACCACGGTGAAACCGTGGTCGTTCATGTTGAGGATGAGATTCTGGCCCATGACGGCCAGGCCGATCACTGCGATGTCGCCTTGCATGAATTGCCGGGGTGCCCCGGTGCCAAAGGCTATCCCCCCCACCCCGCCAGTGTCACCCCCGTTCCTTGGGCGAAACCCCCAGCCGCCGCCCGGTCCCGGCCCCGAACCAATGGACCGACCCCGGCCCGAATCCAACGGTCCCTGTCGCCCCAGGCACCCACCCGGCTTCCGTCCCCACCGGGAGCCGAACCACCGCAGTCGCCCCCCCCGGCCCGCCCTGACTCAGCCGCACCAAGGTCTCGTGACCCAGCCATTCCACGGATTCCACCCCACCCTCCAGCCAACCGCTGCCCCGGCCGGGAACCAAAGCCTCCGGCCGGACCCCCAGCACCAACGGCCCATCGCTCCGCCCCGGGCGGGGAATGTCCGGTCCCAGATGAATCACCCCGCCCCCCTCAAGTTGAAACCCGGCGGCCCCCGGCTCCGTCCCCAACCGCCCCGGCCAGAGGTTCATGGCCGGGGCGCCGAGAAAACCGGCCACGAACAGGGTGGCCGGTTGTCCATAGACCTCCCGCGGGGTTCCCAGATGTTCGAGTCCGCCCTCCCGCAGCACCGCCAGCCGATCCGCCAGCGCCAGGGCCTCGGCCTGATCATGCGTGACGTGGATCACCGTCGCCCCGAACTCCCGCTGCACCCGGCGGATCTCGATCCGCATCCGGGCCCGCGTCGGGGCGTCCAACTGGGCCAGCGGTTCGTCCAGCAACAGCACCCGCGCCCCCGTCGCCAGGGCGCCGCCCAATCCCACGCGCTGACGTTCGCCTCCCGACAATTCGTGCGGACGCCGCGTCAGCAACGGTTCCAAACCAAGCACCGTCGCCACCCGGGCCACCCGTCGTTCCCGCTCCTCACGCGAAACGCCCGCCAGCCGGGGGGCAAGTTCGAGATTGGCCCGCACGTCGAGGTGCGGAAACAGCGGATGATCCTGCATCACCATCGCCACCCCGCGCTCGGGCGGAGTCAGACCGGCCGCGGCACGACCCCCGATCCAGACCGCGCCCGAGTCCGGTCGATCCAATCCGGCCACCAACCGCAACAGGGTGGTCTTCCCCGATCCCGACGGTCCCACCACCCCCAGCAACTCGCCGTCCGACACCGACAACGTCACATCGCGCAACGCGGTGACCCGCGTCCCTTTCGGGCCCGGGTGCTCGCGTCGAAGCGCTTCCATCCGAATCTCCGGCATGGCCGCGATCGTCCCGGGCCCACCTCGGGTTGTCGAGGCGGCCAAATCTCCGGAGAAGCAACCACCGAGGGAAAGGAGCCATGGAGTGCGGCAGCCCTCTGCAGCTTTGGAGGCACCGGAGGAAGGAGGCGCTGCGGTGGGATCGTGGCAGATCGGAAGGAGGCGCACGGCACGGTGGCGAGTGAGTGGAGGGGCGGTTGCTGAAAAGCGGCAGAGGGCTGCCGCAGTCCAAGGGCGACGGAGTCGGCGGGCCGCTTGCCAGCGCAGGGCTCGGGCCGGACACTGGGGAAGTGGACGCCGTCGCCGCGGACAACGCCTGGGACCTGCTTCAGTGGTTCGAGTTCCTCAGCTACCTCGTCACCATTGTCGGCCTCCCCTTCGCCATCGTGGTCTTCGCCATGGAACAGCGTCGGGAACGACAGAACGAGGAGGAGGAAATCTTCCAGCGCCTGGCCGACGAATACACCAGCTTCCTCAAACTCGTCCTCGACAACTCCGACCTCCAACTGCTCCGCCGCGGGAGCACCGCGCCGGGCGGCACCGACGGCGAACTCACCCCGGAACAGCGGGAGCGGAAGTTCGCGTTGTTCGGCATTCTCGTCTCCATCTTCGAACGCGCCTACATGCTGGTGTACGACGAAGGCATGAGCCGCCAGACCCGGCGTCTCTGGCAGTCCTGGGACGATTACATGCGGGAATGGTGCCGCCGCCCCGACTTCCGGGAGGCGCTTGAAACACTTCTTGAGGGCGAGGACGCCGATTTCCAGGAACACATCCGCCGCATGGCCCGCGCCGAGGCGACGGGGAAGGATGCGGTTCCCCGCTGACTCAAGGACCTCGCCGGCCCGCCGCTCTTGAATTCCCAGGTTCCCGAATCCCAGCCCCACGCTCCGCCCTCACCCCGGCCCCCGGCAGAGCCGGCGAACGGCCGTGACTCGCATCGTGCCCGGTTGATCGAACTCGCGGTTCTCTTCCTGCGCCTCGGCGCCACCGCCTTCGGCGGACCCGCCGCCCACATCGCCCTGCTCGAACGCGAGGTGGTCCAGCGTCGCCGCTGGCTGACCTCGGAGGAATTCCTCGACCGGGTCGGCGCCGCCCAGCTCATCCCGGGTCCCAATTCCACCGAACTGGCCATCCACATCGGACTCCAGCGCGCCGGGGCGTGGGGACTGGTGGTGGCGGGAGCCTGCTTCATTCTTCCCGCCGCGATTCTCGTGACGGGAATTGCCTGGGGGTACCAGGAATACGGCCAACTGCCCCGGATGACCGCGTGGTTCTACGGCATCAAACCCGTGCTGGTCGCGATCATTGCCCAGGCGCTCTGGGGCCTGGGCCGAACCGCCCTGAAATCCACCGGGCTGGGAATCCTCGCCGCCCTGGTGACCGCAGGCTCGCTCCTTGGGGTCCACGAACTGGCACTTCTTTTGGCCGCAGGCCTGCTCAGCACTGCCGTCTTCCACCGGCCGAAATCCGTCGCCAACCCCAACGCCACGCGAGCCCTCATCTCCCCGCCGCCCTCCGTGCCCACGTCGATCGCGACATCGTCCGTGCCCGCCGCCGCCGCCACTTCGGTCGCCGCGCTCGGGGCTGTGTTGGCGCCCGCTCCCTTCGGACTTTGGCCTCTGTTCATCTTCTTCCTCAAGGTGGGGTCCGTGCTGTTCGGAAGCGGTTATGTGCTGCTCGCCTTCCTGGATGCCGATCTCGTGAGCCGCTGGCACTGGCTCGGCCGGGAACAACTCCTCGACGCCATCGCGGTGGGGCAGTTCACCCCGGGGCCCGTTTTCACCACCGCAACGTTCGTGGGCTATCTGCTCGGGGGCGTTCCGGGAGCCGTCGTCGCCACGGTGGGCATCTTTCTGCCCGCCTTCGTTTTCGTGGCTCTCAGTGCACCGCTCATCCCCCGCTTGCGCAGTTCCCCCACCGCCGGCGCGTTCCTCGACGGCGTCAACGTGGCGTCCCTCGTCCTCATGGCGCTGGTGACCGTGCGACTCGGGCAGGTCGCGATCGTGGATGGCTTCACCGTGGCCCTGACGTTGCTCGCCGGGGTTCTCCTCTTCCGGACTCGGCTGAACTCCGCCTGGCTCGTGCTGGGCGGCGCCTTGGTCGGGGGAATGGTCAGGGGCCTTGCGGCGGGTTGATCAACCCAGGCTCCGCACCGACGCCTCGCGGCCACCCTGCAGCTCCAGCCGGGGATGAACCGGGTCCGCGCGCCCGCCAGAATCGGTTCGCCCTCGCCGCCGGCCGCTGCATACCCTGACCGTCCTATGCAGGACTGGTTTGCTCAGTACATCCAACGTCAGAAGGCCACTCTCGATTCCATTCCCGCGGCGGCTCTCCCCGCGGTTCTTGACCTGTTGCGCACCGCCATCCGCGAAGACCGGCAGGTCTTCATCATGGGCAACGGCGGCTCCGCGGCCAACGCCTCCCACTTCATCACCGACCTCGGCAAGGGCGCCTCGGATGCCATCGGCAAGCGGTTCCGCTGCATGGCGCTCAACGACAACATCTCCTGGCTCACCGCCATCGGGAACGATTACTCCTACGACGACGTCTTCGTCCGCCCCCTCCAGAATTACGCCCGCGCCGGCGACGTGCTCATCGGCGTCAGTGTCAGCGGCAACTCCCCCAACCTGGTGAAAGCCATGGAATGGGCCAAGGCCCAGGGGCTCCACACCGTCGCACTCGTCGGCGCCAAGCGCGGTCGCATGGCCGACATCGCCAGCCACCCCGTGGTCATCGGCGACACCCACTACGGCCGGGTCGAGGACGCCCAGATGGGCATCCTGCACATGCTCTGCTACGCCTTCATGGAAAACCCCGAGCTTGCTCGGTAGTTCGGAGTGGGGCGTGGAGAGGGCTGCAGACGGCGTGGATTGCGGTGACATGT
>CAYZAE010000313.1:0-5221 GCA_964476125.1 uncultured Verrucomicrobiota bacterium | reverse complement strand
ACGCCCAAAATCCCTCGCCGCAGGACCCCACTCACTTTTCAGACGGGCTCTAAGCGTCTGCCGGCCTTTCCCAGGGGCCAGGGCCTCGACAACGGCGTTGCGTGGGGCGGGGCGGCGGGTCACTCTGAACCTACGGCGCAACCTTTCGGGGCGTGCGCTGTTTCACTGACGTGAGTGCTATGGCCAACATTGTTCGAGGTGCGTGCTTCCGGCGGACGGTCCTGTCCGGACTGGTTGCCTGGATGGCCGCCACCGTGGCTTACCCCGAGGTGGCGCCCAGCGCAGCCGCGGGAGGCGAGGACGCGCAGGTCGAGCCGGTGGACGCGGACAACGAAGTCCCGGACGTTCCGATCAAGCGGGATGCCACCAGCCTCAACAATCCCTACCGCTCGATTGTGGCGCGCAACGCCTTCCGCCTGCGGGAACCCGCCCCGCCGCCGCCGCCGCCGACCAACGCGCCTCCTCCTCCGGACCCGGTCAAGATCGATGTGAAACTGGCGGGACTCGCCCAGATCAAGGGCGTCCGTTACGCCTACCTGATGGTGCCCGACACGGAGCGTCCCGGGCAGTTCGTCTACCCGTCGTTGACCGACAATCCCGAGCACGGCCGGGTTCGCCACGGCAGCGGTCTGGAGGTGAAGGAAATCGACATCAAGAAGCAGACGGTCCGGGTGGTGAATGGCGGCATGGAGGTCACCCTCAATTTCAAGGACAACGGCCTCAAGAAGGACGCGGTGCCCGGTGTGGCTCCCGGCAAGCCGGGTCCCGGGGGTATTCCTGCTCCGGGAGCGCCCGGCGCCAACATGAACCGCGCCGGCAACACCACCACGGTCTTTCCCGCAGGCGGCGGCGGGCCAGTCCCCACACCGGAAGCCAAAGGGCCTTCCTCGGGCGAACCTCTCGTTTTCTCGCGGAACGCCAATCGCGCCAGTGTGCCGACGGGCAATCCCTTCACGCCGAACGTGGGAATGAACGCGGGTTCGGGTGGCACCACGGGCGGCGGGAATAGTGGCCTGCCGTCCCGAATCCAACGCATCGATTCTGCCACGGCCGCCATTCCTTCCGTTCCCGTCGAGCATCAGTACGACATCCTGATCAAGCAGCGGCAGGCCGGGGCATCCGTCGGCGTTCAGTTCCCTCCGATTCCTGGCATGCCCGCCCAGGATGTGGTGGTGCCGCAATAGTAGGCTTCCACCGCAGCTCGTCGCCGAAACCGCCCTCCGATCGTCGCCTCCTTCCATCAACGTCTCGTCACCGGCCGATTGCCTGGGAACGATCGCTCGGCGAGGTTCCGGGACTCATGGATGTTCGCTTCCTCCCGTCCCGATTCATTTCCGATCGGCAATTGGTCGCCGTGGGCTTGGTTTTCTTGGGGGCCTGCCTGGCCGTCCTGAGGGGCGGCGCGGCGGATTCCTCCACCCTGCCTCCTCCGTTTCCTCCCGATCCGCGGCAGGTGTTGGAGCGCACCTGCTTCCAGACGGGGCAGGGCTGGAGCGAGAACGGAAACCTGCGCTCCGATGTCGCGATCGTTTATGGCATTGATGCCGGGCTGCCCGACCGGATCAGGACCTGGCGCGAGCGGGGTTACCGGATCCACGTCATGACCGGCGTCTCCTGGGGGCACTATCAGGATTACCTCTACGGAAGGTTTGACGGGGTCAATCACGAGGACGAAGCCCAGACCGATCGGAATGGGCGCAAGATCAGCCACGGCGGGGACGTTTATTACATGTCGCCGGGAACGAACTACGGGAAGTTCCTGTGCGTGGGGGTTCAGAGGGCACTCGACGCTGGCGCGGAGGCGATTCATCTCGAGGAACCCGAATTCTGGGTGCGCGGCGGTTACTCGGAGGGATTCAAGCGTGAGTGGCGGAGTTTCTACGGGGAGGAATGGCAGCCGCCCCACAGTTCAGTCGACGCCCAGTGGCGGGCTTCGAAGTTGAAATACTTCCTTTACCGGCGCGCCTTGCAGCAGGTCTTCGATCATGTGCAGGCGTACAACCGGACCAGCGGACGGAAGGTTCGCTGCTATGTGCCCACCCACAGCCTGATCAACTACGCCCACTGGCGGATCGTGAGTCCGGAATCGAGTCTGGCGCAGTTGAACGGGTGCGACGGCTATATCGCCCAGGTCTGGACCGGCACCTCGCGGACGCCCAATCAATACCGAGGGCGCCTCAAGGAACGGACGTTCGAGACCGCCTTTCTGGAGTACGGCGCGATGCAGAACCTCGTGCGCGCCACGGGCCGCACCGTCTGGTACCTGAACGACCCCATCGAGGACGATCCGAAGCACGATTGGGACGATTACCGGCGCAATTGGGAATCGACGATGGTGGCTTCGCTGCTGCAACCGGAGGTCTGGCGGTTCGAGGTTGCCCCCTGGCCGGAACGGGTGTTCGGCGGTCGCTATCCGGCGGGTCGTCCCGAAGCGCAAGCCATTCCCCAGGCCTATGCCGCCGAAGTTCAGGTGGTGTGCAATGCCCTGAATGATATGGACCAGAAACGCTGGGCCTGGGATTGCGGCACGGAAGGGCTTGGCGTGGCGGTCAGTGATTCGCTCATGTTCCAACGGGGCGACCCGGTTCCGGGGGATCCGCATCTGGGACACTTCTACGGTCTGGCCCTGCCCCTGGTGAAACGGGGAATGCCGGCGACACCCGTGCAGCTGGAGAACCTGCCCATCGCCGGCGCGCTGAAGGGACTCAAGGTCCTGCTCATGTCGTATCACGGCCAGAAACCCCTCGGACCCGAGGTGCACCCGCCGCTTGTTGAGTGGGTGAAGCATGGGGGAGTTTTGGTGTTTTGCGATGACGACACCGATCCTTACGCGCGCGTTCGCGAGTGGTGGAACGCCGACGGTCGGAATCATGCGACTCCGCGCGGGCACCTTTTCGAGGCCCTGGGACTCACGAATGATTCCTTCTCAAAGGCCGATCCGGACGGATTCGCGCGGGTGGGACGTGGAGGGGTTTTCTGGCTTCGCGAAAACCCGGCACGCCTCGCGGCAGGTGCCGACGGCGATGAGCGGCTCTGCCAGGTGGTGCGCCGAGCGGCCAGTCATGCGGGGGCCCGCTGGCGCGAAAGTGCCCATCTGGTTCTGCGCCGCGGTCCGTACGTCGCCGCCGCCGGATTGGATGAATCCATCGAGGGTCCCGCCAAGGTCCTGCACGGCCGTTATGTGAACCTGTTCGATCCCGAACTGGCGGTCCGGCAGGATCCCGCCGTTCAGGCCGGAGAGCGGTTGTTCCTCCTGGATCTGGGAGCGCTTCGAGCGCGATCTGCCCAGGTCCTGGCCGGGTCGGCAAAGGTGCTTCCCGGGGACGCCAGGAACGGGCGGCTTTTGCTCACGGTCGAGGGGGTGGCCCGGACTCCGGGAATCGTGCTCCTTCGCCTGCCCCGGGCGCCGCGGGAGGTGATTCTCGACGGACGAAAACTGGAGACAGTCCGGTTCTCGGCGGAGGATCGCCTCGCCTGGATCCGGTTTGAGAATGAGTCACGTCCCCGCGAACTTTCGGTGATCTACTAAGTCGTCGGAGGCGTTTCTACTGGCCGCTCGGGGCGATTTCGTCGAGGCCAACGGCGCGGTGGGTTTCCACGCTGAGGTAGGCGGCCTCCACCAGCGCCATGGTCCGGAGGTTGTCCCGACCGCCGATCTCAGGCTCCGTGCCTTGGTCCAGCGCCACCAGAAGCTGGGCCATCGTCCCCACAAAGGCGTCCGGGAACCACGACTCCGCCCAGCGCGGTTCATGGAAGCCCGTATCCCCCTTGGACGCCCATCGCAGGGTGCTGGGAGTCGTGTAGGGATCCTTGCACCAGCCAATGTCGCCCATGGCCAGACCGTCCGTGCCTTCGATGCGCCATTGGATACGAATATCCGACGGGCACCCTTCCTTCGCCGGACCGGTCCAGGTGTCATCGATGCCGATGCATCGAAGCCCGGACGCATACTCAAGGATGTAGGAGGCGATGCCGTCCGTGTGGGGGAAACGGGTGCGCGGATCCGTGCGCACGCTGCAGAAGATCCTCTCGGGGTCGCCAAACCAGGCCCGGAAACAATCCAGGTGATGGATCGACATGATGCGCAACGTGACCCAGCCGAGGTCCTGCTGCCAAGGCATCCAATGGGGGATGCCCCGCATGTCGATGGTCGCAAGGACCGGATCCCCCAGACGCCCCGAACGCAGGAGCGTCCGCGCCGCCCGGATGCTCGGGTCGTAGCGCATGTTCTGATTCACGGCGAGAACGATGCCGGCCTTGGAACACGCTTCGACGGCTTCGACGGCTTCGGCGTAGCTCACGCCCAGGGGCTTCTGGGCCAGGATTCCCTTCAGCGTTCCCCGGGCGCAGGCGGCTCGAATCAGGGGGACCTGAGCTGCGGGAGGCACCGCGAGATCCAGCACTTCAAGGGTGGGGTCATCCAAAAGCGCCTCGGGGGATTCGTGAACCTTGGAAATCCCGTGTCGCTGGGCCGCCTCCTCCGCCCGGGTCCGGGTTCGGGCTGCAATGGCAACCGGATTGAACCCGGCTTTGCGATAAGCCACCAGATGGCAGTCGTTGACGATGAATCCGGCGCCCAGGATGCCAATCCTCCAGTCCATGCGGCGAGGGAGCTCAGGGTGAACATTCAGGTCCATGGGATCAGAGTTTAAGTGATTGCGCGAATGAAGGTGGGTCAACGACCCGATCAAGGGCGTTTTCGAGGACCTACGGCAAGCCGAACCCGGAGGCAGGGGGAACTTCGTATCAGACGAGGAAGCCTGCGGTTCCTTCGGACACTGCAAGCGTCTGCTTTCTGAGATCCCGGACCGTATAGAGCCGAGTTTCCTCCAATCCTCGCATGCGTCGTGCCCCGTTCTTCCGCTTCGGTCCGAACCGTTTCCGGTGTTCCTTGAAAATCCCTTCCACGTACTCCCGCCCCCCGAACACCGCTCCGTCGCAGAAGTACCTCACCCGGCACCTCAGATACTCGCTCAACGGCAGCTTCCCCTTGGCCTCCAGGACCTTCGCCACCTCTCCCGCGCTCAGCGCACCTCGCGCCGGCCGTCCGTCCGGACCCACCGCCTCCCGTCGTTCATCCCCTTCCAGGTACAGGTGCCTCCGGTAAACCTCCAGCGATCCGGCCGGAGATTCCTCCCGCCCACCCTGCAATGCCATCGCCAGGAATTGGACCCCTTCCAGAGCCGCGCTGACGCCTGCCATCGCCTCCCCATACCCGCAC
>CAYZAE010000312.1:0-5231 GCA_964476125.1 uncultured Verrucomicrobiota bacterium | reverse complement strand
CCCCGCGACCGCCCCCGGGCTTCCATCCGGGACTCCATCCGGAACTCCATCCGGAACTCCATCCGGGACTACTTCCGAGCAGATCCCCGAGGGGCGGCCGGGTGTGTTCGATTCGTTCCTCGCCAAGTGGGCCGGGGGGCGGGGCGAATCGACAACGGTTCTGGCCCGTCGGATTTGGCCGGTCCTCTGGGAACTCGCACCCGGCTTCGAGGATCCGCGGACCCTGGACACCGTGCTGGAAGGGTTGGAGCGGGCCGTTGTGCCCGGCGAGCTTCCGCTCCCGCCGGCAGTCCGGGGACAAGGCACCACCGCCACGGTTTCCACCGGGGCAACCGGGGAGATCGGCGCTGCTGGGGCTTTTGGGACTGCTGGGGGGATTGCGGCGATTGGGGCGACCCGGGTCGCCGGTGACACCGGGGCCGGCGGTGCCCCTGCGGCGGCCGGGGCGGCCGGGGCGGCTGGGGACCCGGTCAAGGGGCCTGGACGCATCGGCGGGAGCGGACGCAAGGGGTCGCCGGGGGAGGAGGTTTGGCGCGTGGGAAATGCCGGACTGGTGCTCCTTTGGCCGTTTCTTCCGACCCTGTTCGAGCGGGCCCGGTTGATGGACAACGGCGAATTCACGACCGTCGAATCGCGCGCCACGGCCGTTTTGCTGTTGCAGCGACTGGCCCGCGGACCGGGGCGCGTGGCGGAGCACGAACTGCCGCTGAACAAGATCCTGTGCGGCTGGCCTCTGGAGGCGCCGGTCGATCCCCTGCGTCCTCCGGGGGAGGATTGGGACCCGCTTTGCGAGGACCTGCTGCGTGCCGCGATCGCCCACTGGAGCGTGCTTGGCGAGACTTCCCCGGCGGGGTTCCGGCAGACGTTCCTGCTGCGCGAGGGGGACCTGATCCGGTCGGAGAAGGGATGGACGGTGCGGGTGCACCCGGGGTCGTTCGATATCCTGCTCCAGTCTCTGCCCTGGGCGCTTTCCCTCGTGCCTTTGCCCTGGTTGGAGAAACCGATCCACGTTCTTTGGACATGAACCTTCCCTATCCCGGCTACTCGATGGAGCGTCACCTGGACTGGCTTCGGGCGCTGGTCGACGCCCGGTTCCAGCACTACTTCAAGAGTGAGACGCCGGGTGAGTTTCAGCCGCCGCTGCCTGCGAAGCTCGACCCTGGCGCGCCGCTGGACCAGACCTTTGCCCGTTACGGGATGACCTGGGTCGAACGGGCGGTCCTGCTCCTCGCGCTGGCTCCCATCGTGCGCCCCCAGTTGCTGGATCTCTTCCTGATCGACAACACCAACCTCAAACGGGGATTCACGGAGTTCGGCGGGGCGCGGGGACGCAGCCACGGCGGGTTTCTGCCCACGGGAGAGACCGCGCTCTTTCTGGCTGCGGGGGACAGCCTGGCCGGAAGACTCGAGGCGATGCGCCTGTTGCAGCCGGGACACTACCTGTATCGGGATCGCCTGTTGCAACGCCACGAGCCGGCGGCGGGCGAACCGGTTGCCAGCGCCCTGCTCACGCCCACCACGGAGGCGATGAATCGCTGGCTGTGGAACGAACCGTTTCGTCCCGATTTCCAGCCCGGTTTTCCCGCCAGCCGAGTCACCACGTCGCTGACCTGGAAGGACCTGGTGCTCTCCCCGTCGGTCATGAGTCAGATCCTGGAGATCAAGAGTTGGATCGAGCACAAGCGGCTCATTCAGGACGAGTGGGGACTCAAACGCTTTCTCAAGGCGGGCTACCGCTGTCTATTCCATGGCCCCCCCGGCACCGGCAAGTCCCTCACCGCAGCGCTCCTTGGGGGATCCCTCGGACTCGAGGTCTACCGCATCGATCTCTCCATGGTGGTGTCCAAGTTCATCGGCGAGACCGAGAAAAACCTCGCGGCGGTCTTCGACCAGGCCGAGCACCGGAATTGGATTCTCTTCTTCGACGAAGCCGACGCTCTTTTCGGCCGCCGGTCCGCCACTCAATCCGCGCACGACCGGTATGCCAATCAGGAGGTTTCGTACCTGCTCCAGCGCGTCGAGGACTTCCCCGGGATCGTTATTCTCGCCTCGAATTTCAAAGGAAACATCGACGAGGCTTTCGTCCGGCGGTTTCAGTCCATGGTTCATTTCCCCATGCCCGGTCCCGTCATGCGGCTCGAGTTGTGGCGCCAGGCCTTTTCCCTTGGTCTGGGCGTTGCACCCGGCGTGGATCTTGAGGACATCGCCGAGCGCTTTGAGGTCAGCGGCGGGGAAATCGTGAACATCCTGCGTTCGACGGCCATCCGGGCCGCGCAACACGGCCGGCACCGGGTGGAACTGGCCGACCTCCTGGAGGCCATCCGGATGGAGTTCCAAAAGGCCGGCCGGATCCCCGACCGCAAACCCGAGTGAACGGAGTCACGGTCGTTCCCCATCCCACCTTTCCCATGATCGGCACCACGCTCCAGTTCGTCACCCGGCAGATCAACCAGTTCCTCTGCAACCAACTTCAGATCGACGCGGCCCAGCGCAAAATCATTCTCGCCTCGCATGTGTCGGCGGACGGCACCTTCGGCGGTCTGGAGGAGAACTCGCTCCTGCTCTGCCTCATCGGCATCCGGCGCGAATCGAATGCGAATCGGCAGCCGTCATTTCCCGGGACCACGGTTCCGTCCGCGGGATCGGCTCCCCTGCCTGCCTTCGTGAAGCGCGCACCGCCGCTCCATCTCAACCTCCAGGTGCTGCTCGCTGCCAACTTCCGCAGCGAACAAATCGAGTCCGGCCTGAACCTGCTGACCCTGGCGATGCTGTTCCTGCAATCGAACCCGGCCTGGGAGGCGCGCCGCTTCCCCGGAATGCCGGCCGGCGTCGGTGATCTCGCCTTCGAGGTCGAGACCTTGAACTACCAGGAGCAAAGCCATCTCTGGGGAGCCATCGGCGCAAAATACATGCCCTCCATTGTCTACAAACTCCGCCTGCTCACCCTCGATGCCCAGGCAGTGGACGCCGTCATTCCGGGCGTGCACGGCATCGATGCCCGGGCCGGGGTGTGAGGTCGCCTTCCGCCATGGACGCCTCCCCGCCCATCCCGCTGCTCTCCGAACTCTGCCGTCTGAGGTTTGAACATGAGTTCTTCCGCACTTCGCGGTTCGGGCGCCTGGTCCGGCTCGATCCGGGCGGCTCGACCCGGCGGCTCGGCGTCGGCGTGCGGGACCAGGGGGAGTCCTTCCTGATCCACTCGCGGGCGCCTGCGGCGGGGGGGCAACCCCGTCCCGCCTGGATTCGTTTCGCCATCGAGATTCTCGATCCGGACTTTCACGCCTACACGCGTCTCGACTACGGCGAATCGGATTTCGAGGGGAATCACGTCGTTTACCTGAATCCGTTGTCGACCGCCGACGGAGTGCTCCGGCCTCGAACCGCTCCGCGTCTTGAGCCCCGATCGCGGAGCTTTCTCCAGCCCCTCTCCCGTCCGGTTCGCGATCTCCGGGAACTGCGACTCGGGCCAGTGCAGGGGCCTCTGAACGGGGTCCCGCTCCCGCCGTCCTTCTCGCGCGATCCCGCCCTTCGCATTCATCTCGACGATCGCGATCCGGAAGGCTGCGAGGCGACGTTTCGTTACGTGGACGGAAGCACGGAGTCCGTCCGGTTTTTCGCCTCCGAAGCCTCCGTGTCCCGGTCGCCGAGAATGGTTTTCGAGTGGTTGCCGCCGGCCGGGGGATCGTTGGCGGTGCCGACGTTTGTGGTGCGGTTCGAGGCGGTGGCCAGGATCTGGCGGTATTTCCTGACCGGGATTCCGCGCGAACAGTGGAAGAAGACGGCCATCCGTCCGGTTCGGATCGAGGGAGCGGAGGTTGTGTTTGAACCTTCCGCCGAACCCGAAACCGCGCCCAACGGCCGTCCGGCGCTGGTGCTGCAATCCCGGCATCCGATCCCGCTGTCGGAGTCGCCTCCCTTCAAGGTCGTCCTGCGCGCGGAGTCGAGTCTCGACGGCCAATTACTGCCGCACCCTGGCAAGCAGGTCGGGCGTTTGGTGGATGCGAGCGGCCGGCTGGTGGCCTGCTCGGATGTCGTGGTGGCCTTCTAGGAGGGGGGAGGTTTGGGTCTCCTAACAGGACCCTCAGGGAACCGTCGTGGTCACCTGCCCGGCGTAGGAGATGGAGATCACCCCCCCGTAGCTGCACATGCAGGTGGAGGTGCTGTTCAGCGCGGGCAGGCTGCCGATGAGGACGGTGGGCGAACCGGAGATCCAGGGAGCGGTCGTGACCGGCACGCAGGGCATGGGCGTGAGCACCCCCAGCGCGGCGGTGGTAGCCGAAGCCACCTCCGGGTTCGCCAGTGACTGGCACATACCGAAGGTGGGGATGTTCATCAGCGGCGCGAAATCCATGATGGTCCCGGCCGGCGCCCCACACAGGGTCCGGTTGGTGGGGAGCACGTTCAGGGTGCTTGGGGAAACCCCGAACGAGCACATCATCATGGCACCGGACACAACGAGTTGAGACATGGTTCTCCAGGAGTGGGTTCCGTGACTTGGCTGTCAGCGGGGAGTTTCTACGCTTTCTTCTTCTTTTTCGCGCCCGCCCGCTGGGCTGGCGGCGGCTTGGTCGCGGCCGCCCTTCTTCCCATCACGTCCGCTTCGCGTTCGAGGCCCGGTTGGTCGTTGATGGGAACTCCGGCCTTCATTTGAAAGGTCGGTTTCACGCGTCCCTGGGCCTGTTGCACGACATGCCAGGCCTCGTGCGGCAGATGCCGTTCCTGGCCTGGCGCGACGTGAATATCACTGCCCTGGGCGTAGGCCAGCGCGTTGAGTCCCGCCGGGCGGTCCGAGTTGTAGTGAACGCGCACGTGATCCATCGGCAGGCCCGAGAGCGATTCGATGCCGGATTGAAGGTTCGCAGGCAAACCGCCGGCCCCGCTCCGGGGGCCTTCCGCAGGTTCCCGCATGGCTTGGGCGGTGCCGGAAAGTTCGGCGGACGACCACCGGTGTGATGCCGTCCGCGGACTGTTCTCCATCGTCTTCGCCATCCGCCGTTGCACCAGGCCGCGGGGACTGTTGTCCGCCAGGGACCGCGCCTGGATGAGTCCCGGCGAACCGTGGACCGGCGGGGAGACGGAAGACAAAGGCGCAGGGGCCTGGGTTGCCCTGGCGGAGGGTTCGGTTGTGCGGAGGGGAGGTCCCGAGGGGTGATGGATCCTGGCGGGTCTCATGCGTGTCCTTGCGGGGAGGGGAGGGTGGTTCGGCCCATGACATTCGTGGGCATGGTCCC
>CAYZAE010000311.1:0-5250 GCA_964476125.1 uncultured Verrucomicrobiota bacterium | reverse complement strand
GTGGATCAACCGGACACTGCCCGAGTAGCTCACTGGCTTGATGCCGATGCCCACCTGGACATCCGTCGGGAAATCATCGGCGCCGACCATCTTCCAGAACGACGCAGCCTTCTCCTTCGTGCCGAACCGGATCTTGTCGAACTGCTTGGGGAAGTTCTGCTGGAGGAAATCCAGGACCTTCTGCGCCTCGGGAGTTCCGGCGGCGTACTCGATGCCGGCATAGATGTCCTCCGTGTTCTCACGGAAGATGACCATGTCCACCTTCTCCGGGCTCTTCACCGGGCTGGGCACGCCCTGGAAGTACTGCACCGGGCGCAGGCAGACGTAGAGGTCCAGCATCTGGCGCAGGGCCACGTTCAGCGACCGGATCCCCCCGCCCACCGGCGTGGTCAGCGGCCCCTTGATGCCCACCAGAAACTCCCGGAACGCGTCCACGGTGTCATCCGGCAGCCAGTTGTTGAAGCGCTTGAAGCTCTCCTCCCCGGCGAACACTTCCATCCACGAAATCTTCCGCTTGCCGCCGTACGCCTTCTCCACCGCCGCATCCAGAACGCGCACCGAGGCCGCCCAGATGTCAGGCCCCGTGCCATCCCCGCGGATGAACGGGATGATCGGCTGGTCGGGAACCTGAAGCTTGCCTTGCTTAATCGTGATCTTGCCGCCGGCGGGAACAGTGCAGGTGGTATAGGGCATGGTGAGTTAACGTGGGTCGTGGGTCGTGGGTCGTGAATCGTTCTTCGTCTGTCGAAAATCAATCGGCCGCTCCTCGGCGGTCGGCCGCAGTCAGGACGGGTGTTTTACCGGCTCTGACGGCCGGGGCAAGCATGGGGTGGGCGATCCGAAGGCTCACCGGGTGCGGAAAGCCGTGAGGCCCAGCAACACCAACACCAACGCCACTCCCAACCGCGCTGCGGCCAGGGACCGGATCCGGCTATCGGTCCGGTTGTGCCATTCGAGAAAATCCCTCAGGCGCCAGGGCGAAATGGTCAGCCAGATGCCGAAGAACACCCAGACATAAGCCAGCGCGGACACCACCCAGCGCCATCCGGACTCGTGCCACCGGGCCGTGTCCACCATGGTCTTGGCCAGCAGCAACATCACCAGCGCCAACCCCCGCGCCGCCAGGAAATCATTCACGTACACGCAGGTGAGCAGCCCGATCGAGGCAAACCCCGCCAGCAGGTACGGCTTGTACCGCGAAAAATCCGCCAGGGTCTCGTGCTGGACGTGCCACAGGAACCAGGCCGTCGACAAAATCATCAGGGCCCAACCAAACGGCTGCGACCGCGGAAAACCGACCGACCACCGACGCCAGTCCCCGGGCTTGGCCAGCTGCCAAAGCTGCGGCAGCGCGAGCCCCACGCCGAGGAGTATCGAAAGTTGAGAGAGCGACAATGACATGGCTACCCGGTCCTTCCGCCTTCAGTTTTCATCCAACCCCACCACCGCCGGATCGCCATACAGCGTAAACGATCCCTTCCGAACGATCTTCACGTCCATCAGCCGGCCAATGTGCCGTGGACTCCCCTCGAAAACGACGATCTTGTTGCAGCCCGTCCGCCCCTCCAGGCGCGCCGCGTTCTTCCGGCTCGGGCCCTCCACCAAAATGCCCACCGTCCGGCCCACCAACGCCTCGTACTTCCGGTCGCCCACCGCGTTGATCGCCTCGAACAACCGCGCATGCCGCTCCTCGATGACCTCCATCGGCACCTGGTCCGGCATCGAGGCCGCCGGCGTGTCCTTCCGGGGCGAATACTTGAACAGATACCCCTGATCAAAGTCCGCCTCCCGCACCAACGCCACCGTCTGCTCGAAATCCGCTTCCGTCTCCCCCGGAAATCCCACGATGAGATCCGTACCCACCCCGATGTCCGGCCGGGCCGACCGCAACCGCCGGACGATGTCCAGATACCGTTCCCGGGTGTACCCGCGGTGCATGACCTTCAGAATCCGGTCACTGCCGCTCTGCGCCGGCAGATGCGCGAACGGACAAAGCTTTGGCAACCGCGCATAGGCCTCCACGAGATCGTCCCCGTACCCCTTCGGATGCGGCGAAGTGAACCGGATCCGCTCCAGGCCTTCGATGGCATGGACGGCATCCAGCAACTGCACGAACCCGCTGCGGCCGTCGCGCACCGGGATCTGGCGGCGCCCGAAGCTGTTCACGATCTGTCCCAGCAAAGTCACTTCGCGCACCCCCTGCCCCACCAGGTCACGGCATTCGGAAACGATCTCCTCGATGCCCCGGCTGCGCTCTTCGCCCCGCGTGAACGGCACGATGCAAAAGGTGCAGTGCTGATTGCAGCCCTGCATGATGCTCACGAACGCCGTCACCCCGCGCACGGCTCCCGGCCCCGACACGACGTGTTCCCGGATGGCCGATTCGCTGCCCGCCTCCGCTGCCGTATCCACCACTGTCGCCCCGCGATCGCTCAGCAATCGCTCGAGGTATTCCCCCGCCCGATGCGCTTTCTGGGTGCCCAACACAAGGCGCACCCCCGGAACCTCCGAGGTCAGCTGCTCGCCCCGGCTCTGGGCCATGCAGCCGAAGAACCCCAGGACCGTGCCCGGCTTGTGCGCCACCGCGTTGCCGACCAGGGCCTTCATCTTCCCGATGGCCTTCTGCTCCGCCAGATCGCGCACGCTGCAGGTGTTCAACAACACCACGTCCGCCGCGGATTCCGTCGACGCCAGGGTATAGCCACGGGCCGCGAGCTGCGCGAGGACCGCCTCGCTGTCGCGCTCGTTCATCTGGCAGCCATACGTCTTGATGAAAACACTCGGCATCGTGTCATGAACCGCGACCCCTCCTCCCAACCGGCCGGATCGCAAAGCGGGCGGAACTTACGGGAGCCTCGCACCCTTGGAAAGGGGCAAGGTCAGCCCAGCACCGAAGACTCGCGCCGCGCCACCCACCCATGCATTCTCCGCGCGCACACCCGTTTCTCACCCCAAGCCGCACCCCCATGCCCTCGCCCATGCACCAGGTCTACATCACCGACTGCCTCGCCCCCCCGGCCCTCATCGAGGAACGCGAACTCGCCGGGCTCGCCCGCGTCGAATGCCTGCTCGCCCGCTCCGGCAACGAACTGATCGGCCGCATCGAAAACGCCGACGCCATCATCCTCTTCCACGAAATCTCCCTCTCCGCCGACCTCATCGCCCGGCTCGAACGCTGCAAGGTCATCGTCCGCGGCGGGGTCGGCTTCGACAACGTCGACCTCCTCGCCGCCGGCGAACGGGGCATCCCCGTCTGCAACGTTCCCGACTACGGCGTCGATGAAGTCGCCGATCACGCTCTCGCCCTCATGCTGGCGCTCAACCGCGGCCTGGTGCGCGTCGAACGCTCGCTCCGCCGGACCTTGAAGCCCTGGGACAAGGACGCCGTGCAACCCGTCCCGCGCCTCGCCGGTCGAACGATCGGAATCGTCGGTCTCGGCCGGATCGGCGCCGCCACCGCCCTCCGTGCCCGCGCGCACCGGATGAACGTCATCGCCTGCGACCCCCATCTCCGCCCGGGCCTGGAAAAGGTCTACAACGTCCCGATCGTCGACCTCGAAACCCTGCTGCGCGAAAGCGACGTGGTCTCGATGCACACCCCGCTCACCGACGAAACCCGCGGCCTGATCAACGCCCGCACGCTCGCCCGCATGAAACCCGGCGCCCTGCTCATCAACACCGCCCGCGGAGCCGTCGTCGACACCGACGCCGTCGCTGACGCCCTGGAGTCCGGGCACCTGGGCGGCGCGGGCATCGACGTGCTCGCCTCCGAACCCGCCACCCCCTCCCAACGCATCGTCCGTCTCTGGCAGGAGGACAGGCAACCCCCGGTCAACCTCATCCTCACCCCCCACACCGCGTACTACTCCGATGCCGCCATCGAGGAAATCCGTGTGAAATCCGCCCAGGAAGTCGCCCGCGCACTTCGCGGCGAAACCCTGCGCAACCCGGTCAACACCTGGAAAAAACGCTGACATGCCCCTCCCGCTCGAAGCCCTCGAGGACTTCGCCGCCCGCGTGCTCCGGCAAACCGGCGTGCCCGAAACCGAGGCCCGCCTGACCGCCGCCACCCTCGTGCTCGCGGATTCGTGGGGGGTGTTTACGCACGGACTCAAGAACCTCGCCGGCTACGTGCGCCGACTCGAAGGAGGCGGGATCCGCGCCCTCGGCTGCCCCCGCATCACCGCCCAGGGACCTGCCTGGGCGTTCGTCGACGGCGACCAGGCACTGGGCATGGTCGCCGCCGGCTTCGCCATGCGCACCGCCATCGCCTGCGCACGCCGAACCGGGCTCGGCTACGTCGCGCTGAGCAACACCTGTCACTTCGGCGCCGCCGGCTGCTACTCCGTCCTGGCCGCACACGAAGGAATGATCGGGTTCGCCATGTCCAACGACACCCCCACCGTCACCGCCCCCGGCGCACGCGGCCCCATGCTGGGTTCGAACCCGTTCTCCTTCGCCGCACCCGTCGCGGGCGCCGACCCGCTCCTGCTCGACATGGCGACCAGCACCGTGGCCGGCGGCAAGGTGTTCACCGCCGCCGCCCATGGACAATCCATCCCCCTGGGCTGGGTCGTGGACGCCGCGGGCCGGCCGACCACCGACCCCACCGTCTGGCCCCAGGCCGGCACACTCACCCCGATGGCCGGACACAAGGGCTACGGGCTCGCCCTCATGATCGAGGTGCTTTCGGCCGTTGTCCCCGGCGGTCCCCTGGCCGCCCAGGTACTCAGCTATTCCTTCGCCGATCCCTCGCTCCCCACCGGCCATGGTGCCGCGTTTCTGGCGGTCGATGTCCGGGCCATGCCGGGTGGCGATCAATTCCCACAGCGCCTCGCCGGCTTCCTCGAAACCCTCCGCGCCCAACCCAAGGCGGAAGGCTCCGACCGCATTCTCGTCCCTGGCGAACGCGAATGGGACCATCGCCGGATTGCCCTCGCCCACGGACTCGATCTGCCCGCCGACGTCCGCCGCCCCCTCGAACAACTCGCCACCCGCCTGTCCCTCCCCTCCCCCTTCCCCAGCTCCTGACCCCCCATCCCCGAACTCCGATCTCCGATCTCCGATCTCCCCACTCCCTACTCCCTCAGCTTCCCCCACCACGCCGCCGCGATTCCGCCGATCACCACGCTGCCACCGAGAATGGCGACTGCGCCAAGGCCCAGCTGATCCCACCCCGCTTTCAGTCCCACCCCTACGAAGAACGCCCCACCCACGGCGTTCAGAATCGTCAGGAACCAGCCCAGACGC
>CAYZAE010000310.1:0-5304 GCA_964476125.1 uncultured Verrucomicrobiota bacterium | reverse complement strand
ATGTCGACGTTCCTATGCTCGCTCCGGCCCGGTCCCGCTGCCGCTGGGTTGCTTAGGGGTATGTCCCTTTATGGAGGTGGTTTGATAGTCGGCCATGGGGAAAATATTCGTCATTGAACAGGCGTGTTGTGGTGCTGGCGCTGGGCGCGTGCGAGCTCTGGAGGTGATGGGCAATCGGGCTTACGTGGCCGATGGTGAATGGGGCTTGCAGATCATCGACGTTTCAGAATTCCGCCTGACCCAACACCTCTCCTTCGCACCCGGATCGACGGCTGGCTTGAGCCAGTCCCCGATCCCCCTCGATGCCGTCGTGTCCTCCGGGCTTCCCGTCACCTACCGGGTCGTCTCCGGTCCGGCGACGGTGGCTGGAAATCTCCTGACGCTCACCGGGCCGGGCACCGTGGTCCTTCGGGCTGAAGAGGCAGGGGATTCCCAATTCCAACCGGCATCCCCGATGCAACGGGAAATCCTCATCCTTCCATCCCTGCCCACGTTCCGGTTGGCGGATGTCTCGATTGCCCTGGGAGGCCATGTGCGGTTCCGCCTCGACGGCCCCGCTGGCGTGGGTGTGGTCCTGCAATCCAGTCCCGACTTGAAGAGATGGACCCTGGTATCGACCAATACAGAGCCGGAATTTCTCGAACAGTCCTCGGCCTCCGATGACGCCGCAGTCTTCTACCGGGCGATCCTGCGATGAAACAGCGTTCGGCCCTCGCGACGGACGCAAGCCAACATAGAGACCTCCCTCGAACCCGGGACGCAGGGCCTCGGTGCCGCAGCGACGGAGCCAACGCCGGGTTCCACGGAACTCCAGGATCCTTCTGGGACCCCAGAGGACATCCGACACCCCGCTCCCTCCCAGGCCCAGCGAGCGGCCCTGGAGGAACGGGTTGAATGCATCACGCCGGGGGACCGTCGGCAAAGAAATCGGCCTTCCTTGAAGGTCTGGGTCGGCAATCCAGACCTCTGGCCCCTACAAGACGCCGCTTCCTCTCATGACCTCCTGCTCTCGCCTTCCCGGACCCATCGGCCAGTCCCTGCGAGCAGTTCCCAACCGACACCGGAGTGCCGTCGCGCGCGCCGACGGGCGTCTGGCAATGGGATTCGGTTCCTGGTCCGCAGCGCCAGCAGTCCAAGGGGCATGGACAAGGATCGTTCAAGCGATGACGGGGATCGGGGTCGGCATGGCGCTTTGGATCGGCCCCTTGGCGGGGGCCGCCGACCTGACCACCTGGCGCGCCCGTCCCGCATCGGCCACCCCTCCGGAACGGTCCGCCTCGGCGGTCACCCTGACGGGGGCGACGTGGACGCACTGGGTGTCTCCAGAAGTCCATGAACATCCCGAGGTGGCGGTGACCCTGAAGGTCGAGAAGCCGGCCAGCCGGTTCGATTTCTTCGGGTCCAGTTGGTCGGCCTGGCCGGATGCGCGCTTCGAGGATCTCGGCTTCGAGGCAGGAATCACCCTCTGTGAATCCTCCGACGCCAAGAGCGGGTATCGGGTTCAGGTGTCGCTCCGGCACCAACAGGTGGCGCTGGTGAGGTTCCCGGACGGCGGCTACCTCGCGTCGGTCCCCTGCCCGCTCCAGCCCGCCGTGCCGATCGCCCTGCGGGCGCGGGCGGTCGGCGGCGTGGTGGAGGTCTGGGTGGATGGGCAGTCCCGCCTGCGGCATGTCGACCGGCTGGGGGGCGGCATGCCGGGAGGGCACGTGGCCCTCGGGACCTCGAGCGGCGCGACGGTGCGGTTCAGTGACCTTTCGATCCGGGCCCACCCGGCACCGGAACCCGCCCTCATCCCTCCCCACGCAGCGAAATTCAGCGCCCGTCGATGGCTCGGGAACCGATGGTTCGTGTTCGACGGAAACGAGCCGGTCTTGCAATTGCATTCGGCGGCCGACCCCAGCCAGTTCGCCAAGCTCCGACCCGGGGTGAAGCCCCTGCTGACCTTCGACTCGCACTGGGGCGTCGAGAATCAGGGAGCCTACAAGGAGGCCGCCGCCATCTGGACCGAGCCGACCGTGGAGGGTGACGGGGAGACCGTGCGCGCCCGCTGGTCGGCCCGCCATGTCGGCGGACGCTACACCACGGCCTCGTCGCTGAAGGTCGGTTATGATGCCCGGCGGGACGTCTACACCTATGACCTCGACAGCCGGCTCGAGGTGTTGCCCGGGGAACCGTTCGACTTCCGCTACGGGTTCGACTTCGAGCATCACACCCCGCTGGACCCGTTCCGTTGGAAATACCTGATGATCCGCGACGGTTCGGGTGGGCTCACCTATCGTCCCGTCTCCCCGTTCGATCCCGGGACGCTGGAAGGCATTGCCTCAGAGAACGGCCTGCGGGTATGGCACGGACGGGTGGATGACCCGGTCCCCGTCGCCCCGGCCGTGGAATACTCGATCGACCCGGCGACGCTGCGCCTTGTGGACGAGCAGGGCAGACCGGGGACCCGACGCCTGAACACGGCCGTCTGTGCCGCGTTCTACGACACGGGGGTCTCGTTCGAGCGCACCCTGGCCCGGCCAGGTCACGTTGTGCAGGTGCGCTACCGCTACACCGGATATCCTTCCGGCGAGACCGAACGGCTCTTCGCCGCCGCCCGCGTGCAGGACAATCCGCGCATCGATCCTCGGCACCACTTCGTCTTCGCCGGGAACCAATGGCCGCGGATCGGCTTCCACCAGGCCCTGCCGATGGATCAACCCTGGTGGGGCCGACGGCCGTTCCTCTCCGGACACAATGAGCGACCGAGCTACGATCATCTGCCGGACGAAGGCGGCATCCTGCAACTGGGCCCGGTGTCGCGGGCCGTCGCGCCGGTGGGTCCGGAGACCGTGTCACCGGGACGATACCGGGTGACGGCGCGAGTCCGGTCCCTCGGGAGCCATGGGCCGGGCGGTCGGTTGGAAGTGGTGGCCCTCAAGAAATCGGACCCCAACGGAAATGGATTCATCGGCCTGGACACCGGCAACCTCCTGAGGACCAACGTCGGCTATCTGCCCACGGGCACCTATGGCTGGCGCGAGGTTGCCTTCATGGCCGAGGTCCCCGAGGCGGCCAGAGGGCTTGCCTTGGGGTTGGCCAACGAGGGAACGGGGCGGATCCACGTGTCGAGCGTGACCATCGAACCCTGGGGCAATCGCCCGCTGCCGTCCGACCTGCTGCCAGATCATCCGAGCCTTCGGCCGGCCCGGTTCGGCGCCCTTTGGGATCTGTCGATGGACGAGCAGACGGGCTTGCATGTGTTCAACCGGGGCAGTTCGTCCTACCGCACGCTGGAACTGGCCAATGTCGACTGGGTTCTGGATGGCCACCGACCCACCGTGAGGTTCTCGGACAACCCGGTCGGGAGGTCCGATTTCCCCAAACTGGGCATCCTCGACCAACTGCTGCGCAACCCGCATCAACGGCACAACTACGCCCCGGTCAGCCACGGCGCCTTCGGGCTGGGAGGGCATCACGGCGGCGGACAGCGGTTGCCGGGCCTGACCCTCGCGGCCTGGATTCGGCCGGCAGCCCGGATGGGCAAGGGATACCACGAGGGACGCGGGGATGTCATCGGCTACGGCGCGCGACGCTTCATCCTGGGACTGAATCGCCAGGAGGCCCCCTACGGACTCGAGGCCCGCCTGAACCACCGGGATCGGATCGGGTCCTCGGCCAACCTCGTCGCGGACCGCTGGTACCATGTGGCACTGAGCACTCGACCGGAAGGGGGGCAGTGGAAGACCACGCTCTACCTCGATGGCGAGCCGGCGGGTTCAGGGAACAGCGCTTCGATGCCGACCGACACCGAGGTGCCCGATTCCCTCGTGCTGGGCGCCGAGTTATTCTACCTCCACGAAGCCTACTATCGCGGCCTGATGGGGCAGGTGCTGGTGGTGCCCAGGGCGCTCGAGGCCGCTGAGGTGCAGACATTGACCCGGAAGACGGAAATGGACCGCCAAGGGATGTCCGACGGTCGCCTCCCCCGATCCGCCGATCCAAAGTAACAACCTTCAGCCATATCCGGTGATGTCTGGGGAAGTCAAAAAACCGATGAAAACGCTGTTTTGGGCCTTTTAAAATCGGGTGAGCGTTCAAGTCCCTCTGCCGGCTCCATCTTCAAAAAACACTAAGAATCAGGTTTTTTGTATCCGAATCTTCCTCTGCAGGTGGAGCACGAGTCTCTCGGACCATTCCCACCTCGCCCGGCAGCCCAAAGTTCGGACGGTGAGGCACCATCCCTACCCCTATCAGAACCAGCGGGCCTCACGGCCGGGAGCCTCCGCCAGCGGCCAAATAGCCCGCAACCACCCCCGGTGTGGCTCGAGTCTCTCGGGCCACCCGCATCTCACCCGGCGGCCCTGGGAATGGAATGATCGGTCACTTCCGACTGTTGCTTCGGTGAAAGATCCGCCCGCGATCGGGCGAATAACTAGGGACATGGCCAAGCCGCTCAATCACGACAGCCCCTGGAAAGTCACCGTCGAAAAGTTCACCCGGTCCTTCCTCGAGGTCACCTTTCCCGATGTCGCCGCCGGCATCGATTGGACGGTCCAACCCAAATCACTCGAGCAGGAACTCCTCGAGATTACCCCGGCCTCAGAAATCGGGGCCAAGCGGGTCGACAAACTCCTCAAAGTCCGCCTCCTCGATGGCACCGACCAGTGGCTCTACATCCACATCGAGGTCCAGATGCACCATGACCCCGGTCTGACACGGCGGTTGTTCATTTACCACGAGTGTCCTGAGTGAGAAATTCGGCAGATCATGCGGCAAGGGATTTTGGGCTCGGGCAATGCGCGCGCGACGAGCATATCCTTGAGGATCTGTGAGGAGCGAGCAACACAGCCCGAGCCCAAAAGCCCTGCCGCCCTCCGGGTTGCGCCCATATTGATCTGCGGCTTCGTTGTTCCTCAGTCACAGCCCCACAAGGGGATGTTCCTTCGTCACGCCTCGCCCCAGATCAATCTTGGCGCAACATGATGTGGCGAATTTCTCACTCAGGACACCACCGCATCTTCGACAAATACGGCGTCAGCCCCATCACCCTGGCCATCCTCGGAGACTCGAGCCGCAAGTGGCGCCCCACATCGTACCACTACCAATCCCTCGGCTGCGGCATCACCTTCCACTTCCGCATCTGCAAGACCATCGACTTCAAAGACAAACTCGACGACCCGCGCTACCGCCATCAACAAGCCACCTTTATCATCGCCGCCCACCTCGGCACCCAACAGCACCGCCGGAGCCCCCAAAAACTCAGCGACTACCGCCTCGAACTCACCGTCAAATTCTGTAACGAAGGATACTCCCCCTCGGAAA
>CAYZAE010000309.1:0-5335 GCA_964476125.1 uncultured Verrucomicrobiota bacterium | reverse complement strand
CAACGTGCTGCGCAAGGGCTGGTTCAACTTCCTCCAGCCCTATCAGCAGACCACCAACCTGCTCATCTGCCCGAACAAAACCCGCAAGTTCAAGGAGACCGTCGCTCTCTACCCCAGCGATCAGCAGGACAAGGCCGTCTCCAATTACGCCATGAACTTCGCCCTCGGCGGCTGCGACTGGCCCAACGTCTGGGATGCCAGAACCTGGATCCAAATCAAGGACACCGCCGTCCGCAGCCCGTCCGCCACCGTTCACCTCACCGACGGCGGCAGCCAGCCCATCAATACCAGGGACCGCTTCAAGTGCGTCACCACGAAGTCGCCCGAGAAAGCCGGCTGCTGGATCGTCCATGACCCCGGCAACGACGCCCCGTGCAGCGGCTGCGTCACCTCGGGGGGCGACCCGAACTGGGGCGGCCCGCACCTGCGCCACAACGAACGCTCCAACATCGCCTTCGCGGACAGCCACATCGAAGCGAAACGCGCCTCCGACTGGTACTGGGCCGGAACCCCCTGGCTCAAACCCGACCTCGGTGGCAACAGCGAGTAGCCCACCCCCGGCGGTCTCCCAACTCCCAGACCCCGAATCCTCAGTCCCTCCATGTCGTCGCCGTCGTCGTTCCCGCGCCTCCTCCGATCCCTCCCCTGCGCCTTCCTCCTGCTGTCCATCCCGGTTCAGGGCGCGGATCCCGGCGCCCGCGTGGATTTCAATTTCGACATCCGCCCGCTGCTCACGGACCGGTGCTTCAGCTGCCACGGTCCCGATGACAAGGCCCGGAAGGGCGGTCTCGACCTGCGCTCCCGCGAACAGGCGATCAAAGGCGGGAAATCCGGGAAGGCCTCGATCGTGCCCGGCGACGCCGGCGCCTCGGAGCTCATCCGACGCCTCGTCACGACCGATCATGACGACCTGATGCCCCCGCCGGAGTCCAAACTCCCGGCTCTCACCCCCTCCGAAATCGACACCTTCCGCCGCTGGATCGCCCAAGGCGCCGAATTCAAGGAACACTGGGCCTTTCTCCCCATCAGCAATCCACCCGTTCCCGAAGCAGGCGCCAGCGTGAACGCCGGCACCCTGCCCATCGACCGGTTCGTGCGCGCCCGACTGGCCGGCGAAGGACTCCAGCCCCAGCCCGAAGCCTCCCGCGAAATCCTGATTCGCCGGCTCTCCCTCGACCTCACCGGTCTCCCCCCCACCGTCGAGGAAATCGACGCCTTCCTGAAGGACTCCACCCCCAACGCCTACGAGAAGGTCGTCGACCGGCTCCTCGCCTCCCCACGTTATGGGGAATGGATGGCCGTCGAATGGATGGACCTGGCCCGCTACGCGGACACCTACGGCTACCAGGCGGACGTCGATGTGGACCTTTCCCCCTGGCGCGACTGGGTGATCCGGTCGTTCAACGACAATCTGTCCTGGGACCGGTTCATCACCTGGCAACTCGCCGGAGACCTGCTCGACAGCCCCACCCGCGACCAGCTTCTCGCCACCGCCTTCAACCGGCTGCACCGTCAGACCAACGAAGGCGGCAGCATCGACGAGGAGTTCCGCAACGAATACGTCTCCGACCGCGTGCACACCACCGGCACGGCCTTTCTCGGGCTGTCCCTCGAATGCGCCCGCTGCCACGACCACAAATACGATCCCGTCTCGATGCGCGACTACTACGGTCTCGCCGCGTACTTCAATTCCATCGACGAATCGGGCCTTTATTCCCACTTCACCCGCGCCACCCCCACCCCCGTGCTCCTGCTCTGGGAAGGTGAGGCGGAGAAAAAGCATCAGGCCTCGCTCGAAGCCATCCGCGACGCGGAACTCCGGCTCCAAACCAACCGAACCGCCGCCAACGCCCGCTTCGAAGCCTGGAAAACTTCTCCCAACGCCCCCACGGCCATCCCTCTGCCCACGCCGGTCGCCCACCTGCGCTTCGAAGAAATGCTCGGCAACCGGACCCCCGACTCCGTCTCCACCAACTTCGTCCAACTCCACGACAGCCCGCAGCTCGCCGAGGGCCGCGTCGGCCGCGCCCTGCTCTTCAGCGGCGACAATTCCGCCACGGTACCCCACGCGGGCCGCTTCGGACGCACCGACACCTTCTCCTTCGGTCTCTGGATCAAACCCACGGAACGCCAATCCCGAGCCGTCGTGCTCCACTGTTCCCAGGCCTGGTCCGACTCCGGATCGCGGGGTTACGAACTCCTCCTGGAGGAAGGCCGCCCCTCCTTCGGCCTGATCCATTTCTGGCCCGGCAATGCCCTCGCCGTCCGCGCCAAAAAGCCCCTGCCGCTCACGGAATGGTCGCACCTGACGGTGACCTACGACGGCTCCAGCCGGGCTGCGGGCGTCCGGATCTTCCGCGACGGCTCCCCCCTCGAGGTCGAAATCGTTCGCGACAATCTCTACAAGGACATCCAGCACCGCGCGGAATGGGGGGATTCAGGGGCCGGTTCGATCCCGCTCACTCTGGCCGGAAGGTTTCGTGACAACGGATTCAAGAACGGCCTGCTCGACGAATTGCAGGTGTTCAACACCGAACTCACCGCCGCCGAGGTCCGACTGCTCGCCACACCGCCAGTCCCCGCCTCCAACGCCCCGGCACCCGACGCCGACTGGTTTGCCGCCCGCAGGGATGATGGCTTCCGCACCGCCCTCGCCGGCCTTCGCGACGCCCGGGTCGCCGAAAACAATCTGATCACGCCCGTGCGCGAGATCATGGCCATGAAGGAGCTTCCCACACCCCGCCCGACCTTCGTGCTCAAACGCGGCGCCTACGACGCCCCCGCCGACCCCGTCGGACGCCAGGTGCCTGAGAGGATCCTGCCCCTTGATTCAGCCCTCCCCCAAAACCGCCTCGGACTCGCCCGCTGGTTGACCGACCCGAAGCACCCCTTGACCGCCCGGGTGGCCGTGAATCGGCTCTGGAAACTCCACTTCGGTCGCGGCCTCTCGGCGACCCCCTGGGATCTGGGCGCGCAGGGACAACTTCCCTCCCACCCCGAACTGCTCGACTGGCTGGCCCATCGGTTCATCGACTCCGGCTGGGACCGCAAGGCGATGCACAAGCTGATCGTCCAGTCCGCCACCTACCGCCAGTCCTCCTCGGCACCCGCCGAACTCGCCGCCCGCGATCCCGAAAACAAACTGCTCGCGCGCGGTCCGCGCCACCGACTCAGCGCCGAGCAGATCCGCGACAGCGCCCTGGCCGTCAGCGGACTGCTCGTGCCCACCCTGGGCGGTCCGAGCGTCAAACCCTACCAGCCGCCCGGGGTCTGGGAGGAGGCCGGCACCGGCAAGTCCTACAGCCAGGACAAGGGCGACAAACTTCACCGGCGCAGCCTCTACACCTTCTGGCGCCGCACCGCGCCACCGCCGAGCATGCTGACTTTTGACGCCACCTCCCGCGAGGTCTGCACCGCCAAACGCGAAATCACCGCCACCCCGCTCCAGTCCCTGGTCCTGCTCAATGACGTCCAGTTCCTGGAGGCCGCCCGAGTGCTCGCCCAGCAACTGGTCGCCGCCCACCCCGACAACCCGGGTCGCCGGATCGAGGAGGCCTTCCGTCGGGTCGCCGGCCGGCTTCCCACCCAGCGCGAACGGGAAATCCTCGCCCGCCTGCACACCGAACAACTCGACCGCTTCAAGGCCTCGCCCGAGGCGGCTGAAAAATACCTCGCCCTCGGCGAAGCCCCCCGGGACCCCAAGCTCCCCGGCGCCGACGTCGCGGCCACGGCCGTGCTCGCCAGCGCCCTGCTCAATCACGACGAGTTCGTCACCAAACGATGACTCCTCCCCCGAACCCACGAGTCATGCACACTTCCTCTTCCTCCTCCTCAGCCTCGCCCTGCACCGGCCCCGATCCGCGGCCCGCCTCGCGCCGCCAGTTTCTCAACCGCTTCGGCATGGGCCTGGGCGGGATCGCTTTGGCGCACCTGGTCAATCCCGGCCGGTCCAGCGCCGCCGATTCCTCCGCCCCCGCCGCCGGCGATCGTGGGATTCTCGGAGGCCAGTTCCACACCACCCCCAAGGCCAAACGGGTGATCTACCTGTTCATGGCCGGCGGGCCGTCCCAGCTGGAGACCTTCGATTACAAGCCCCTGCTGGTGGAGCGCAACGGACAGGAACTGCCCGCCTCGGTGCGCATGGGACAGCGGCTCACCGGCATGTCCGGCAACCAGGCCACGCTGCCGATGGCCGGGTCCGTCTACAAATTCGCCCAGCACGGCAAGTCGGGCGCCTGGCTGAGCGAACTGCTCCCCTACACCGCCAAGGCCGCGGACGATCTCTGCATCGTCCGTTCGATGTACACCGAGGCCATCAACCACGACCCGGCCATCACCTTCCTCCAGACCGGATCCCAGATCTCCGGCCGGCCCAGCATCGGCGCCTGGGCCCATTACGGACTCGGTTCCGACAACGAAAACCTCCCCGCCTTCGTGGTGCTCGTCACCCGCGGCAAGGTCGATCAACCGCTGTACTCCCGTCTCTGGGGCAGCGGCTTCCTCCCCTCCCGCCATCAGGGCGTCCAATTCCGCTCCGGCAAGGAACCGGTGCTCTACCTCAACAACCCCGAAGGCATCTCCCCCGAAAGCCGGCGGCTCATGCTCGACCGGTTGCGCGAACTCCACGAAACCGCCCGGGAACAAACCGGCGACGCCGAAATCGACACCCGGATCGCCCAGTACGAAATGGCCTACCGCATGCAATCCAGCGTGCCCGAGGCCACCGATCTCTCGAAGGAACCGGAAAGCGTCTACGACCTCTACGGTCCCGATGCCAAAAAGCCGGGCACCTTCGCCGCCAACTGCCTGCTCGCCCGCCGCCTTGCCGAACGCGGCGTCAAATTCATCCAGCTCTACCACCAGGGCTGGGACCAGCACGGGGGCCTGCCCAACGGCATCCGTCAGCAGTGCAAGGAAACCGACCAGCCCTCCTACGCCCTGCTCACCGACCTGAAACAACGCGGGCTGCTGGATGACACCCTCGTCGTCTGGGGCGGCGAATTCGGTCGCACGAACTATTCCCAGGGCAAGCTGACCAAGACCGACTACGGCCGCGACCATCACCCCCGCTGTTTCTCCCTCTGGATGGCCGGCGGCGGCGCCAAACCCGGAACCGTCCACGGCGCCACCGACGAATTCGGCTACAACGTCGCCGAAAATGGCGTCCACGTGCACGACCTGCACGCCACCATGCTCCACCTGCTCGGCGTCGATCACGAACGGCTGACCTACTTCTTCCAGGGCCGCCGTTTCCGCCTCACCGACGTCCACGGCAAGGTGATCCGCCCCCTGCTGGCCTGATGGAGTGGGGAGTAGGGAGTAGGGAGTAGGGAGT
>CAYZAE010000308.1:5136-5363 GCA_964476125.1 uncultured Verrucomicrobiota bacterium | reverse complement strand
GTTGGGGGCCACCGCTCTGCGGGAACTGGGGACGGGAACAGGGGGACAGGCTTTTTGGGGAGGAGGCCGGACCGCCGACAGGGGGGACAGGCAATTGGGAAGGGGGAGTGGCCCCGGGGGGGGCCGGCTGCGGATAGGGGGACAGGCTCTTAAAGACAGCGACCTGGGCCGACCAAAAGCCTGTCCCCCAGTTGGGGGCCACCGCTCTGCGGGAACTGGGGACGGGA
>CAYZAE010000308.1:0-5036 GCA_964476125.1 uncultured Verrucomicrobiota bacterium | reverse complement strand
ACAGGGGGACAGGCTTTTGGGGAGGAGGCCGGACCGCCGACAGGGGGACAGGTCTTTGGATGGGGCGGCGACCGGGGGAGGACCGGTATGGGGTTCTCTTAGGGTTTGGGTCCGCGCCCGTCGCGCATCCAGTTGAGGGCGGCGACTTCGCCGAGGGTTTTGAGGCGGTCGAAGTATCCGATGACGTCAGCCTCGCTCGCGCCCTGGAACCAATCCTGGAAGCCGTCACTCAGGGCACGAAGTTCCGCGCGTCTGGCATCGCGCTCGCGGAGGTATTGTTCGACGGGCATTCCAAGGAACTCGGGTTGGGCATCCGCCGGGAGGTTGCGCACGGTGATTTGCTCGATGGCGGATCCCACCAGGTCGTGGATGAGGCTGTGGGGGTTGGATTCGGATTCGAGATGTCGGCCCAACTGGACACCCATCCGAGCGAGGGCTTCGGCCGACGCGGTCTCGCCGTCGGCGAGGTAGCGCTGCTGAAGGGAACCCATCTCGGAGGCGAGTTCCTTGAGCTGCGCGAGGTGAGGGAGGAGCACGGTCGTAGAGCCGAGGGCCTTGGCTTCGACCGGTGACATTCCGGCATTGAGGTAGATCTCTTCGCCATGAATCGCGGCTTCGAAGGAGTAGTCCTGGAACCTGGTCTTTCCCGCAGCGGCCTTCAGGTCCGCCAGGGCTTCGTTGAGGCGGCCGTTCTTCAGGTGATCCTTGGCGGAAAGGTAGTCGGCCAGTGCGTTGTCGGGGGCTGCCGCCTTCAAGCGGTCGAGGCGCTGACGTTGGGCTTCCGGTTCATCCTTCAGCGCGGTCGCCTGGAGCAGGACCCGGGGATCGTCGGGGAACCGTTCGAGGGCCACCTTGAGAAGTTCCATGCCGCCTCCCGCCTGACGTGCTGCGAGGAGATCTGCGGCATTCGTCCGTCCGGAGGCCATCCAACGGTCGAGCTGTTCCCGCGGCAGTTCCGCAGCCTCTGCGGCTTCGCTGGTGGAAAAGAGAATCGCCGCGAGCCGAGCGAGCTGGGAGGTCGGAGAATTTCCGAGGCCTGGGGTTGCCTGGGAGAGTTGGGTGCCAGCGAGTCGGGGCGATCCGGACGAATACAGAAGGGAACGGGCATCGCGCTGGCGAAGCGGATCCGGAGTCGGAGACTCGGAAGCAGCGGAGCCTGCGGTTTCCGCGAGGCTGGAGTGGGGGGAAGTTTTCTGTCGGAGAGCCAGGGCGATCACGGCGATCACGAGGACCCCGAGGGTGGCGAGGGTGGCGAGGGTGCGGGGGCTCATTGCAGGCTGAGTTCCGTTGGTTGGCGGGCCAGGTCCCAGCAAACGACGATTCCCCCCTGTCGATCCCGTCGCCAGGTTCCCGGTTTCAGGGCCCGTGCGGAGTCGACCTCCCGGAGTTCGGGAGCGGGATTTCCGGGACGCGCGGCAAATCGGGGGGTTCCGGGGATTGGTCCGTCGATCCGCAGGGTGAATCCGGGACAAGCGAACGGCGCGGAGATCCGGACCGCGTTCCCAACCCTCTCGAGCCGGGTGAGTTCGCGGGCGGCCCAATAACGCGAGATCTCGGCGAGCTTCATCCAGATCAGATGATCGAAGCGCTGGTGGATCCGGCGATGCACCTCCTGGAAGATCTTGAAGCCCTTCTCCTCCCCGTTCCACCAGATGCCCGTCCAATGCGCCAGCAGGCACGCGGGTTCCCCGCGTTCAATGACCTCGACCAGCCGACCCGATTGGAGGTCCGCGGTGATGAATTTGTCCACGCCCTCGGGTGGCGTGTTGTCCCAGCCCCCGGTCCAATCCCCAGTGCAGGCAATGATGCTGACGACACATCGGGGATCGGGTCCGTCGAGGCCGGACGCGTACTCCACCCGGGGCGCGACGCTCTCGGAGCCGGTGTCGTAGAGATGCCGGAAATAGTGGGGAATTTCCGCGCGGTAAACGTCGCGCAAGGCGGCCAGGCTGGCCTGGGCCAGTTGGGGCAGGGCGCGCGTGCCGAATCCACCGGGCGTGGTGACCCCTTCGCACGGCAGTCCCACATTCTTGAGAATGGTCAGCGCGTAACGGAGGTAATCGGCGATTTCGTCGGCCGACCGGCCCGTGGTCCATTCCCAGTTCTCCATGAACTTGAGACTTCGTTCGGGAACGGGATGTCCGGTTTTCAAATCGATCACCCGGGTGTGGGTGACCATTTCGGGATGGATATCCCAGTTCGGAACCATCACCTCACGGACCAGATCGAGGCTCGCGGCAACGTCCTTCGGGGACCATCCGGGTAGTTCGCCATCCAGGCGTCCGACGCAGGCCGGGTACGGGACGATGCTGTATTTGCCCTTCACGCCGTGGGTTGCGCACCACTCGCCGAACTTGCGCACAAAAGCGTCCGGGATTTCGTCGGGCCAGGACCGCCAGTCGCGGTGATAGGTCTTGTTGCCTCCCCCAAACGCAGCATCGAACTGCGGCATCGCGAACTTGTTGAGGTTCACGAGGCAGGTGGAGTCGTCGATGATGAAACTGACCGGAACACGCTCCTGCGGGTTGAGCACCGTGAGGCCGGCACCGCGCGCGGGTCGGTCCCCAGCCACCTGGGCCAACAGACGTTGGGGGGATGCGGCACCCAGGGCCGCGCCTGAAACGGCGGCATTTCGAAGGAAGTCACGTCGCGACGAAGGGAAGGGTTGCGAAAGCATACGGGGAGGGAGGGGCTGGGGTTTGGGGTCTGGCGTCTGGCGTCTGGGGCGTTTGGATTCTTGGCACGACATGCGACCGTCGACCTACCGCTTCCCCTGGCCTGCTGTTCGAAGATCGAGGCAGACGAGCTTCTTCGTATCCCGGCCGAACCAGAGTCCGTTGGCCAGCGCCGGGAACGCGCGGGTTCCGCTGCCAAGAACCTGCGCCCGCGCCACGGGGCGAAATCCGTCGGGCACCGCCGGGGCGACGATCAACTCGCCGCGCTCGGTGAGCACCAGGAGTTGGTCGCCGGCGAGCAGGAGGGAACCGGATCCCAGGCCGTCCTTGGACCAACGCACCTTGCCGGTCGCGGCATCGATGCACCGCAGGCTCGCGCCGGTTTCCTGGCGTCCATGGAAACCGAAGATCAACCCGTCGCGATGCACCACGGAGGCGTAATGGCTGGAGAGACTTTCGTCGTTCGACCAGACCGCGCGGACTTTTCCATCCCGGAGTTCGAGCAACGTGGCGCCGGTGTCGTAGCTGGTGGTGAGAAAGATCCGGTTGGTTCCGATCGCCAGGGGCGAGGCGGCGTTGACCGAGGCGTTCTGGCGCGCGCGCCAGGGATGTTCCGCGAGGAGCGTGCCGTTGGTTGGATCGATCACGGCGAGCCCGGCCCGCGTGAAGAAGACCGCACGGGGCGCGCCGTCGAGGGGGGTGAGGATCGGCGCGGAATAACTGGCGGCGTGCGACGTCGATTTCCAGCGGATCTGTCCGGTCGCCGAATCCACGGCGACGATCCCCGCCTTGTTCGGGGCGCCGACGTTGACGAGCACCAGCGGGCCGGTGGCGAGGGGCGAGGAGGCAAACCCGAAGAAACCCTTGTCGGCGCCCAGCTGTCGACCGAGCGGGGAACTCCAGAGCACCTTGCCTGAATCGAGATCGAAGGCCGCGAGGTTGCCTTCCGCGCCGAAGGTGAACACCCGGTTGCCATGGATGGCCGGGGTCGCCCGGGGCCCGTTGTCGAAGCCGAAGTCATCCCGGTAACCGGTGGGTTGGGAAGTGGACCACAGCACCTTCCCGCCCTGGTCGGCGTCGAGGCATTGGAGGATTTCCTCGTCGCCGCGACGTTGGTGCAGGAGCACGCGGTTCCCGGTGACGATGGGTCCGGAGAAACCGGAACCGACTTCGCGCGACCAGCGCACCGTGGGGCCTTCGGCGCTCCAGGCGGTGGTCACCGGATCCGGGGAGGCGCCGTCGCCGCCGGGTCCAAGAAACCGCGGCCAGTCGGCAGCCGGCGAAGTCAACGTGGCGGACAGCACCAGCAGCCCCAGGAACCGAAGGCAACGGGAGACGGAAGCAGGGCTGGGATCTGGGTCCGGGAGCGTGGAAATCCGCTGGCGGGCGCTTCTCATGCTGCGAAGTCAAGCCCGGTCCACCCCTCGATACAACCGTCTCCCGTGTTTTTTCTGGGCTTCGATGGAGTCCGGGGCTATGGAACCTCCACACCCCAAAGCGACACGGCTTATGGACTTCACCTTCAACTGCCCGAACTGCAAACAAGAACTCGAGGTCGACATCGCCGCCGTCGGCTCCGCGGTGGACTGCCCGGCCTGCAACAAGAAGATGAAGGTGCCGGCCCCGGAGGTCAGCCAGCTGCGGGTGGCCCCGCACGGCGCGCCCCCGTCCTCGCACGACTTCAACCGCGAGGAGAAACACTTCGTGGTGCCGGTCCATGAAGGACCCGCCGAAACCCTGATCACCAAGTCCGCGCCGACCCTCGAGGTGGCGGCCAAGGACCCGGACAAAAAAATCCGGATCAAGACGTTCCGCCGGGTGGACACCATGACGGTGAACAAGGATCACTTCGACGAGGTGGTCTCCGAGTTCCTCCAAAAGGTCGGTCAGGAGTACATCATCAGCATCACGCCGATGACCTACACCTACAAGGACCTCGCCACCGAGCACTACGTCACCGACTACGGGGTGATGGTGGTGTTCCGCGGTTGAGCCAGGGCCTCCCGGTCATCGACCCGGGAATCCTGCATTTCGCCCCACCCTCCTTGGCCGGAGGCCGGGGGATGGGATTAGTCTCGGTTCCGTCTACCGGTCGCATCGGTCCTCCGCCGCAAGGTGGGTCTTCTTGGGAAGACTGCGTCGTGGGTGCCGCCATCGACCTGGAGGAACCGCATGACTTCAGGATCCACGGCTCCGAGAAACTCCGGGCCGAACCCCTCCGGGATCCCCGGCCCACCGCCGCCCCTTCTTCCGGCGACCGGGAGGAATCTCCGTGCCTGGCGCTGGCGCAGGTGCTGGAGCGCCTGGATTTTCGCGGGAATGACGATCGCCGCACTCACGTCGTGCGGTCCGGGCTCCGGC
>CAYZAE010000307.1:0-5375 GCA_964476125.1 uncultured Verrucomicrobiota bacterium | reverse complement strand
TCGGTTGCTTGAACCACGGAAACCGGAGAGCCCGGTGTGGGCGCCGGAGTGGGCGAAGCCGGATCCGGAACGGGCGGCGAAGGTGCGTCAGATGCGGAACGCCACGGCGGAGGAACGGCGCGCTTTCCAGCGGGAGCAACAGGCGGAGGAACGTCGGCGCACGCTGGATCTACGTCAGGGGTGGATCCGGCAGATGGTGGAGTCCGCCCATCCGTTGGAGGAGAGGATGGTGTTGTTCTGGCACGGCCATTTCGCGACCAGCGTGCAGAAGGTTCGGGAGGCGTGGCTGATGTACCGTCAGCTTGATCTTTTCCGGGAGCACGCCATGGGCCACTGGCCGGCATTGCTCCGCGCCGTGACCCGGGATCCGGCCATGTTGATCTGGCTCGATCAGGCGCAGAGCCGGCGGGAGCACCCGAACGAGAATTACGCCCGGGAAGTGATGGAATTATTCGCGCTGGGTGAAGGGCATTACACCGAACGCGACATCCACGAAACCGCCCGGGCGCTCACCGGCCTGACGTATGATCGGGTGAACCAGGAATGCGTCTGGCGTCCGCGCCAGCACGATCCAGGCGTCAAGACCGTGCTCGGCCGTTCGGGAAACCTGGGACCGGATGAGGTCATCACCCACATTGCCGAACAGCCGCAATCGGGACGGTTTCTGGCGGGCAAACTGTGGAAATACTTCGCTTCGGAGAATCCTCCGGCCCCGTTGGTCGAGGCGCTGGCGGCGAAGTTTCGGGAGGGCGGCCACACGCTCCGGCCGTTGCTGCGTTCCCTGTTTCTCTCCAGCGAATTTCATGCCCCGGAGGTGGTCCGCACCCAGATCAAAAGCCCGGTGCACTGGCTGGTGATGGCGCTTCGACAGACCCGGCATGCCGTGCCGCCTCCGGAAGTGGTCACGGCGGTCCTGCGGGACCTGGGACAGGAACTCCTGGCGCCGCCGAACGTGAAGGGCTGGGACGGCGGGGTGGCGTGGATCAACACGGGAACCCTGACCCGTCGCCGTGAGTATGCGGCCCTGCTGGTCCAGGGCCGCGAGGCGGTCCCGGAGGGGATGGGGGCGGAACGCGGGGAACGGACGCGCCGACGGCGGATGGCCCGGGACAATCCGGGGGCGGCGGCGTCCAGGGTGCAACGCCTCTTCGAGCCGGCGGAGTTGTCCGACCGCGCCCGGCTGATGTCGGCGTTGGAACGTCGCTTTCTCCAGGCCCGGTTTCGTCCTTCGCTGGCAGGTGAAGTTCTCGAGGTGTTGGGCGACGATCGAGAGCCCGATCCGCGGGCCGTTGTCGAGGCCGTCCGCACCGTGATGCAATCGACGGATTACCAACTCGTTTAGGAGGGACCGCAATCATGACCACCGGGCTACGGACACGACGTGAGTTTTTGCGGGGCACCGCGCTCGGAGGGGCGCTGGCGTCCACGGTTCCGGCCTTTCTGGCCCAGACCTGGCGGGCCCTGGGAGCGGAAGCGCTGGAGGGAGCGACGGCTCCGGTGACGGGGAAGGACGGTCGGATCCTGGTGGTGCTCCAGCTGGCGGGAGGCAATGACGGGCTGAACACCGTGGTGCCTTTTGCGGACGATCATTACCGCAAGGCCCGTCCCCGGTTGGCGATTCCCGCCGGGGAGGTGCTGCGCATCGATGACCACCTGGGGTTTCATCCGGCCCTGAAAGCGCTCCAGGCGCTGCGGCAGGAAGGAAGGATGTCCCTGATCCAGGGGGTGGGTTACCCGAATCCAAACCGTTCCCATTTCCGTTCCATGGAGATCTGGCAGACCGGGAGCGATTCGGATCGGTTCGAGCGTGAGGGTTGGATCGGGCGGTACTTCGACCACGCGTGTGCCGGGGCGGATCCGACCGTCGGGGTGAGCCTGGGCAACCAGATGCCTCAGGCCTTCAATGCCCGGACGCCGAAGGGGATCAGTGTGGGGATCCCAGGACGGGGAGGAGGCGCGCGCCGGGGAGGTGGGAGCTCTGAGGAGGGTCACGGTGGGGCCGGGAAGGATGCCGGGGGAGACATGATGCCGGGGGGAAGCGGCGACAGTGTGGACGCCTTGAGCGGGCCTTCGGTTGCGAGGGGTGCCGTGTTGGATTTCCTGGATCGAACGGCCCTGGATGCGGAAGTCAGTTCCGCGAAGGTGCGTGAGATCACGACCCGCGTCCGGAACCAGGCCGAGTATCCGGCCCACCGCCTGGCCCAGAGCCTCAAGCGGGTGGCCCAGTTGATTGCGGGAGGGCTTTCGACCCGGGTCTATTACGTTTCCCAGGGTGGATTCGACACCCACACCAATCAGGCCGCGAACCACGCGCGGCTTTTGGGGGAGTTCGGGGATTCCATGAAGGCGTTCGTGGAGGACCTTCGGGCCCAGGGAAACCTGTCCCGAGTTCTGGTCATGACCTTCAGCGAGTTTGGCCGGCGGGTGGCGGAGAATGCGAGTGGCGGGACCGATCACGGCGCGGCCGGGCCGATGTTTCTGTTCGGATCCGGATTCCGGGCGCCCGTGGTCGGAGAATCGCCGGATTTGGCGCCCGGTTCCCTGGTCCAGGGGGATCCTCGCTTCAGTTTGGATTTCCGACGCGTCTACGCCACGGTGCTGGACCAATGGCTGGAGACATCCAGCGGGAAAGTCCTGGGCCGGAAGTTCGAACCGGTGGCGATTCTCTAAAAAAAATCCCAGCCCTCGTTTCCGGGGGCTGGGATGATTGAGAGGGGAAGTGGGGAGTAGGGAGCTGGGAGTGGGGAACGGATTTAGCGCCGTTCTTCCATCATGCCGGTCGGAAGACCGGTTTCCCAGGATTTGGGCGTATTCCAAGGGCGCTCCGAGAGCCGTTCGTCATTGGAAGCGCAGCCCGTGGCCCAACGTGCGATCACGAGACCAAGGAGGAGAACGTACCAACGGGACCGATTAGCGGGAGAGCGCTTCATAGCTCGTCATGATCTGGTCGCCGGCCTGGATCTCACCCTTCTTCCAGTCGGGCATCAGGTTGGCCACCGAGGAGCGGGGATCGACACGGACGAGTTGGACCTTGGCGATGAGGTTGTCGCCGCGGGTGATGATCATCTTGCCGTACTGCTTGAGGCCGTCGTCGAGGCCCTTGTCGAGAACCACGAACTGGAAATTGCCGTCCACCATGGTGACCTTGCCCTTCACGTCGGCCATGGAGATCTCGGTGTTGCGGCCGCGGTAGATGTCGAGCTCGGTGTTGAGGCGCGAGATTTCGCGGCCCATGACCTTTTTCTCTTCAGCGAAGGCGTCGCGCTCGCTGAGCAGGCGCTGGGCTTCCGCCTTGAGGTTGAGGATCTGGTCGGGCTTGACGTTCAGCGCGAGCCACTGCGCGAGCTGGCGCTGGGCGGTGTCGCGGGAGACCTTGGTTTCCTCCAGGTCCTTGGCCGTCTTGGTCAGCTGGCCTTCGACATCATTGAGCTTGCTGGTGGCGCCGGTGAGCTCCTGCTTGGTGGAGTCGAGCTCGGTCTTGGCCGCCTTTTCGGCGTCCTTGGCCTTCTTCTCGGCGGACTTGGCTTGGGCGGCCTCGGTATTTGCCTTATCGCGTTCCTCCTTAAAGGTATCCCGCTGTTCAGACAACGAGGCGACCTTGTCCTTGAGGACAAAGGAGAACGCGACTCCGGCCAGGGAGACGGCCAACGACAGGACCAGGAAAATGCGTAGCATGCGACTTCTTCCTCTGTAAGCGACGCCGGAGGCTAGGGGCGTCGGGTGATGAGTGTCAATTGCCTAGGCAGCCTTTTGATTACGAGTGAGGGCGATTTTTGTCCGTCGGCTCCAACCCTCGTTTCAGACGGCATGCCCCCAAGGAAAGGACCCGGTGCCGTTTCATCCACCATTCCCGGGGGTGTTCAGACGTTTACAAACCCGGCCAGGCCACCACCCGAAACAAGGTCAGGCCATCGGTCGGCGGGGGGCGATGACCGAACGCCACCCGGCCATTCGTGGCCCCCGGCGGCATGAATCCCGGAAGGAAGTTCGCCGGGTACAGTCCTTCCCAGATCGGGGTGGTCCATTCCACGCCGTCCCGACTGGTTTGAAGGCAATACCGCGCCCCTGGCGTCCCTTCGATCCAGCCTTGAAATGAATCCGGGCGCGGCCGGTGTAGTCCGACGATTCGGGCGGGTTTGCCCGGTTCGGGATTGAGCGTGCGGACGGCCCGGAACGTCCGGAGGAAACCATCGTCCGGGAACTGGAGGCTGACGGTCCGAAGGCCATTGATCCCGGTCGCGGCAAACGATTCGGACGTCCAATCGAGGGAGTTCGTCGAGGATTCGATGCGGTAACCGGCGTTCGCAGAACCTTGGACGGTGAACGAGGCAGAGGTTCGACCGATCCGCATCGCGGAGAGGGTGGCGAACTCAGGCTGAGCCGGAAGGCGGGTGGCGAGCGTGAAAAGGGTGGTCCGTGCCTGGTAGGCCGATGACACAATCCGAGTGGCAGGGTCCGAGGCCGTGCCAAGGGAGGTCGCGAAGGTCAGGTAGACCCCATACACGGAAGCGGCCTCCAATCGGCCGGCGGGGAGGGCGACAGAGGCTGCACCCCGGGCGAGCGGAATTTCCCCGGAGCAATCCGTCGCCGCGGAAAAGACGACCTTCCCCTGGGAATCCACCACCGCGAGAGCCATCCGATCGTTCGAGCTCATGCCCGTCCACGCATCCCACGCCAATTCGAACGGCGAGGCAGGGTCGATGCTCAGGCACGCTTCGATCTGGGAATTCCTCGGAATCGGGGGCGTCCGGTCGCCGGTGGTGTGTTGGAGGAAGGCGGAGGAATCAGGTTGGCCCGGGGTGCGCGCGGAGAAACGGACCAGCCACTCTCCCGGACCGGTTTTTTTGGCAAAATCCTCGGTGCCAAATCGATTCGTGGCCGAGAACGCACCGTCAGGCCCCGGGGAGAGGAGCGTGCGGTAGCCGCCGGGCGCCAGCACCAGCACGTTCGAGGCCGTGTAAGTCGGGGGGGAAATGAATTCCAGGTATCCCGAGAGAACGGTGCGGAATCCGGGGAAGGGGTCCACGCCGGGGTACTGGACGAATTGCTCCGAGTTCAGGATCAGGAACCTGCCAAAATCGCGCGGGGAGAGGTCGCTGTCACAGGGGCGTGCGCCGGGCGGGAGGGGATTGGGCTCGATCGCGAGGCCAGGCAGCGACGTCAGCAGCAGGAGATTCGCGAGGAAAATCCGCAGCTTTGGAAAGCCTCGGGGGATCATGGAGTCAATTTCCATTTTCCAGAACGCCCGTCAATCCCCGCCAGATTGGTTTTATGGACTGCGGTGACATGTCACCGCTTTGGATTCAACGCGGGGTGGGGAACCGACGTCGGTGAGCGTTCCGGCGTCAGAGGGAGACGGGGCGGCGAATCCAAAG
>CAYZAE010000306.1:0-5396 GCA_964476125.1 uncultured Verrucomicrobiota bacterium | reverse complement strand
CGGCCTTTTCCGCGAAAACAGGATCCCCACTGACTTTTCAGACGGGCTCTGAGGTCGCGCGTTACGCTCCCTTGATTTCGGGAGTCGCTCCGCGACGCGGATCCCAAATTCACCCAAACCGCGGGCGTTGACCACGGCTACCCTCCTTCTGTCGCCCCGCGACGCCGGACAAATGGCAAAACACCACTGCAACCTCCTGCGTTGAAACATTAAGCAGGGCGCGTGTGTTCCAGCGTCCATGATGCAAGGCGAACAGGGGAATTCCTGCCATGGAAGCGCGCGGCGTGGAGCCAAGGCCGGCAGGCTGTCCACGATCGCGGTCCTGGCCTTCATCACGTTCCTTTCCTGGTGTGCCCTTGGAGAAACCGGCACCAACCTGCTCCCCGGCATCCAGGCCACCTCGCTCTCGGTCGTCGTCGAGGATGGCGCCCATCGCGAACGCGGGGTTCTGGTACCCGGTGCGAAGCCCGATCGGTATCAGTACCGAAGATCCAAGGAGCCCCGAAACATCACCTTCACCACCGACATCGAATCGATCTCCTTCCGGGTGAAGGAGACGGAGGTGCACGACTTCTTTGTCCTCCTCAACAAGACGCAGCAATGTCTGCTCCGAATCGAGCCACGAAGATCCCTCCAGGCCCGGATCAACCCCAAAGAGCCAGACACCTCGAACACAACCCGGATCCTGGTCGACATCCCCCTCTCGACCCGGCTCAACAACAAGCCCTATATCTCCGCCCGAATCAACGAGGGACCCGAGCTCGGGTTTCTTTTGGATATCGGGACGACGGGAAGCGGGATCGCCGCCAGGAGCGCCTCGAAATCCGGTGTGCGGTTCGGCAGCTCGGCAAATATGGGGGCTGTTGAGGGGACTCAATCCATCGGAATAAGCACCGGAAACTCGATTCATGTGGGCTCCCTAACCTGGACCAACGTCCCACTCTTCGAACACAACGGTGGCAACACACTCCTGGGCGATCACGGAATCATCGGCAACAACGTCCTCGAGAGTCACGTCATCGAACTCAACTACACCGAGGGCGTCTTTCGCATTCATCGGTCGATGCCAAACCTACCCGTCGGATACAGCAAACTTCCGATGAGAATGATCCATGACGTTCCTCACCTCCCCGTGGAATTCATTGAATCGGACAAATCATTCACACACTGGATGATGTTTGACACCGGCTACGAAAACGCCGTCCTGCTGAACCATCGCACCGCCTCGCAACACACCCTGTATCAGGCCGGTTCCAAGCTGGGAAATCGCGTCGGCCGCCAGAATGGAAGGACCGCGATCGTGGCCTATCCACAACTCAAGTTTGGAAGCCATATCATCACGAATGTCCCGGTGGATTTGCAGCAACCCGGCGTCGATCCCTACCCCGTTGAGCTTCTGGGAAATGATCTGCTGAAACGGTTCGATTGCTTCATTGATTACAACGACGAGGCCATCTATCTCCGTCCCAATCTGTACTTTAACGCTCCCTACGATCGGGCACGCACTCTGGGTCGTTTCCTCCTGGGATCCGCCCTGGCGGCTGCGGCCGCCGTTGGGGTCATGGCATGGCATCGACGAAAGAGCTGAGCAGGGGCCAGAGAGCGCAGAGGCCTTCGACGCAGGATGACCAGGGTGGTTCCGTCATCCCCCTCGGCCCTCGGAACATGGAGAACGTCAGGACCGCCCCTTCCCCGGTGGTGGCGGAGGCGTGTTACTCATCCAGGCTGCCGTTCACCGCGTTCGTCACCGGGACCGAGCTGAAGGGCCTTGGGGGAGTTCGGGTGGCGGACGTCCTCCCCCTATTCAAGGAGGGTATGGCCGGGGCGTGCGGTGTGCGGAATGGTCAGAGTAGGTTCTTGACGAACGGCGCCGGCCTCAGGATCGGCGGAGAGCGGTGGTTCGTCCTCTTCATACTGTTGGTTCTCATCCTTCGCGCCCCGACAGCGCGGGCGTTGGTAAGTGAAGCCTCGGGTCTGGTGCGCTACGCAAGTTTTCAAGAGAACAGTCGACCCGGGCTCTGATATAGCGGCGCCGGTGGCCAAGTATTTGGCGATTACTTGGAAGTGGAACCTGATGCAACCTGTTGGAACCTGTTGCAACACAACCGAGGGTCGAATCGAGAAACCGTGCCAGATAAGCAAATAAGCCGCTGGAGGCCAGCGGCTTAAGTCGTTGCGGTGCAACGGAAATGGGTTGCGGGGCTAGGATTTGAACCTACGGATCCCGCGGCCGCGGGATTATGAGCCTGAAGTGGTCTGGAGACGGCGAGGTTTCCCAAAAATCCGGCTCGCCACAACAGCTCACTTGCAGCCAAGCTGCTTTGCAGAAATCCTGCATCCATGAAAGCAACGGTAACCCTCAGTAGCCGCGGGGTGATATCCCTGCCCGCAAAGGTGAGGACAGAACTGGGGCTCAAGGCGGATGACGTTTTGCTGCTGGAGACCACGTCCGAGGGAATCCTTCTGCGGCCGGCGGCAACGTTGCCCATCGAGATCTACGACGAGGCGCGCATTCGGGAGTTCGACGAGGAGGAATCCGCCCTGGAACCGGTCCTGCGGAAGTCCAAGAAGCGGCGCCCGGTCTAAGCACTCGCCATGCGCGTGTTCCTGGATGCCAACATCCTGTTCTCTGCGTCGAAGTCCGATGGGGCAATCCGTCGTCTCCTCGAACGGCTGATCGAGGGCGGGCAGGAACTCTGGGTGGACGCCTTCGTCGTCGAGGAGGCGCGGCGCAACTTGGCAACGAAGTTCCCCGAGTCCTTGGGCCGGCTGGAGTTCGTCCTGGAAAATGTGAAGCACCTTCCCACCTCGGCGCGGGCCCCGTTGCCGGCAGAGGTCGCCGGGATGCTACCGGAGAAGGATCGACCAGTGCTCGCCGCAGCCATTCGGGCGTGTTGCGACGCTCTTGTGACCGGAGACCGAACCCACTTCGGTTCCCTCTACGGTCGGACGGTCAATGGCGTGACCATTCATTCGCCGTCCAGTTTGGCGGCGTCCGTCCTCGGTTTTGGCTGCAAGTAGGGCCGTAAGTTTGGCGAATGTTTGGTTTCCGGAACCGAATAGCACCTTTCGCAAACGAGTGACTGAGGGCGATATCGGTCCGGGGCAGCGTCACTTCCCGACCCTGGGCAACCCCCTTGCTGGTCGCGAGTTCAATAACGCTTCGATCCGAGTTGAACCTGGCAGTGTCGGCCCTGTCAGGGGCGGCGTGAAAGTGGTTGAGAACGGGCGGTTTGAAATTCCGGTGGCCGTCATGGTTTCGGGGGCGGTCAGGCTGGCTTAGGATGCCGGGTTGTCGCGGTCCTCATCCGATAGCTTGAGCCCTCGATGATGACGGTTTCGGCGTGGTGGAGGAGGCGATCCAGGACGGCGCTGGCGATGGAGCTGTCGTTGCTGAAGATGCTGGCCCACTGCTTGAAGGGCTTGTTGGTGGTGACGATCACGGAGCCGCGATCATACCGAGATGGGGTAAGTCCCGGTAATTGGTATTTTTTCATCACCTGTCATCACCGGAAGCGGAGGCAGTGGGAGACCATGCTCGCGCTCCCCATGGCCAAACGCCTGGCAATCCAGCAACTCCTTGCGAAACTTCGGAGCTCCCAGACACCACCCACGCCTCACCGACTGGAACTCCTTCCCCTCCTGACAACTGCGTCGCCGCTCCATCGTATCCACGAACCGCTGCCGATCACCATCCTCCCGGAAGATCGCCTCCCGGCGGTCCCCCCGATTCATGACGTGGTAGGTCGCTCCCGGATACTCGACCCTCAACTTGCGTGGCATCCCCGACAGCGTCCCAGACACACCATTGATTGTCACTTAACGGGACTGCCCCCGTCTCGTGGCATGCAATTCGAGCGCCGATCGTTGACGTTCAAGGACGCTGACCGCGGTGATCACCTCTTCATCGGACGCGAACCAGAAAGAATCGATCCGCAGCGTTTTCCCATTCCTGAGAACCACCGCCGGGAGGAGGGGGGCAGCCTTGTGCTGCCGAGACTTGCCGTGAATGGCTCTGAATTCCTGGATCTCTGACAGAGGCATGGTTTGGCGACGTGATCCCAGCAGGCCCGGCGCCGTGATCTCTACCTGTTCCTGGCCGGTACGCAGTGTGATGCTGGCGCGCCCAAGCGCGGCCGCAAGCGGCGGCAGCAAGGCGAAGATCAGGAACCAAAGGGTCGCCGGTTCCCAGGGTTTGACGGCAACCCATCGATCAAGCTGAGGGGTGGAGAGGAATTGTTGGATCTGGGACGCAGCCTGCGCGTGCGCGCCGGCACTGCTGGAACGATACCGGGACAAGGGATACTCGCGTCCCATCCCGTCCACCAGCACCACCCGGTGCGTGGGACCATCCCTGCCACTCCGGGAGCCAACGTGTTGATGCATGCGGCTGCCACCCAGTTCGGTCTCCAAGCGTGCGGCTCGCAGGTCCTTCACCTCCCAAGCGGCGGAACGACAGCCGAGGCGCAGGGTTTGGACCTGGGCATCCACTTTCCCATCCGGTCGGCGTTTGCCTTCTACGCGGACCCAGGAGGACAAGGACCAGAAAAGCAGGAGGGCTGCCCCACTGAGGGAGATCACCCAGGCGGAGGCGAGTCGGGACGTGACCCGCAAACCCTGACTGGATTGTTCGATGAAGACGCTCATCGGTTGTGCATTTCCCCGGTGACGATGGCTCCTGGAGACGGTGCAGGGAATGCGACTTTTGCCGTACGGTCTTGCGCCTCCTGAACCCCGCATGGGTCACCGCCTAGAACTCCTTCCCCTCCTCCCCGCTCCGTCGCCGCCTCAACGTATCCAAGAAACGCTGCCGATCATCATCCTCCCGGAAAATCGCCTCCCGATGGTCCCCCCGATTCCTGACGTGGTAGATCGCTCCCGAATACTCGACGCTCAACTTGCGTGGCATCCCCGACAGCGTCCCAGACACGCCGTTGATTGTGAATTAGCGGGACTGACCCCTTAACGCCCGCGAGCCAACGCATGCAATTGTCAACAATCTAGATTCGACCCCATTGGAACACTCGCCAACGAGTTGAGGGAGGCGCTGGTTGGGAAGGGGTTGGTGAAGGGCGGGGCGTATCTTTCGAGCTAAGCGAGCGACGACGGCAGGACGCCACGCCCTGGCTGGCGAAAATGTGCCGCGTACCGCCAGCCCGGGCCTGGTGGCCTGCCGTTGGCGCTCCGCTTGAGCGAGGGATTAGGCATCGCTTGTGCTCATGCGAACTGCGAGTTCCTGTAGAGCTGCCATGACACGGCCGCGATTGCCTGAGGCGCGGTTGATGAACATTGGGCTTGGGTGCGGCATGGTCATGACTTCGACATCCGGTCGGCTGCATTGTACGACGCCCTGCGCGTGCAGTGCTTTCTGGCCCACGAACACGACGATTCGAAGC
>CAYZAE010000305.1:0-5476 GCA_964476125.1 uncultured Verrucomicrobiota bacterium | reverse complement strand
CCCCTCCACGCTCCCCCGGCGAATCCAAAGCGGCGACATGTCGCCGCACTCCACATCCACGGCGTCGAGGGACCACACCGACTTCCGAACGGCAGTAGGCCCCGCGTGTCGGGCGAATGACCCAGGGCCTCAGAGAAGCCGCGGATTGACCGGCACCTTCTTGTCCTTCGACGGGACGCGCCCGTTTCCAAGGGCGGGTTCCTTCGGTTCTTTCCTGGTCCCAGTGCCGCCGGAGAGTCGGCCGCCCTCGCCCTCAAAGCGGGAGATCGATTCCGCATCAATCGCCGCACTGCCGGTCATGCTCCCCGGACCGGTTTTCCCGGCCCCGGGGAGAATCGCCTGCGGGACGTTCCATTCCTCTGCGACAAGCACTGGTCCCGATCCTGCGCACCCATCCAGGACCGGAACCATGGGGCCTTCACCCCAGCGCTCACTCCGGCCGTATTACCGGAAATACGCGTGCTGCGGATCCCCGCGCGAAAGCAGATAGGCCACCAGGTCGGCGATCTCGTCCGGCTTCAACGAATTGAACAGACCTTCCGGCATCATCGAGACTTCCGACGGCTTGATCGACTCGATCTCCGCCCTCCGGACATTGGTCATGCGGCCGGGATCGAACATGTCCTCCACGACATTCACGTTCGCCCCGCTCAGGTTCCCGACGCGTCCCGTGATGATCTCCCCGTTCTTCAGGTGGATGTTGATCGCCTGGTACTGGTCGCTGATCACCTTGCTCGGCTCGACCACCGCCTCCAGGAGATCCTTCAACCCGAAGCGTCCCACCACCCCGGTCAGATCGGGGCCCACCGACCCGCCCTCGTTCGCAAACCGATGGCACGCCGCGCACGCCACCGCGCCATAAAGCTGCCGCCCCCGGTCGAAGTCGCGCCCGCCCTTCAGACTCGATTCCACCGCCGGCAGGACCTCCGCCAGTTTCCACTCCTTCACCAACGGCCGAGCTGCCAGCGCTTCCCGTGGGGATTTGCGCTCCACCTTCGCCTCCAGCACCGGCTTCAACGCAGCCTTTTCCTCGGCCGTCAGCTTCTCCACCGCATCACTCTTCGCCCGCCGCATCGAACTCGCGAAGGTGTTGCCCCCGCGGTACCCCTCGGCAGTCACGAACCAGCGGAAGTACTCCTCCTGCAACGCCGGCGTCCACCCGCTCCGCAACGATCGCAGCGCCACCGCATAGTCGATCTGCTCCTCCTGGGTCGGCGCACGACGCAGGGCCTCCACCACCTTCGTCGCCGCACCCGGCGCCTCGAGATGAATCAGCAACCGCGCCAGCAACCCATCCAGCTCCGGTCGCCGGGTCGGGAACAACGGTTCAAACCGCCCCACCAACGACTGCATCTCCGTCCCCTCCGGCTTCCCCATCCGGATCAACACCAGCGTGTAGGTCCGGAGCAGATCAATGCGGCCGGTCAGATCAAGGCCCGTCCAGGCCACGTTCCCCAGGCTTGCCAGCATCCGGCTCCTCAAGGCCGCGTCCGGCTTCGGATCCGCCGGCTTGCGATGGGTCGCGTCCCGCCCACTGACCCGCGCCAGCGCCAACGTCGCCGCAATCGCCTTCCCAGCGGTCTTCTCCGACAACGCCCGGTCCGTCCACAACGCCGGATCCTGCCACTCCAACGCAATGCGCGCCGCATGCCGGATCGCGCGATCCGGCGAATCCAAATGCGTCCAAACCGCCTCCACCGCCGCCGGATCGCGGTGTCCATGGAAGGCCTCCAACCCCAGCCGGAGATCGCGACGTCCCTGCTCCCGACGATCCGGCGGGTTCGGCGCCGTCGATCCGCCCCCCACATAGGTCACCCGGTAGAGCGCCGACTGCGCCCCACGCCCACCCACCGCCAGGAGCATGGACCCGTCCTGCGGATGGATCAGGAAGTCGGTGACCGGAAACGGTTGGCCGCTGATGAAGTCCTCAACCTCCCCGGTGTAGCTCGCACCGCTCGGGCTGAGATGCACCGCGCGCACCTTGCCGAAACTCCAGTCCGCCAGATAAAGCGCATCCTGATACTTCGCCGGGAACTTCGCCCCGTACCCGAAGGTCACCCCGGTCGGCGATCCCGGACCGATGTTCACCACCGCCCCAAAACTGTCGGGATAGTAATCCGGCCACTTGGCATCGCCGTTGCGAAACCCGAACTCGGCGCCGCTGATGACATGGTTCACCCGCGTCGGACGGTACCAGGGCACCCCGATGTCCCATTCCATGTCCGCATCGTAGGTGAAGAGTTCCCCGACGTTGTTGAACGCGATGTCGAATTCGTTCCGCAATCCCATCGCGATCAGCTCCCAGTTTTTACCGTCGGGATCCATGCGCGAGATGTAGCCCTGGGGCGCGAACGAGTCGTCCATGAACCCCGTGGGAAGCCGCGGCAGCAACTGGTCTTCGCCCCAGTGATACGGCGCACGCGAGGAACTCATTTCCGTCAGCGAACTCTGGTTCCCGATCACCACGTAGATCGACTTGCCGTCAGGGGAAGGCACCAGCGAATGAAGTCCATGCTCCCCGCCGGCCTGCACCTGGCGGAGGAGTTCCACCTTGTCGAGGCGATCGTCCCCATCCGTGTCCCGGACGCGGTACACGCCATGCGGACGGCTTCCTTCGTTCACCGCCACATACAGGCTGTCGAACGCCCACAGCAACCCGTGCGCGAATCCGGTCTCCAGCTCGATCTTCTCCGTCTTCACCGCCTCACCGCTCGCCCGCGGCAGGGTCACCCGATGCAACGCACCATTCTGGTCGCTCACGATCAGCCGTCCCTTCGGGTCCACGCACATCGCCACCCAGGAGCCCTCGGTCTCCTTCGGCACTGTGTACAGCATCTCGATCTTGAAACCGTCCGCGACCCGGATGTTCGCGCCGCCCACGACATCCGCCGTGCCCAGCGACTTGATCCGGAGGTTCTTGAACTGGACGGTCATCGGATCCCCCGCGTGCAACTGCAACGCCAGCACCCCGGCCGTCAGGCGTTTGCCCTCCGTCTCGTCCACCACCCCGACCGTCTGCACCCCGTTGATGAAGTGCTGCAACCGGTTTCCCTGCGCGATGATGGTGTACTCGTTCCATTCCCCCGCCTTGATCTTCGCCTGGATGTCCGCCGATTTCCCCAGCTCCCCGGTCACCGTGCGCGTGCCATTGGCTGACCAGGTCACCAACTCCCCGCGCTGAGCCATGATGCCCCGTCCCCCGGCCACGCCCGCCTCGTCGTAGAGAATCCCGCTGAACGCCGGGCCCGCCTCGAAATCTGCCTGGTACCCTCCCACCGCGAAGTTCCCCAGGTCCTTGCTCCGATACTGGACCCCGGAATTGGCGAACCCGGAATTGTTGTTGGGAACGATCCGGTAGGCGAAACGAAGCTCGAAGTCATCGACGACCAGGTTCTTCTCGCCGTTCTTCGCGATCAGGAAGGTGTTGCCGCCCGCCGGATTCTCCTTCGTGGTCCGACCCACAATCGCGCCGTCCTGAACCGACCAGAACCCGGACTTTCCGGCCCAGCCGGCAAGGTCATGGCCATTGAAGAGTTTTCGGAAACCAGGTTCCGGAACGAACACGCCCGGCGTCCGACCCGCCGACAAGGCATCCACGATCTCCCGCGCATCGGCGGCCGCCTGAACCTGCGTCACCCCAAAACCCGAAAGGGTGGTCGTCACCGTGCGACCTTGTTTCACATCGGTGCCGCGAACTTCCCTCACACCCCCAAGGGTCGCGGTGTAACCCGTGAGCAGGCCGTCTTCGAGGGTGAAGGAAAGGGTTCCCTTGGGCTCCTTCACCGCCGCCGCCCCGCCGCCGCGATTGCCACGACCGCCCCCCGCCCCGCCCGCCCGCAGGGATTCCACCACGAACTCGGTTTCCAGATCGCCCGAGATGATTTTCCCGTCCTGCTTCAGATTCCTCGCGGCGGCCAGCCAGGATTCGATGCGGGCCGTCGGCATTCCGGCCTCGGAAATCGTGGCCGCGATCGGGGCACCCCCGCCCCCGCCTGCCGCCGCCCGCCGGGCCTCTGCCTGGGCCACGGTCATCCAGTTGCCTTCCACCAACACCGCGACGTGTTCGCCCTTGCGGACGAATTCAAAGCTCGAGGCGCCGCTCCCCACAACGATTTGGGTGTAGCCCTCCTTGTCGATCGCACCCGTTGTCATCGCGCCCCCACCTCCCTGGGGACCCCCGCCTTCCGTGCGAACCTGGGTTTTCCATGCGTAACCCGGCTGGGCGGCAGCTTTCGCGATCGCCGCACTCACCTGCGCCTTGAGTTCCGCGTCCCCGGCCAACGCGGTGGCAACGGGAATCATCACCAACAAAGCTTGGACCATCGAAACAACGACGAGATGGGGAAGAATACGTGGCTTCATGGGAGACAACGAGGGCTCGGATTCAGACAAAGCTAGGCTGTGAACACGGTGAAATGATGCCGGAACGGCGTCGGGATCAATTCACAATGCCTAAACCACGGGATGAAATCCTCAAAAAACTTGGAGGCTGATTTACCCGAATCCAACCCCGGCTTCTCTGTGCTCCCTGTGAACTCTGGGGTGAAAACAATGCGGACGCCCCTTAGGTCATCCTGATCCTGTCCATCCGGGAAATCCTGTCGAAACCCGTCCGATTCCCCAAGGTCCCGTCAGGTTGGCACTCGCCTGCGTTCCGTACGATTGGGTACGGTTCAAGTATGACCGAAGTCTGGCCGTCGATCCCGGAGACCGCACCTCTCGGCGTTGGATTTGCCACCACCCACTGGAGCCTCGTCCTGGCCGCGGGAGGATCCACCTCCCCCACCACCGCCGAAGCCCTGGCCGCACTCTGCCAGGCCTACTGGTTCCCGCTCTACGCCCATATCCGTCGACGCGGTCACAACGCGGAATCCGCGCGCGACCTGACCCAGGATCTCTTCGCCGATCTTCTCGCCCGGGGAGCCATCGGACGCGCCCAGGAGGACAAGGGGCGGTTCCGGTCGTTCCTCATGAAGGCGGCCGACAACCACCTGCACCGCACCCACCGCAATTCCCAGACCCAAAAACGTGGGGGTGGTGCTGAGATTGTCTCCTTCGACACCGCACAGGCCGAGGAGATGCTCTCCCAGGATCCCGAGGGCAACCGGCCTCCGGACGCCGAATACGACCGCCGCTGGGCGCTCGCCACCCTTGAGCGCACCCGCCAACGTCTTCGCAGCGAATTCGCCGCCTGCGGTCGGATCGAACTTTTCGATCTCCTGCGTCCGCACCTCTTCGGCGATGCAGATACCCTGCCGTATGAGGAAATCTCCCGGCAGACAGGAATGTCGGTCGGGGCCATCAAGCAGACCACCTTCCGTTTGCGACGGCGCTTCGGCGAACTGCTGCGGGTGGAAGTGGCAGAGACGCTGGCACGACCCGACGACGTGGAGGAGGAACTCCGGCATCTCCTCCACGCGCTGGGTTAGAAGGAGTTAGGCAGGCCCCTGCCGCTTTCCTACAACCGTCCCCTCCC
>CAYZAE010000304.1:3329-5482 GCA_964476125.1 uncultured Verrucomicrobiota bacterium | reverse complement strand
CCACAAACCCGGAATGCACCGGGAAAGCCGGCTCAGTCAGTTTTGGTCTTGGACTTCGCCTTGGCCTTGGCTTTCGCCTTCGCCTTCGCCTTGGACTTGGGCGCCGCGGCCGCAGGAGCCGCCTCAGCCTCGGGTTCAGCTTCAGCTTCCACCTCGGGCTCCGGAGCGACGCTGGCAGTCACCGCGGTCTTGGCTTTCGCCTTGGCCTTGGTCTTGGCCCGTTTCCGGGGCGCGGGAGTCTCAGCCGCCGCCTCGTCCTCCACCTCGGATCCCGCACCCGCCTGCTCGGAATCCTTCCTCGAACCGCCCCGAAGTCTCGGCGCGTCGTTCCAGAGGGACTCGAGGTTATAGCGCTCGCGGGCGTCGGGCTTCATCACGTGCACGAGCACATCGATGAAATCCATGACGATCCACCCGCTGTTGCGGGTGCCATCCACGGCCCGCGGCCGAACGTTGTGGTCGTCACGCAGCTTGCGCGTGATCTCCTCCTCGATCGCCCGCAGGTGGGGTTCGCTCGTTCCCGAGCAAATCACCATGAAGTCCGTCACCCCCGGGAGCTTTCGCAGGTCGAGGATGACGATGTTTTCCGCCTTCTTGTTGTCCGCCAGTTCCCGGCACTGCTGTGCCAGCTTCTTGGAATCCATTGCCGTCCGCCAAGGTGTGAAACCAACCGCCAAAGGGAAAGCGGATTCTCTCGGTCCTTCAAGCCACCCCCAACGCCGCCACCAAATCGTCCACGGTCCACGCCCCCCCCGTCTCCTCCAACCGATCCGCCGCCCAACCATGGCGCCAGACGCCATATCGCACCGCCTGCAAAGGCTCCGCAGCCAACGCCGACTGCGCCAGCAACCCCCCCAGGTACCCCGCCAGAACATCCCCGGTCCCTCCCTGCCCCAGCCCCGAATTGCCGCTGGAATTGACCCGGATGCCCTCCGCAAACCCCATCGCACCGCCGCCCACCAGCGTGTGACGGCCCTTCAACACCACCACGGTCCTCCCCCCCACCCACCGCCCCGACAGGCGCCGAACCGCCCCGCACCGGTCCGCCTGAATGTCCGCCGCCATCACCCCCAGCAACCGCCCCGCCTCCCCCGGATGCGGCGTCACCACCCGCAGCCCCGCATCCGCCTCCACCCGCTCCGGCAACCAATCCAGCGCCGTCGCATCCCCCACCACCGGGCACCGCGCCTCCCGCCAAAGCCGGGCCACCTCGGTCCGGCAGTTGCCCGGAAGTCGCGCCGAGGCCAACCCCGGCCCCACCACCACCGCCGTGTGTCCGTTCGCTTCGATGCGCTCCCCACGCCAGGGACGCACCATCGCGGCCCGCAGCTGGGACGCCACCGGCACGTAGCAACGTTCATCCGTGTAAACGGTCACCAACCCCGGTCGCGCCCGCAACGCCCCCAACGCCGCCAGGACCGCCGCCCCATGGTACCCCTCACTGCCCGCCACGATCGCCACGTGGCCAAAGGTGCCCTTGTGCCCTCCCGCCGGACGCCGCGGGGGGTACGCCTCGAAATCCCCCGGAACGGTCCAAAGCACAGCCGCTTCGTCGTCACCCGGCACCGGCGCGGCCCCCACCAACCCGATGTCCGCCGCCAATTCCAACCGACCGACGTACCGCGCCACCCTTTCCTCAAGAAGCCCCCGCTTCACCGCTCCCAGAGTCACCGTGATCGCCGCCTCCACCGCCGTCCCCATCACCACACCCCGGTCGGCATCCACCCCGGACGGCACATCCACGGCGACAACCTCCAGCCCCGACCGATGGACCGCCGACACCACCTCCGCGCACTCCCCTGCGATCGGCCGGCTCAGCCCGATGCCGAACATCCCATCCACCACCACCGCCCCCGCCCGCCCGGCGTGGCGTTCCAACCAGTCCAAGGCCAGGCCCGCCCCCCCGGGCGACTGCACCCGCACCAGCAGCACGTCACGATCGTCCAACTCCCCCGCCGCCACCGCCGCGTCATCGCCATTGTGCCCGCGCCCCGCCAGCACCAGAACCGGAGCACCCACCCTGGATCGCCGGCGAACCACCGTCGCCACGGCCCGGCCCGCCGCCCGGATGACCTCGTCCTGCGCCACTCCCGCAGCCCAGGTCCGCGCCTCCCACGCCCGCATCTCCGCCACACTCAAAACTCGCTCCGCCA
>CAYZAE010000304.1:0-3229 GCA_964476125.1 uncultured Verrucomicrobiota bacterium | reverse complement strand
CAGGTCCGCGCCTCCCACGCCCGCATCTCCGCCACACTCAAAACTCGCTCCGCCACACCCAACCTCCCTTCTCCACTCCCCACTCCCCACTCCCCACTCCCCACTCCAAACTCCAATCAAGCCCCATACAACTTCGCCACCTGATCGCCGTACCCGTTGTATTTCTTCGTCTTCACGCGGTCGCCGGAATCGATCATGCGTTCGGTGGCCTGCGACCAGCGGGGATGGGGAACCTCGGGATCGACGTTGCTCTCGAACGGGTACTCACGGGGAATGAGGGTTTCCCAGAAGGTCTTCGGCTGGGTGGCGATGAACTCGATCTTCACCACGCTCTTCGGACTCTTGTAGCCGTACTTCCACGGAACCACGATCCGCAGCGGCGCCCCGAACTGTTTCGCCAGGGGTTTCCCGTAAATCCCGGTCACCACCATCGTCAGCGGATGCAGGGCCTCCTCCATGCGCAACCCCTCGAAATAAGGCCACGGATACTCCGGATTCTCCCGGATGCCCGGCATCTGCTCCGGCTTCGCCGCCGTCACGAAGCGCACAAACTTCGCCTCGGATTTCGGCTGCACCAGCGCCGCCAGCTTCGCGAAGGAAAAACCGGTCCACGGCACCACCATCGCCCACGCCTCCACACAACGGAACCGGTACACCCGCTCCTCCAGGGGCATCTTCGCGATCAACTCCGCCGCATCGATCGCCATCGGCTTCTCCACCAACCCCCCGATCTCCACCTTCCACGGCGCAGTCTCGAACTTCGCCACATGCCGGTGCACGTCCTTCCGCAGGCTGAACTCGTAGAAATTGTTGTACGTCGACGCCACCTTCTCGTCCGTCAGCTTCCAGCCCGGATCGAAATCCTTGGCCCGCGCATGGGGATATCCGCGCGCATAGGGATCCCCTCCCCCTGCCGCCCCGGCGGCGGCGGCGGCGGCCTCCGCGCCCAGGATCCGGGGAGCCGCCGACAACCCCGCCCCAATCAAACCAAGCCGTCCGAGGAACCGTCGGCGATCAAGGAAAACGGACTCGGGGGTCACCCGGTTCTCCGGTTGCCACCACGCGGGGCGAAGGATCGGATTGGACATGCGGCCAAGATGCCGCACGGCCCGTTCCATGCCACGGAAATCTTGCGACGCGACTGCTCCACGACTTTACTCCGCCCGCTCCCTGCCCCAGTCCCAGTCCCACTCCCAGCCCCCAGACCCGCCGACGGATGAAGCCCGACCATCCCCATCAACGCCCGTCTCCACCCTCAGGACCCGAAGGCGATCCGGAGGAAATCGCCCACTACGATGACGCCACCATCGGCCGCGCCACCCGATGGTCCACGATCCTCCTCGTCCTGATCGTCAGCATCGCCTCCGGGGTCGTCTTCTGGCTCAAACGAAAACCAGCCCCGAAACCCACCCAGGTCACCCCGCTCGCCGCCCCCGTCTCCCCAACCCGCCCCGTCGCCGAAGCCCCCTCGGTGCGCTTCACGGACGTCACCACCGAAGCCGGGATCCGGTTCCAGCGCTTCAACGGCGCCGAAGGCGAAAAACTGCTGCCCGAAACCATGGGCGGCGGCGGCGCCTTTCTCGACTACGACAACGACGGCGCCCCCGACCTCCTCCTGATCAATGGAAGTCCCTGGCCCTGGTCCAAAGCCCCCGCCCCCTCCCCCCAACCCACCCACGCGCTCTACCACAACGATGGCAAGGGCCGGTTCACCGACGTCACCGCCGGCTCCGGACTCGATGTCTCCACCTACGGCATGGGCACGGCCGTCGGCGACTACGACAACGACGGAAAGGTCGATGTCCTGATCACCGGCATCGGCGGCAACCGCCTGTTCCACAATCTCGGCGGCGGCAAGTTCCAGGACGTCACCGCCATCGCCGGTGTCGCCGGCGAATCCACCGACTGGAGTTCCAGCGCGGCGTTTCTCGACATCGACAACGACGGCGACCTCGACCTGTTCGTGGCCAGCTATGTGCGGTGGTCCCGGGAGATCGATTTCCAGGTCGGGTTCTCGCTCGACGGGAAAAACCGCGCCTACGGTCCGCCCATGAACTTCCAGGGATCCCACCCCCGGCTGTTCCTCAACCAGGGCGGCGGGAAGTTCTCCGATGTTTCAGCGACCGCCGGGGTCCAGGTCAAAAACAGCGCCACCGGCGTGCCCTCCGCCAAGTCCCTGGGCGTCGCCCCCGTCGATCTCAACAACGACGGCTGGATCGACCTCGTCGTCGCCAACGACACCGTCCAGAACTTCGCCTTCACCAACCGCCACGACGGCACCTTCGCGGAAGCCGGTGCCCTGCTCGGCATCGCCTTCGATTCCATCGGCAACGCCCGCGGCGCCATGGGCATCGACGTCGCCCGTCATCGCAACGATGACGCCCTCGCCATCGCCATCGGCAACTTCGCCAACGAAATGACCGCGCTCTACGTCTCCCAGGGGCGCGTCGGATTGTTCGCCGACGAAGCCATCCCCGAAGGCATCGGCCCCGCCAGCCGTCGCCAGCTGAAGTTCGGGATCTTCTTCTTCGACTACGACCTCGATGGCTGGCCCGACATCCTCTCCGCCAACGGTCACCTCGAGGACGACATCACCAAGCTCCAGCAGAGCCAGTCGTACCGGCAACCCTCCCAACTCTTCTGGAACGCCGGCGCCGGCAAGGGCGGGTTCGCGGAAATCGGGCCCGCCAAAGCCGGCCCCGACCTCTTCAAACCCATTGTCGGCCGCGGCTCGGCCTACGCTGACATCGACGGCGACGGCGATCTCGACGTGCTCCTGCTCCAGGCCTCCGGCCCGCCGCTGCTCCTGCGCAACGACCAGCAACTCGGCAATCACTGGGTTCGGTTCAAACTCACCGGAAACCGATCCAACAAGGACGCCCTCGGCGCGTGGATCCGCATCAAGGCAGAAGGCCAAAGCCAGTGGCGCCAGGTCACCGCCACCCGCAGCTACCTCTCCCAGTCCGAACTCCCCGTCACCTTCGGCCTCGGCAAGGCCACCGAAGTCGAATCCGCCGAAATCCACTGGCCCTCCGGCAAGATCCAGACCCTCGGCCGCTCCAGCGCCGATACGACCCAGCCAATCACCGAACCTTGACGGTGCGGGAGTGGGGAGCAGGGCGTGGGGAGCAGGGAGTAAGCCGGCAGAGTCTCTCCTCCCATTCTTAATCTTATTCTTAATCTTAATCCTAATCTTAATCTTAATCCCCCTCTCCACTTCATCCGCCCC
>CAYZAE010000303.1:0-5545 GCA_964476125.1 uncultured Verrucomicrobiota bacterium | reverse complement strand
ACTCGTCGATGACGATGAAATCGAAGAAGTCGGTCGGGTAATCGCCGAACTAGGGTGACGGTTTCCCGTCCTTCGGCGGGCCGCTCATGAAGGTCTGGAAGATCGTGAAGAACAGGCTGCCGTTCTTCGGCACCTTCCCCTTCTTCCGGATGTCCTCGGGCGAGATGCGAACCAGGGCATCCTCGGGGAACGCCGAGAACGCGTTGTAGGCCTGGTTCGCCAGGATGTTTCGGTCGGCGAGGAAAAGAACGCGAGGCCGGCGGGTGGGTTGCCCGCTCCGATTCCATCGAGCTTGGAACAGCTTCCAGGCGATCTGGAAGGCGATGAAGGTCTTGCCGGTGCCCGTGGCCAGGGTGAGCAGGATTCGTGTTTGAAGGGCTGCGATGGCACTCAGCACCCGCTCGATGGCGATGTCCTGGTAATACCGGCCCGGGTGGGAACCTCCCTTGTCCTCGTAGGGAACGGCGGCGAAGCGGTCGCGCCAGGCGTCGGACTTCTCGAACGTCGCCTCCCACAGCGCCTGCGGCGTCGGATAGGCGGCGACCTCGCCCTCCTCCCCGGTCTCCATGTCGACGCGGTAAATGCCCTGCCCGTTGGTGGCGAATCCGAACCGGATCGCCATCTTGCCGGAGTAATTCTTGGCCTGAGCCAACCCCTCGGTCAGGGCCTCGTCCCAGGCCTTTGCCTCCACCACCGCCAGTTTAGTGTTCCGGAACTCCAGGACGTAATCCGCGGTCAGCGGTTTCCCGCGCCGGCCAGGTCCCTCGATACGGCCCGGGGCGATCGCGTACTCGCGTCGGATCCGGCTGCCCTCAACCACGCCCCAGCCGGCCACCGCCAGGGCGGGATCGATGTGCTCGGCCCTGGTCTCGGCTTCGTTCATGGGAGTCCCTTGCCGCCACGGACCTGGCTGCTACGGATTCGCCGCTTCGATGGCCTGGATTCCTTGGAGGCTATACGTGGTTCGAGCGCTGCCGTTCTTGAAGCGCACCGTCGTTTTCGACAGCAAGGCCGTGCAACGACTGTTGAAGTAATCACGGTTCATTCCGATCACCTCTTCCTCGGACAGATTCTCGTCGATCTTACCGCCCACATTGAGGTTTCCGTCGGTGACAAAATCAAACCTCCATGACTCCAGGAGGACACCCTTGAACACTCCGGAAATTCGGACGGATTCATCGTTCGCGATCGTTCCGGCAACTCGATTGAACGCTTCGTCCGCCTCGACGGCGTTCATCGAGCAACGACAATCGCCACTCTCCAGTCTCAGTCCGGCTTTACCCCTGGCAACGACCTCCAGGAAGTCGCGCAGGTTTTGGATGACCCGCGGCGCTGTCTCGTGCAGTTCCGCGGCGAAGTCCTCGTCACTGCAACGGGCTGATTCGACGAGCTTCGTCACGTGCGCGAGCGTGTCGGCCAACTGGCCTTCCTCGAAGAGTTCATCGCTGTCTGCCCGTACCAGCTCCAACCCAAAGGAGCCTCGAGGCAATCCCGTGAGGAGGAGGCGGGATTTCGCTTCACCCTGCCGCCGGCCTCTTCTGCCCACCACGCCGTGCCAGCGACTCGCGTAATCCGCCATGACCATGCTCTGAAAGGGCTCCAACACACGTCCTGCAAAGCTCGCATCAATCCCCAGCGATCCCTGCACGGGCTCACCTGAAAAGAAGAGCACCGTACGAGCCTCCTTGTTGCCCAGCGGAAGTTCTGCAATTCGTTCCCTCAGTTCACGTTCGCGCTCGGCCAGGGCGACCGACATGAGTGGATGATCCCCCACCCTCGTGCGCAAACGTTGCGTGTCGAGCAACTGCACCTTCAAAAAATCTCGTTGAGCGCGTGTGGTCATAGCATGGCCTTGCCAAGCTCCAGCCGTGCCGCGGCATCGTCTGCAGGCGTGTTCAGTTCGATTCGCAGCATACCTTTCCACACTCCGAGGCGGTTGTGCGAGAAGAGCAGAATCCAGTAACGAGTTTGGTCCACGGTGTTTTCCGGACTGAAGCCGGCGTCAAACGGATAATGATCGAGCGAATAGGCCGCTTTGGAGAGGGCTGGATTCGCTACTTCCGGGAATCGCGCAAGTAATTGCCGCTGAAATGCTTGGTCGTATCCCCAGTACACAGTCACCACGTCCAGGTCCTTGGGCGGCCGGTTTTCTCGCCGTTCCACATCCTCCAAAAAGCTCCCGTCCAGCCATTGAAAGCCGTTTGTCAAACCCTCTGCCCGAAGGCGGTCGCGAAAATCCAGGAACTTCCTGAGGATTGTCTTCCGCTCCGAGGTGGTTCCGAGGCGCAGGCAGAGGTCCACCGTCGTGCAGGCGTAGGGTGACAATTGCCCGGGCTCGACGGGATCTCCGAAATGTGGTGGCACCACAAGGTTGTGGTCAAAAGCTGGAATCGGATTCGGCATTCAATCTACCCAATTGTGTAGCTGGTTCCGTCTGCCCTGGCGAGAGCTCATGTATCCCTATTAAAGTTCCCCGTTGAAGGCCTGGTGGAGCAATGATTTCTTCAGCTCCGCGAGGGCTGCCTGCTTCTGCTCGTAAATCTTGGGCGCACGCCGAGAAACAGCGGTTTCCGGCGCCGGCCAGGTCCCTCGATACGGCCCGGGGCGATCGCGTACTCGCGCCGGACGCGGCTGCCCTCGACGACGCCCCAGCCCGCGGCCGCCAGGGCGGGATCGATGTGTTCGGCCCTGGTTTCGGCTTCGTTCATGGGTGTCAGCCAACGTGACCCGAGCTGGCGGAAAGAATGTCGTTAAGGCCGTTCATGAAACACTGGAAGCTTTTCGAACGGTTGCGGTCGGGCTCCAGATGCACCGCCAGGCTTCGGGCCAGCTCGATCTTGCCCAGCCCTCCGGGAAAATGGCCCGCGCTTGCGAGCAGACGTTCCAGGCGCTCCCACGTGCCGCCCGGCACCGCATCGGGGTCCCGGAAGGCGGCTTGCCGGGCGAGACCGGCCGGCAGCCCGGTATAGGCCCTACGAAGCGCCTCCACGTCGCCGAGAAACCAGGCCTCCAGTTCCTCCACCGCGATCCGGTTCAAAACCTGGAAGCCCCGATTCCTTGGGGCACTCCGGGTGGCCAGCCCGGCGGATGCGGCGGCGGCCTCCAGTTTGCTCTTCAACCGAAGGCAGTCCTCGCGATCCTCGTCGACCAGCACGACGATCCGCCAGTCGTCCGGCAACCAGGCCCGGTAGCCTTTCAAGCGCCTTTCGAGATTCTTAAGGAGGTCGGCCTTCCCCTGGAAAGTGATCAGGTTCCAGCTCGTTCCTTCGGGCACAATCCTTGGCAGGAATCCCGAGAAGAATGCCTCGGCGGAAAGCTCCTCGAGCAGGAATTCGAGATGCATGGCTCAGCGGGGGCCGGGAGGGTTGGGAACGGACCTCTGCGCACCGGAGCCGGTCAAAGGGTCCCCGACATCGAAGTGTCCTTCCATCCAGAGCTGGCCCAGCTGTGCACCGTTCTCGATGAATTCACGGATCCCCTGCATCTCTGAAGTGCGCCTCGCCTGCGTGTAACCGTCCTCCGTCCGGTAAAGAACCCAGACTTCCTCCGGGCGCAGCGCGTTGACGAAAAACGGCGAGTGCGTGGTCACCATCAACTGGGAAGCAGAAGTCGCCGCGCGACACTCCTCGGCGAGTTCCCCCAGCAAGCGCGGATGAAGCTGGTTCTCGGGCTCTTCGATACCTACCAGCTGGGGTGGCTCCGGGTCATGCAGCAACGTCAGATAGGCCAGCATCTTCAACGTCCCGTCCGATGCGAACTTCGCCATCACAGGGCGGTCGAATGGGGCGTCCTTGACCTGCAACAGAAGCCGCCCGTCCGGCATCACCGACGCATCGACCTTCTCCAGGCGGGGGACGCGACGGGCCAGCTTCTTCAAAATCAGATCGAGCCGTTGTTCGTGCCCTTCCTTCAAATACTGAACCACGTTCGGCAGGTTGTCCCCACTCATGCTCAAACGTTCCTGCGGTCCCGCCTCGGGCACGCCCCGGGTGTTGTCGGCGCTGAGATAGGACAAATACCACCCCGAGACGAATCGGCGCAGCGCACCGACTCTTGGATGCTTGGCCAGTTGGCCGAGCGTGTTCACGGCCAGCAACTCGCGCGAGTCCAGTCGTTCCTCACTCCGCGTGTCCTCTTCGTCCGGCGTCTCCCCCGTGACGACCTCACCGGTCCCGGGCGTGTCCCGGCCGAAATCCAGGAAATTGAAGGGCCGGCCGTGAGAACCACGCTTCCAGCTCAGGGACTCGCGTGCGACGAACGGGCCCTTCGCATCCTCCCCGATCTCCAGGTGGTACGTGATCAACGACGAGTCCCGCTTCTCGCGGTACTTGATTTCGAAGGTGATCAAGCCCTCCGCCCCGCGTGTCCGCAGTTCCTTGAACCGCCCACGCTTGTCCCAGGCCTTGCGCAGTCCGCTCTGGAAGCATTCCGCAAGAAACGCAAAGACGTCGAAGACCGTGGACTTGCCGCTTCCATTGGGTCCCAGGAAGACCGTGAGAGGAGTCAGCCCTTTCAGCTCCAGGGACTTCAGGGCCCTGTAGTTCTGAACCCGGAGAGACTCGATCCGGGGAGGTTCGATGCGGCTGGGCTTCATGGTTCCGATGCTCGCGATGGAACTTCCACGCGTGCTTGCAGAAGGTTGCCCTGGGTGAACTTCACGGGTTCAAAAATACCAACTCGGTGTCGCTTTGACATCCATTTGGCGGCCACGCGCAGGGGGGGTGCATCCAGCAGTCGTGAGTGGCGGGTCATCCGGTGGGGGCATGGGGAAACCGGGTTTTCAACGCCAACGGCGTTGGGGCACCAAGCCCAGGGTTGGCCGGCCCACGGGCGGGCCAACCCTGGGTGCTGGTGTCCTCTCCATGGTTTCAACCTCGAATGAGGTTGTGGCCTCCCGGCGCGGGGCGTGGAGGGGATCGTGGGCGGACGAAACCCCTTCAGGGTTTGATAGGCGTGGGGGCTGGGGTCCCGGGGTAGGCCCGCGCGGACGCGGGTCAACCCCGGGCTGGAGGGCGGAATCCCTTCAGGATTCCCAGAGAAACTCTCACCGAGTCCAGGGGCTGAGGCCCCTGGCTACCATCGTGCCGTCGCTCCGCGACTTCTGTGCGATGGGCGAAAATGGCCAGAATCCAGGGCATGCCTGGCGGCATGCTCGGGCGAATTCCAGGACCCGCTTGCGGCACGTTCGCAATGTGAACGATGCGGAAGATCAGCCCCTTCCCAGGATTCAGGTTCACCGACATGGCTACAGCTCTCCGTTGAAGGCCTGGTGCAGCGGTGATTTCTTGAGCTCCGCGAGGGCTGCCTGCTTCTGCTCGTAAATCCTGGACGCACGCCGAGAAGCAGCGGTTTCCGGCGCCGGCCAAGTCCCACGATGCGTCCCGGGGCGATCGCGTACTCGCGTTGGATCCGGCTGCCCTCGACGACGCCCCAGCCCGCCGCTTTCAACGCGGGGTCAATGTGCTCGGCGCGTGTCTCGGTTTCGTTCATGGCTTAGAGCCCGTCTGAAAAGTCAGTGGGGATCCTGTTTTCGCGGAAAAGGCCG
>CAYZAE010000302.1:0-5577 GCA_964476125.1 uncultured Verrucomicrobiota bacterium | reverse complement strand
TCACGCCCAAAATCCCTCGCCGCAGGACCCCACTCACTTTTCAGACGGGCTCTAAAGTGCGGGCCGGATCGACGCGGTGGTTCTGGCGAGATGGGAGCGCCGGCGTCTCGCCGGCTGGTCAGCCGACGCGATGCCAGCGCGCTTGGAAGAACAGGCCGGCGAGACGCCGGCGCTCCCGGGTGAGACGTCTGCGCTCGATCCTACTGTCACACCGCAACTCCTGAGAAATGGTCCAACTCCAGTCCAAGGGCTGAAGCCCCTGGCAGCCCCTGGCGACCCTCGTCGCGTCGCTCCGCGACTTCTGTGCGAGGCACGAGAAGGGCCAAACACCGGAACCCCCGCAGGGGTCTCGTGAAGTTTTGCCATTTTCGCCCATTGCCCAGAAGTCGCGGAGCGACGGGACTGATGTTGTGTTTGTGTCTTGTTGCCTGGGTGGTTTCGCCTGAGAACAATGCGTCTTGGGTGACTCCGTCTTCCGCAGTGAAACACTTTCCTGGCCTGGGTCGATATGCAGATCATGACATTCGTGTTTCTGCTGAATGGGATGAGTTCCCGTGGTACGACACTGGAGCGCCGGGGTGGGAGTGTCTTGCAGCATGTCAAGAAGTAGTGAGTGTGATGACCTATTCGAGCTTGATTCCCTGTATTTAGGAGCGAAGTGTGATTCATGAGACCCCTCCTGATGTGCCTGGCCGTCTTGGGTTTCGTCGGAACGCTTCACCTGAAGGGCGCACTGCCGCCGGTGGTGCTGGACGCTTACGCCTTCTACAGCTGCGTCGGACCGTCCCGGGTGGCGGTGGACAAGGATGGGAACAGGTATGTGGCGACACCCTACACAGGCGTCGCCTACCTGGGCGGCGGATGGGGTGGCCTCCTCCCGTCGACGGGGGACGAGGGTGTGGCCGTCGCCAAGTTTTCGCCGGACGGGCGTCTGCTTTGGGTCAACCACGGGGGAGGACCGAGCCATGAGACGGTCGCGGGCATCGCGGTGGACCGCGACGGCAGGGTCTGGGTTGTGGGCAACTTCGAGCAGACCGTGAGATTCGGTGAGAAGACCCTCGTGAGTCGCGGTTCCACGGACATTTTCGTGACGGTGTACACCCCGGACGGGCAGGTGGAGGGGGCGCTGAATATGGGCGGGGCCGGAGCGGATTTCGCCGCGGGAGTCGCGGATAAAGGGGTTTGGGTGTGCGGGGCGGTGGGGGATGACGCCGTGCTCTCCGCTGAGTCCGGCAAGTCCATCAAGGTGGATCCACGGGTAAAGGCAAGCCGCGGTTCTCAAGCCTTCGTGGCTGCGCTTTCCTACGATAAGGCCGGGGGAGGGTTTAGGGTCGGCCGGGTCGAAACGTGGCCTTCGCCTGGCCGGGAGGTGGCCAAAGCGGTTGCGGTGCGAGACATTTCCGGAGGATACGTTCTGACGGTTGCCATCGACCAGCGCACGGACGACCGGGCTTCGGTGGTGATCTTCTACGGCCCCAAGCCTGGAGTTCGGGTGGTGGCCCAGACGGGCAGCACGGCTGAGTTGGTGACCCACCTGGAGGGATCTGTCTATCTGTCAGGTCGCTTCAGCGGTGTGGCCGGGGAACTGCAGATGGCCGGGCTGAGGCTGCCGCGTCGATGGAATGACAACGACTACGTGGTGAAGCTGGGACTGGACGGGAAGGGGGTGTGGGCCCGCGGAATCGGGGGAAGCGCGGGTGGCGCGAACCTCACTTCCATGGGGGTCGACCCCGCGGGCGGGCTTCTCCTCGGAGGAATCTGTGTCGGGGACCTGCGGGTGGGCGACGAGTCCGCCCCGGCGGATCCGGACGTTCCGCTCAGCAGTGTGATTGCCCACCTGAACCAAGCGGGCGGCCTCGATTGGGCGCGATTGCTGGGCGGCACCAACTACAACCGGACTGACCAGGTGGTGGCTGACGGTTGGGGCAACATCTGTGCGGTCGGCACCTTTGAAGAATCGGTGCAACTCGGTGATGTGCGTCTGACCATGGGTGGCTGGATCCCATCCAAGCGCAACAACTACCTGGCCGTGCTGCGCCGCACGCCGGAGTTCGACTGGGCGCACCGCAACGGGGATGGGGCAGCGTGGGGCAGCGAGGTCGCGACGGATTTGAACGGCAACCGGTTCGTGGTCGGCGGTTTCTCCGGGCCCACCGCCGTTTTCGGCGACCTCACGGTCACGAACCAGGACCTATTCGATGGCTTCGTGGCCAAGTTCGACCCGGCCGGCAAGGCTCTCTGGGTACGAAGCATCGGCGGTCCCGACAACCAGAGCGCTTCGAGCGTCGCGGTGGACGGCAACGGGAACGTCTATGCGTTCGGCTACGCGGAGACGAGTTGTACCATCGGCACCAACGTCTTCACGGCGGCCTCGGATCGCGATGGGTTCCTGGCGAAATACGGCCCGGACGGAGACGTCCTCTGGGCGCGCCAGATCAAGGGCTCGTGGGTTCGCAATTACAACCGGGTGCGCACCGACCGCGGGGGGGCGGTGTACGTTGCGGGTGCCTTCAGCGGCACGATCGACTTCGGCGCGGCCAGCCTGACGTCCACGGGCCTGACCGACGCGTTCCTGGCCAAGTACTCCGGAAGCGGCACGTTCCAATGGGCGCGTCGTGGTGGAGGTCCGGAATCGACCGCAGCCAAGGGCTTGGCGGTGGACGGCGCGGGGAACGCGGTGTTGGTCGGGACTTACCTCGATGAAGCACGGTTCGGAGGCGTGGATCTCCCGGCCGGATTCGACAAGGAGGTGTTCGTGGTGAAGTACGACACGGCCGGCAACGTGAAGTGGGCCCGGAATGGCGCCGGCGGTTCGCAGGATTTGGCCGAAGGCGCCGCGATCGATGCCGAGGGCAACATCTACGTCACCGGTTCGTTCTCGGCCAAGCTCCAGTTCGGGGCCAAGGCGGCGGAAACCAGCGCGTCCATCGCGGCGTTTATCGCGAAGTTCGACGGCGACGGCACCCCGCAATGGGTGACGTCGGCCGGATTCACGGGGAGGGAAAGTGAAGGGTTGGGCGTGGCGGTGAGCCGCGACGGGAAGAACGTGTACGTGTGCGGATTGTACGACGCGGCTTTGGAGGCCGGATTGTGGCGCCTGGAGAGCGGCGGCGGATACGATGCCTTTCTGCTGCAGTATGGTGGCGACGGCGAGGTGCGATGGGCGAAGAGCGCCGGCGGCACGGGGTACGATCTGGCCGCCAGCGTGGCGGTGGACGTCACCGGCACCTGGGCTGTGACCGGTCGGTACTCGGAAGATGCGACCTTCGATCAGCACGTGCTCCAGGGCACGCCCAACTCCCGGTTCTTCCTCACCTCCTCCACCCCGATCCGGAACCCCCGCACCCTGATTCCCCTGGCCTCCGAGACGGGTCTGGGGGCGGAGCTCCGGGTGCCGATCCAGCTGAACTCGCGCGGGAACGAAATGGGGGTTTCGTTCAGTCTCGTCTTCGACCCGGCAGTCCTGCGCTTCATCAAGTGCGAGAACGGTGACCGGGTGTCCTGTCAGACGCTGCTGGTGAACCAGAGCCAGGCTGCGCAGGGCCGGCTGGGGATCGGCTTGAACGCCGCCTCCTGTGCGGGAATCCAGTCTGGCCCCAAGGAAGTGGTGATTGTCACCTTCAGGGTTGCCCCCGACACCACCGCGCGTGAAACCCTGCTGACCTTCGCCGACCAACCCGTCGCCCGAAAAGCCGTGGCTGGAGACGCTTTCTCCCCCACTCAGGACCTGCCCCTCGACTGCCAGCAGGGCACTGTGAAGATCGTGCGCGGTTACGAGGCGGACGTGGTGGAGCCCTTCAAGAAAGTGACCGCCGCGGACCTCAACCGCATCGGCAATCTGGCCATGGGGATCGAGTCCATCGCCGACCGCGACACCTTCGAGCGCGCCGATTGCGCGCCTTATGCGGTGGACGGCAGCCCGTTGCTGGGCGACGGCGAAGTGAATCTGAACGACTGGGTGCAGGCCGGCCGTTTCGTGCTGGGCTTGGATCCGTTGACCGTCCAAGGCGGTTCGACCGGGCCGTTCAGCCTGATGACGCGCCCGGATTCCACCCGGAGTGCCCGGAGGCTTTCCGGTTTGAACCATTCCCCGAGCACCCTCCGCCTGGTGGCCGACGGGTGGAAGCCCGGTCTGACCAACGAATGCGTGCTTCGACTGGAGGCTGTGGGTGGCGAGAATGCGGTCAGTTTCAGTCTTCTCTTCGATCCCGGACTCCTGGTTTACGTGGACGCCGCCCTGGGCGCCGGGGTGAAGGGCGCAACCCTGATGGTCAATGGGAACAACGCTGGGCAGGGCCAACTCGGCGTGCTGCTCTTCCTGCCGTTCGGCGAGGAGTTGGCCGCCGGATCGCATGAGCTTCTGCGGTTGCGCTTCGCGGTGTCCGCTTTCGCGGAGGCCATGGGCACGCAGCTTCTCTTCGGGGACTATCCCGCTGCCCGGGATATCGCTGGCGCCCGCGGGTCATCGCTGCCGGCCGAATACGTGAACGCGACACTGGACTTCAGGGCGATTGCGCTCCGCATCACCCGAGCGGTGCTCGACCAAGGCCATCTTCAGGTGGAGACCGAGGGTGGGACGGGATGGGAGGTGGTCATCCAGTCTTCGACGGACATGGGAACGTGGCGGAACGTGGCCACCAACACGACGGGTATCGGGTCGGTCCGCATCCCGTGGTCGCCAGCGGACGCCGGGCGCTACTTCCGTGCGATGGTCCCGTAGGCCCGCTGCGTGGCGGCCCTACAATGCGGGCCGGATCGACGCGGTGATTCTGGCGAGATGGGAGCGCCGGCGTCTCGCCGGCTGGTCAGCCGACGGGATGCCAGCGCGCTTGGACGAACAGGCCGGCGAGACGCCGGCGCTCCCGGGTGAGACCTCGGCGCTCGATCCTACTGTCACACCGCAACTCCTGAGAAATGGTCCAACTCCAGTCCAAGGGCTGAAGCCCCGGCTACCCTCGTTCCGTCGCTCCGCGACTTCTGTGGTTTACAACCTCGGTAAGCAGCCAGGGCCGAGTTGTTCGGTTGCGGTTCGCGAGGTCGGCGGTGGGAGGACGCCCTGCATCCTCTCCAGGACGTCGCATGGGCCGAAGGTATCGGGCCTTTTCGCTCTGCACGGGGTCAGAGCGGTGGGATGACGCCGGCGGAATTGCGCGCGGCTCTGGAGGTGTCCAAGCAGGGGGCGCTGGACCTATTGCGGCCGCTGATCCAGGCGGATCTGGTGAAGCGTGTGGGGACCTTGAAGACAGGCCGTTACCTCCTCCCATGAGTCGCCCACCGACGAGCGTGATCCACCGCCGGCGACAACCGCAACCCCGGAGCCACGAGGCCCGAGGCGGTTGGATCGACGCAACGGTTCGGGAAGAGTCGCCTCCTCATGCCAGTCCTCTGTAAACACCAAAACCCTGCGCAGGATCACGTACGACTGAAGTGTCCGGCCGGGATGAATTCTTTCGGACAGGATGAACAGGATCGACAGGATGCTGAGGAAGAGACTGGATCCGGACCATCCTGTGAATCCTGTACATCCTGTCCAAAATCTCCTGACGACATGTCATGGACGAAATCGGAACTGACTCC
>CAYZAE010000301.1:0-5597 GCA_964476125.1 uncultured Verrucomicrobiota bacterium | reverse complement strand
TCAGCCCCTGGGCCATGCACGAGTTATCCAGGCGTCGCGGAGCGACGCTGGAACCGCCCCCTCACCGCTCCAACACCATCCGCCGCGTGAGCCTTTGATCACGCGGACTGTCCAGCGGCACGTTGAAGGTCAGCCGCCAGGTGTCGCTCCCCGCGTCATGTTGCGCCTGCCAGAAATCATGGCCGTGCACCGACTGGTCCAACGGTTCGAGGCGTCCCTGCGCATTCTCCACCTTCAACACCCAGCCGCGGTGTGACTTCAACCCCGCGAAGGTGACCGGCACAAAACCGAGCCCGCCCGTCACCGAGATCTCCGCCCGCTGACGTCCGTTCACCTCGATGACCGGCGGGTTCATCGCCAGCACCCGGCCCCGACCCGACTTCGTCGTCACTTCCACCCGGTTGCCGCGTGCCTGGCGGAACACGGATTTCCAGGTGTTCGCCTCCTCCTTCAAGGAGGTGCGCAGGTTGGCGTTCGGACCGTAGTAATCGTCCGCCGACATCGGCAGGATGACGAGTTCGAGGTCGGCCTCGACGAAATCGCCGGGCATCAGGGTGGTGAGGTCCGGGGGAGCGCTGAGTTCCAGGTTGGCGCTGGGCACATTCCCGGCCTGGGTGCCGAACACCGACGCGAACGGTTCCGCCGGCCGGCCGCCCAGGCGCGCTTTCCAGGATCGGATCACCAGACCGCGCGTCGCCCAGGCGCCTTGCACCGGCTTGAGTCCGTCCGCCGGGATGGCCTCGTGCAGGGAAAACCACGGGGAGTCGCCGAGGCAGGGGATGCCGGTGCGGAGGTAACGTCGGCCGCCCCGGCCGGGTTCCCATTCCTCGATGAACCCATGGGCGTTGCCCCGGGCCAGCCGGCCGTATTGATGCCAGTGATAGCGGTCCGACCCGACCTGGTAAAACGCCAGCCGCGAGAACGGGGTGGGCTTGAGCACGTCGTACCGGATTCGGTGATAGGCACGGTGGAGGTCATCGCTGCGGGGCGTTGAGACCCGGACCCGACAGGCGATGTGGCCATCGGCTGTGACACCCGTGTAACTGACGTCCGTGAGATTCGGGCCCTGCGAGAGATAAGCGGTCCGGACACCGATCCACGGCTGGTAAGTGCCCGCCGCATCGAAATAGACCAGGAAATCACCGCCACCCACGTTGTGGGTCCAGGTCCACTGACGCTTCCCTTCGCCCATGCCCCAGACCATCAGGGGCCGGACGTCGTCGATGCGGCAGCGTTGCTGGATGGCGTCGGGTTCGTAGCAGATCGATTCACCCCAGCTTCCAATCGCCGCCTGATCCCAGACCTGATTCCAGCCCCAGCCGATCAGGCTCAGTTGCGCGTGCGATGCCGCGGGCAGGCCGCCCCAGCGGGCGAAGGCCAGGGCGAACTCGGCTTCCGTCCGACTGTGCGGCGGCAGGCGGAGCATCGTGAACGCGTGCAGCCACGGTCCCTCGTAAAGCAACCGGCGCTTCTCCTGGCGATGCCAGTTCTTTGAGGTCTGGACCGCGATGCCGGTGGGCACGCCGTCGGCGTCCCGCAGGAGGGGCGTCAGGCCGGTGATCGAGGAGGTCCCGCTCGGATCATCGAAGAGCATGCGCACGACCTGTTCCGAGGCGCTGTTGTTCGTGAAGCTCAGGCGAAACCGGTCCAGGCGGTCGGGCTGTTCCGCCACGGAAAATCCGCGGCGCGGCAGTTCGATCCGGTGCCAGGCGCGGTCGGGGTCGTAGGTTGTGGACAGCACCGTCTCCGCCCCCGAATCGCGCGTTGTCGCCGTCACAGAAACAGACGCCGTCGCATTTGCCGGCACGGAGTCCGAGGCGGAGGAGCCGGAACCGGCAGGGAGATCGAGCCGCGCCGAAACGAGCGTTCGTCCTTCGGCCTCGGGACGAACCGGCAGCGCGATGGACTCGACACGGAGTTTCTCGCCGGCCTGAAAGCGCATCGACGGGGTGAGTGCGGAAGCCGAGGCCGAGCCAGGGACAGGGGCTGGGGTCGCGGAGGCGGTCCGGGCGATTTCGAGAATCAGAGACAACCGGTCCGGCCACGCCACCACTTCCAGCCGCCCTTCGGCTTCCAAAACGCGCCCTGCATCATCCTCGAAGACGAGTTGGAGAATATCGAGACGCTGCACGTACCGGCCGCTCTCGATGATGCGGACCGGGAAGTTCATCCAGTCGGTGCGATTCGTGGCCGCCCGCACGCAACGGTAGCGGGTGCCATCGAGGTCCACGGTGAGTTCGAGGGAGGCGGGGGAAAGCTTGGCCAGCGGATCCCGGCCGCTGCCCGACGACGTGGCCGTGGCGGCTTCGAGGTAATCCGTCCCTCCGGTAGTAGGACCTCGCCGGCCGGTGCCGTCCGTGTCGCGGCGGGAAAGAATCCAGCCTGACGCCGGGGCTGGTTCGGTGACCCGGGGCGGGGCGATATTCGGCGGGGGGAAACTCGAAGCCGGAGCTCCTGGGAGGTTACCGGAGGGCTCGACTTGATTGCCCCGGATTTGTCCGAACCGCAGGACGTTGGCGTGGAAGGGATCGAAGACCGCCTGGTAATGGCCGGTCTGAATCGCCAGCAGTGCTGGTTCGCGCGGGGTGCCATCGGCCCAGCCATTGAGCCAGGAGATCAGGGTGAAGTCGGCGGGCCCGGGGGCGCAGTCGGTGGGCGAAACCGTCCGTGGCGGCGACTCGGGACGGGCCGCGGCCGGGGCCGGGGTGGGCAGGGACGCGATCAGGCCAAGCAGAACGCCGATCAGCCGGCCGAGGATGCCGCCCCCCGCAGTCCGGGGGCCGAGTGGGAGGACGGGAGTGGAGCTTCGAGGGCGGAAGGGCACGGCTGCGTGGGGTGGGGGGAGGAAGTTGGCGCGCCCGGCGTGGTTCGAACACGCGACCGGCTGCTTAGAAGGCAGCTGCTCTAGCCAACTGAGCTACGGGCGCAGGCCGACCTTGTTTGCGACGGAACACCCCGTTTCCGCAAGGCGATTTCCGGGTATCAATGTGGAGTGCGGCAGCCCTCTGCCGCTTTGGCGTGGGGCTACGAACCCGCGAGCGGGGGCGGACGGGGCGGTGGTAGGGTGGTCCGTGCGCGGTGGGCGGTCCCTGCGCGGTGAACGGTCCGGCGCGGTAGGAAAGCGGCAGAGGGCTGCCGCACTCCATAGTGCGAACGGACTGGAACTCAGCAGTCGCGGAGCGACGGGACGATGGTAGCCAGGGTCTTCAGACCCTGGGTCAGGTGTGGGTTTCCAGTGCGTCGCGGCGCGACGCCGGAATCGTTTACCTGCAATTCCTTATGAGTTCGATCTGAGCCTTGCGAAGCCAGATTCCTTTGGGAAAGGTTTGCCCATGTCGACGGAGACTATGACCGCGCTGATGAGGTTACCGTCACGGCAACGGCTTGCGATAGCCGAGCAGCTCTGGCTGTCGGTAGCCGATGAGAAAACCATGCCGGTGCCAGACGAGCATCGGCGCATCGTGAAAGATCGTCTCGACCGATACAGGGCTGGAAAAGCGAAGGTCCTCACGCATGCCGAACTGATCCAGCGAGTGCAGGCGGCGTGAACAGCAAGCCCGTCGTTGCCCTCGAAGAAGTCGTCTCCGACCTGGAGCAGGCCATCGCCCACTACTCGACGTGGCGAACCGACGGGAAAGCGCATGTTTTGGCGCTCTACGATGAGACCGTCCGGTGGATCGAATGGAACCCGGACACCTTTCCCAGGAAGATCGGCTCCATTCAGAGGGCGATTCTCAAGAGTTCGTATTACATCGTCTACTTCCTACAGGAGGAGCGGCGCACGCTGATCCTGGCCGTGTTGGATGGTCGCCGCAGGCCCTCCGAAATTCGCCGGATCATCCGGGGCCGAAAATCGGGCGAACGGCCGTAGAACCGGTTCCATCGAACGCGAAAGCGTTCCGCTGTTCGTCACGTTGACGTTCCCCGATACGTTTCCCGAGTACCGCGACGATTACAAAAACTACCTGGACCTGCTCGGCCAGCGACTCCTGCGCCGGTTCCCCGGGGCTGCGGCGATTTGCAAATTGGAATAATGGAACGGGTGGAGCGTGGAGCACGGGGCGGATAAGGACGACCATCAACCGGCCGCTCAGCCCACCGATCGCCAGCGTTTGTTGCATCTGTGGTTTGCCCGCAACCAGAAGACCGGATTGCGGTTGCCCAACACCCCCGGGAGGACCCCGCCATGAACTCGGCGAAAGGCTTCGGGCGGCTGGGGATCGAGGTCGTGGGACAGTGCGGGTGGTTGATGCGTCGCGGAGCGACGGGACGATGGTAGCCAGGGTCTTCAGACCCTGGGTCAGGTGTGAGTTTCCAGTGCGTCGCGGCGCGACGCCGGAATCGTTTACCTGCAATTCTTCATGAACTCCTCGATTCACCGATGCCTCCCTTAAAGGTCGTACGTCGCTCCGCGACGCCAACCCAAAGAACCATGCAAAACCGTGGGCTCTGCCCACGGCTACCCTCGTTCCGTCGCTCCGCGACTCCTGAAAATGGCCAAACTCCAGGCAACGCCGTTGGCGCTGAAATTTGGGCGGGTCCAATCGTCCGACTCGGATTCCTCTTCCTGTGTTCCGAACATCCCGCATCTCCGAATCCTGAAGGATTCCGCCCTGGAGCCCGAGGGTTGACCGCATGTCCGCGGGTTACCCCGGGGACCCACGACCCCATTGGAGCTTTCAATGTGGAGTGCGGCAGCCCTCTGCCGCTTTGGCGTCGGCACGGCGAACCTGCGAACGGGTGCGGAAAAGACGGGGGTAGGGTGGTCCCTGGGCGGTGGGCGGTCCGGCGCGGTAGGAAAGCGGCAGAGGGCAGCCGCACTCCATAGTGCGCGAGCTCTTTCGAACCCCGTCACCGCTCCAACCGCCCCAGCAGGTTCAGGGCTTTGGATTCGAATTGCTGCTGCCATTCGGGGGCGATGAGGCAGTCGCAGTCCTCCTGCGCGTAGCCAGTGTTTCCACGCTGGGATGCGGTGGGGAGGTAGTAGAGGTACCCGTTGCAGTATCCGGCCACAAAGGTGTGCGGTGCCGTGGCGCGACGCTTGATGTTCAGACCGATTTCGACGGTGAGTTCGCCGGGAAAGGTGACCATTCGGAAGTCGCCCACGCGCAGGGCCAGCATCTCCGCGGCGACGGGTTGGTTCGCTGCGGCTTTGGCTTCGTCGGCGTGCTTCCGCAATAATGCCAGGTTCACGTTCAGCCGTGTCAGTCGCTCCATGATCTGGATGTTCCGTAGATAGGCGTCGAGACCCTGGCGGTTGGTGTCGTCGAGACGCTTCAAACTCTCCCGGCCGACACTCTGGTCGTGAAGGTAACCCTGGGCGTAGTAGCCGGGGAATTCCGATCCCAGCCGGTGCTGGAGGAGGAGGGGCAGGAAGGTTTTAAAATTGATGTCCGTGGGTTCGAGGGAGGTCAGCAGTCGGGTTTGTTCCGCCTGAAGCGTCGTCATGCGCTTTTCCAGGTCCGCACCGCGCGGGAGGGAGAGTGTCTCACGGAACATCACCATGTCGGATTTTGGGCGGGTGATGATTTTACGCGCGGCAGTGAGGACCTTGAGCCCGAGTCGATGCCCCAGGGGTTCGGCGTCCGGGGGATGGA
>CAYZAE010000300.1:0-5622 GCA_964476125.1 uncultured Verrucomicrobiota bacterium | reverse complement strand
CCGCCCCGTTCCTCCGGTGCCTCCAAAGCGGCAGAGGGCTGCCGCACTCCATACCTTGCTTAACCGGCGCCGAACAACCGCACGAAATTCAATTCCAGCCGCCCAGCCAGAACCAAGGGATCCACCCTCAGCACCGACGCCAATCCGGCATAAACCAGCGACAGATTCATGGGATGGTTCAGAGTCCTCCCGTCAGAACCAGACTCCCATTTCGGTTCCCACCTCCCCTGGTACGCATCGCCTTCCGCCCCCACCCACTCCGGTTCACCCGGGAGCCTCTGATCCGGAGCATCCGTCTCCGCCAGCAGACGATCCTCCGGCACCACGGCAAACGCGGCCCGCTGACGCGCCTTGCGCGCGTGAAGGAAATATCCCGGAAACCCGAAATACGCCCCGAGCCTGGCCAGCGAAACCACCATCTCCGCCGGCCCACCGTAACTGTGCAGGAGAAACCCGCGGGATGGACGGGGCCCCGCCCGCAGCATCTCGTGCAGGCGACCCCAGGCCTGAAGGCAATGAATGCTGGCCGCCACCCCCCGCTCCGCAGCCATCGCCATCTGAACCGCAAAGACCTCCTCCTGCTCCGCCAACGGCGCCGCCTGCAACTCACCGAGCCCAGGCGCCACCGCCGACCGTGCCGCAGGCGGACAATCCAGAATCCATCGATCCAACCCAATCTCCCCCACCACCGCCCCCGGCACTTCGTCCAGATGGCGCCTCAACGCGTCGAACCACCCCGCCCTGCGCTCGTGCACATACCACGGATGAACTCCAAACGCGGGAATCACCAGGTCCGGCATCACCCGCGCCAGCGCCGCCACCGCAGGCCAATCCTCCTCGCACGACCCGTTCACCACCATCCGCACCACCCCCGCGGCCCGACAGGCGGCAGCCACGGACTCCTGGCGTCCGCCGAACCGGTCGTCCTGAAGATGATTGTGGGCGTCGTAAAGCTTCATGGGGACCGCGGAAGAAAGAAGTTCGCAACCGTCCAGCCGTCGGATGGAGCAACGCCTCAGCCGGGACACGCCGCCAAGGCAAACGAACGCATGGCCTCCCGGACCTTCCCCAGGGTTCTCCGGCGGTTCTCCGTCAACTGACGGGCCAAACCGGTCGACTCCAGAAAAGCGGGTTCCTTCCCCGCCACCTCCTCCGGAGTCAGCCCGTCATAGAGTTCGGCAAGCAACCCGACGAAGGCCCGGAGAATCGCGGACTCGGAATCGGAACGGAACCGGCAGCGTCCGTCCTGCCAGGCCGCAGCCAGCCAGAGACGGGAGGCGCAACCCTTGATTTCATTTGCCGCCACGCGAACCGAGACAGTGGAAGCCGGCGTTCCGAGCGGACGTTCCACCACCCAGGCCAGTCGAGCCTGGGGATCGGAAAGGGTCAGGAGGCAGGCCTCAAGGCGGCCCTGCCGCTCCTCGAAACCGCCTCCTGACAAAATCCCGTTCATCGCTCGGTGACCTGATTCGGCAGGCCCCGAATCCGCGTCGTCGGCTCAGAGCGCCGCCGCGACGAGATCCCCGACCTGGGAGGTGCCGAAGCCCATGCGGCCGGCGGCCAGCGACTGGATCTTCGTGTTGATGATCTGGATCACCGCGTTCTCGATCGCCTCGCCCGCAGCCGATTCCCCGAGGAAATCGAGCATCATGCCGGCGGCATTGATGGCGGCGAGCGGGTTGATGACGTTCTGGCCGGTGTACTTCGGCGCACTGCCACCCATCGGCTCGAACATCGAGGTGCCGTTCGGATTGATGTTGCCGCCGGCCGCCACACCCAGACCGCCCTGAATCATCGCCGCCAGATCCGTGATGATGTCGCCGAACATGTTGTCCGTGACGATCACATCGAACCACTCCGGGTTCTTCACGAACCACATGCAGATCGCGTCCACGTGCGCGTAGTCGGTCTTCACCGTCGGATGCGACGGCGCCATCTCCTGGAACCCGCGCCACCAGAGGTCGAAGGCGTAGGTAAGAACGTTGGTCTTGCCGCACAACGTGAGCTGCGAGGTCTTGCCCGCCGCCACGTCCTCCGGCTTCAACCCCTTCCACGCCTTCCCGGCGCGGCGCTTCTTCGCCACCTCGAACGCATAGGCCAGGCAGCGATCCACGCCCCGACGGGTGTTGATCGATTCCTGGATGGCCACCTCGTTCGGTGTGCCCTTGAAAAGATTGCCACCGGCCCCCGCGTACAGGCCCTCGTTGTTCTCACGAACGACGACGAAATCAACGTGCTCGGGTCCCTTGTCCTTCAAGGGACAATCCTGTGCCCGGTACAGCCGCACCGGACGGAGGTTGATGTACTGCTCAAGCTCGAAACGCAGGCGCAGCAGGATGCCCTTCTCCAGAATGCCCGGCTTCACCTGGGGATGCCCCACCGCCCCAAGGTAAATCGCCCGATACTTCCGCAGTTCCTCGACGGCACTGTCCGGCAACACCTCGCCGGTCTTCAGGTACCGGTCGCCGCCGAAATCATAGGGATGCCAGTTCAGCGAAAACCCGAACTTCTTCGCAGCGACTTCCGCCACCTTGAGGGCCTCGCGGGTAACCTCGGGTCCCGTACCGTCGCCACCAATGACTGCGATATCGTAGCTCTTCATGCCGTGATGTCCGTGTGCGTGCGCTTGATGCGTGCGTGTGCGTGTGCGTATGCCTTCCCGCCGCCTCCTGCCGCCCCCACGCCGGGGCCGCCATCCGGTGACGAACGGGACCCGCAGCCTACCGCCAGCTCCCTCCCCGGCAACAGGCCTTTTTGCCCGCCACTTGTCGACACCCCACGTTCCCGGCACTGTGCCGCGCCGGATCGAACCGCACCCCATGAATTCGTACCGTCCTCCTGGCCCCACCTCCCGCCAAGCCCTGACCCGGTGGGTCTTCGGTTTCGCCCTTGGCCTCTCCCTCACCCACCCGCACCCCTCCTCCGCCGCCGAACCCCCTCCCGACTACCGCTTCAAGGCCGAAACACTCGCCACCGGCATGGCCCAGCCGATGGAACTCGAACTCGCCCCCGACGGCCGGATCTTCTTCAACGAAATCGCCGGCCCCCTCCGCATCTGGAAACCCGGCATCGGCATCGTGGAAGCAGGCCAAATCCCCGTCTTCAAGGAACAGGAAAACGGCTTTCTCGGCTTCGCCCTCGACCCCGACTTCGCCCGCACCCAACACCTCTTCGCCTTCTATTCCCCCACCAACTTCACCGGCGCCCGGCTCAGCCGGTTCTCGATGTCCGGCGACACCCTGGATCTCGCCAGCGAAAAGGTCCTGTTCGAGTTCCCCGAACAACGCCTGGAATGCTGCCATCACGCAGGGTCGGTCGAGTTCGCTCCGGACGGCAACCTCCTGGTCTCCACCGGCGACAACACCCATCCCTTCGGCGACTCCAATGGCTACGGACCGATGGACGAACGCCCCGGCCGCGAGCCGTACGATGCCCAGGACGGACCCGCCAACACCCAGGATCTGCGCGGCAAAATCCTGCGGGTCCGACCCACCCCCGAGGGCAGCTACACCATCCCCGACGGCAACCTGTTCCCCAAGGACGGCTCCGTCGGCCGCCCCGAGATCTTCGTCATGGGCTGCCGGAATCCCTGGCGCATGAGCGTCGATTCCAAAACCGGCGTCGTCTACTGGGGCGAGGTCGGACCCGACGCCGGCGGAGACGGCCCCCGCGGATCACGCGGCTACGACGAACTCAACCAGGCCAAACGCGCCGGCAACTACGGCTGGCCGTATTTCGTCGGCAACAACGCCCCTTACGCCCGCTACGACTTCGAAAAGAAGGTGATCGGGCCGATGTTCGACCCCGCCCGACCCGTCAACGAGTCCAGGAACAACACCGGCGCCAAGGTCCTTCCCCCCGCCCAACCCGCCCTCATCTACTGGCCCTACGGCGCCTCCAAGGAATTCCCCATGCTCGGCGAAGGCGGCCGGACCGCCTGCGCCGGTCCCGTCTTCCACTTCCAACCCTCCTTCCGGGAAACCAGCGGGTTCCCGGAACACTTCGACAACTGTCTGCTCTTCTTCGATTGGCAGCGTCCCTTCGTCAAATGGGCGCGTCTCGACGCCCAGTCCGATCTCGTCGGCATCGAACCCTTCACCGCCGCAGTCACACTCGCCAACGATCGCGGCCGCATCCAGGCCGCCGAACAACGCGGCGAATACGTGCTCCGACGCGTCGTCGATGCCCAGTTCGGCCTCGACGGCTGCCTGTACCTGCTCGATTTCGGCGAAACCTGGGGCGCCAACGCCGATGCCAGGCTCGTAAAAATCTCCTACCAATGGGGCAACCTCGCCCCCATCGCGAAAGCCTCCGCCGAACCCGCCGCCGGCCGTGAACCGCTGCGCATCAAACTCTCCGCCGCAGGCTCCCGCGACCTCGACCACGAACCGCTCCGCCACGAATGGCACCTCCACCCCGGAGACCGGATCGTCGCCCGCGAAGCCGAAGCAGTGATCACCGTGGAAACCCCCGGCAACTACGTCATCGAACTGGTCACCACCGATCCCCACGGCGCCTCCGGCCGCGCCAGTCTGCCGCTCACCGTCGGCAACTCCGTCCCCGAGGTCCGCTTCGCCAGCCCGCGCCCCGGCGACTTCTTCACCCCCGGCTCCCCCGTCCGCTATGCCGTCGAGGTGCGCGATGCCGAGGACGGCACCTCTCAACGCGACGACGAACTCATGGACTCACGCGTCTACGTCGAAGCCCGCTGGATCCGCGCCGACGGCAAGGAAGCCGTCGACGATCCCGGACTGGCGCTCATGAAGCAGAGCGACTGCTTCAACTGCCATGCCGTCGACACCAAGATCGTCGGCCCGCCGTACCTCGAGGTCGCCGCCAAGTACCGCGGTCAGGAAGGCGCCCTGGCCACCAGCGTCGAGCGCGTGCTCAAAGGTTCCAGCAAGGTCTGGGGCGATGTCCCCATGCTCGCGCATCCGGGCCTCACCACCGACCAGGTGCAGCAGATGGTCCGCTGGGTGTTCGCCCTCGAACCCGGCAAAACCGGAGCCGGGCTCGTCCGCGGACTCCAAGGCGAGATCCCCGCCCCCAAGGACGACCAACTCCGCGGCGTCACGCTCGAAACCACCTACATCGACCGCGGCCGCGGACCCGCCGGTTCCCTGATCGGCCGATCCTCCCTTCGCCTTCGACACCGCCGGCTTGAGGCCGAGCGCGCGGACGAAATCCTCGGGCCCAAGGTGCAGGGCGGTTCCCTCGGTTCCATTGACCACGGACACTCCCTCCGTTTCGCGGGGTTGAACCTTTCCGATTCCACGAAAGTGACCGTGCGGGTGGCGAGCGCGGGAACCGGCGGCGCCCTCGAACTGCGGTCGGGCTCCGTCACCGGGGAACTCCTGGCCACCCTCGACGTGAAACCCACCGGCGGATGGGACAAGTGGGTGGAACTGAGCGCCCCGCTCAAACCCGCGGGGATCGGCGATGTCGTGGCCGTGTTCGTGAACCCGGGCAAGGGCGGCCTCATGAACCTCGACTGGATCGAGTTCTAACCGCAATGGGGTCGCATGTGGAGTGCGGCAGCCCTCTGCCGCTTTCCTACAACCGCCCCATGGGAAGTGTGTGGCGCGTCGCAGGTCGTGTGTCGCAGGCAAAAAGTTGGTCGTA
>CAYZAE010000299.1:3245-5624 GCA_964476125.1 uncultured Verrucomicrobiota bacterium | reverse complement strand
CTGCCCGCCCCGACGCCATAAATCGGCTGGCGCGAGGCCGAGGACCATGGCCAGCTTTTCATCGTGACCCCGCTACGCCCGCTCCTGCTCGCCCTGCTGGCCATGGCCTCCCCCCTGAGGGCCGAGGACGCCCCGCCGAACACGCTCACCGACGCGGAACGCGCCGCAGGCTGGCGGCTGCTCTTCGACGGCCGCACGTCCGAAGGCTGGCGCGGCTACAAGAAAGAGGGGTTCCCCGCGAAAGGCTGGGCCGTCGAAGAGGGCTGCATCCGCCACCTGCCCAAGGGCGGCGGCGGCGACATCGTCACCCGCGAGAAATTCGAGAGCTACGAATTGTCCTGGGAATGGAGCATCGATGCGGGCGGCAACGGAGGCCTGAAGTATTTCGTCCTCGAGGACCGCGAGAACGTCATCGGTCACGAGTACCAGATGATGGGTGAACCCGATCTCGCCGCCATCCGCAAGGATCCCAAACACGCGACCGGCTCGTTCTACGACGTCCTCCCCGTCTCGCTCGAACTGCCGCTCCGCCCCCCCGGGCAATGGAACCAGTCCCGGGTGATCGTCCACGGCAACCACGTGGAGCACTGGCTGAACGGCAAACAGGTGGTCGCCTACGAACTCGGCAGCGAACCGGTCAAAGCCGCCATCGCCGCCAGCAAGTTCAAGAAGATCGAGCGGTTCGGCACCCGGTTCCCCCACCACCTCCTGCTCCAGGATCATGGCGGGGATGTCCGCTACCGCAGCCTCAAGCTGCTGCCGCTCAAACCCTGATCTCCACGGCAGGCCGCGTTCCCCAGGCGCGCCACCCTCACCCCAGCGACCAACCTTCGCGATAGGCGCGTCGCAGAAACGCATTGGCCTCCGGCACGTTGGTGAACTCAAGCTTCGCCGAGTCCCATTTCAACGCCGCCTTGGTCAGGCGTTCCCGCATCTCGACCCGCAACGCGACGTTGCCCAGCAGCACCGCTTCGGCGAGAGGACCCGCCCAGTCCCAGTGGGTTCCCGAAGGCTTGCCGCTCTTGCAGCTCGCCGCCCACTCCGCATACGACCCCTCCGGAACCCGCGGGATGGAACGTTCGATCTTCCCCACCGCCACCCGCCGGCTCTCCGGATAAACCCGGGTCCCAAGAATGTAACCCTCGGTCCCGAGGATGAGGCGGCCGTTGTCCCCCATCGCCTCGTCGTCCTCGAGATCCGCCGGCCGCGGCGGACGCAACCCGCCGTCGTACCAGACCAGCTTCAGTGCCGGCATCTCCCCACCCCCGGCCGCCGGCCCGGACATTCCCGCGACATGGAAGTTGTTCGACTGCACCTCCGCGCCCCGCGCCGGGAACGTGTAGGTGACCATCGAGGCCAGCGGATAGGTCTCCTTGTTCACCCGTCCCGACGACGCCTGCACCGTCGAGGGCGCCCCAAGCTTCAGGGCCCGAAACACGGGATCCATCGAATGACATCCGATGTCGCCGAGTGCCCCCGTGCCGAAGTCCCACCAACCGCGCCATTGGAACGGCGCGTAGATCCGGTGGTACGGCCGCATCGGGGCCGGCCCGATCCAAAGGTCCCAATCCAGATCCGCGGGGACCTTCGAGTTCTCGGGAGTTTCCGTCGGCCGGGCCACGCCCTGCGGCCAGTATTCGTCGAACAACCCGCGTGAAGGCCGGTCGGTCCAGAGATGCGCCTCGGTGACCTTGCCGATCGCGCCCCCCCAAACGAGTTCGCACAGGCGCCGCGTCTCCTCACTGGCCTGCCCCTGGTTGCCCATCTGCGTCGAACGCTTCGCCGCACGCGCCGCCAGCGTCACCTGCCGCGCCTCCCAGACGGAGTGGGTCAGGGGTTTTTCGCAGTAAACATGCTTCCCGGCCCGGATCGCCGCCATCGAAGCAAAGGCATGCACATGATCGGGCGTCGCCACCACCACCGCATCGATCTCCTTCATCTCCTCCAGCATCACGCGGTAATCCTTGAACCGCTTCGCGTTCGGGAACTTCTTGAAGGTGCCCGCCGCATGCCGCCAATCGACGTCGCACAACGCCACGATGTTCTCGTTCGGAAACTGGGAAATATCATGCCCGCCCTGCCCCGCCACACCCACCCCGGCAATGTTCAACCTCCCACTCGGCGGCGTCTCCCCCCCCCGCCCCAGCACCCGCGGCTTCACAATCTGAACCGTCGCCGCCGCCAGCGCGGCCCGATGAATGAAGGTGCGACGGGAAACGGAAGAGCCGGTCTCAGGGGATTTCATGCGCGTGCTTTCTTCGACGGGGTAAGCGTCGCCACGCTTCAACATCGATCCCGGGATTTCAACTCTCGCGGGGCGGAGTTCGAGGGTCGAGGGTCGAGGGTCGAGGGTCGAGGGTCGAGGGTCGAGGGTAGGGG
>CAYZAE010000299.1:0-3145 GCA_964476125.1 uncultured Verrucomicrobiota bacterium | reverse complement strand
TCGAGGGTCGAGGGTCGAGGGTCGAGGGTCGAGGGTCGAGGGTCGAGGGTAGGGGGTCGAAGTGGGGAGGATTACGGGGGATCCAGGGTCAGGACGGACTGGGGATTGGGCCAGACCCAGCCCAGGGCCGGTCCCCTGCGCTGAAATCCCTCAGGGACCTCGGTGTCCGACACGGCGTACGTGCTTCGACCCTCCGGATGCCGGTACTCGTGCAAGGCCGCCAGCAGGTTCGTGCGGATTCCCCCGGATCCGGGCTCGGGCTCGAGCGCCTGAAAGAGGGCAATCGTCTTCACGTCCCCGGAGCCCGGCGATTCCGGGACCAGCAGCTCACGCCCCTCCCCGGCCCGGGCCGCGATGTTCACGCACCGGGAGCCGGCAACAGCCCCAGGCTCCGGGCGGGTCATCCCAATCCGTGACGGAGGCAGCGGCGGAAGGGCGAAAAACGGCACGGCTTCGACACGGTTCCAGGCGTTCTCCGCCACCACGCCTTCGCGGGTCCGGAACACCCAGCCGCCCCGGTCATCGCACAAACGATACACGGGCACCGGCAACCGCAGCCGCGGATCGTCGAGGTTCAACCGGTACAAAATCTGGTTGTAGTCGTAACGCGGGGTCCTGGTCTTCGCCCCGGAAAAGGTCGCCGTATAGGTCCCCTCGAAATAAACGACCCGCCCCCCTTCCTGATCCAGGAAGTCGTGATGCACGGGATTGTAGAAGTTGTACTCGCCATGGACCGCGACCCGGCGGGCATGGATCCAGGGACCGGTCGGTGTGTCCGCCTCCGCGAACCAGATTTCACCCGCCTTGCCCGACGTCACCATCACCCAGCGATTCCGAAAGGCATTCCACGCCACCGACCCTCGCCCCGCCTCCACCCGCTCGCCCGTGTCGGGATCGCGCAACGCCAGCCAGGTTTCATCGTCCTTCAACAGGCCCGAATTCACCAGGGACCGCATCCGACCGGGATGCAGCCGCGCGGCGCCCGGTTTCCACCCATAACGCACCCGACCGTCGCCGGCGCGCTCGATCCGGTTGGCCGCCCCCCGCCACAGACCATCTCCCGCCAAACAAGTGTAAGCCTCGTATCGCGTGGGATCCCGAAGGCTTTCGAGATCCGCCGGCACCCGCCAGTTCGGGAAGAGATACAGATACTCGCGTCCGCCGGTCCGCACCCGGAAGGGATGGGAGGAATCATGGCCCTCGCGGGAATCCCAATGCTCCAGAATCTCGAACTGCTCCTTCGCGTCATCGAAGAGCATCAGGTAGGTGCCCAGCGCCGTCGCAAGATCCTTCTGATGCGCGACGCGCGCCACCAACCGCTCGCGTCCCGTCGCATCCGGGACCGTCATCACCCCCTCGATCCAGCGCAAACCGTGGTCAGGCTGCGGACACATCGCCCGCACGAACCCCTTCTCCCCGGTGAAATAGGTGAGATCAATGCCCACCGCCGGATCCAATCCTCCAGGTCCCGGAAGCGGTGACGTCGCCCCAGTCGCCCCAAAGTTTCCCAGCGGATAGCCCGCGCGATCGGTGTCGCCCCAAAACCAATGGATGCGTCCGCGGTACGGCGTCGCAATGACCGTGTCCTGCCCCGTGACCTGCGCGTTCAACAGCGGTTCCCGAATCGGCGCCGGCAGCCCGGCCATCACGGTGTCCCGGTAGATCCCCTGCCCGGTGATGCGATAAAGGCGTTCCGCGATGTTCGTCCGCTGCAACCGCACCGTGGCGGTGCCTCCCGGAACCGGAGTCAACCGCACTCCGTGATACCCGAAACCGTCCCCGGGAAAGGCGTAACCCGGACTTCGGACATGGAAAAAAGTCTCCCGCCCCATCAGCCCCGGCTCGTCGAAGGCCACCCGGCCCGCGCTGTCGGTCCAGAACGGGATCTGGTTCACGGTCAGCAATTCCACCAGGGGCACCCCCCGGCCCGTGTCCTGGTCGATCGCCTGAAGGACAAAGAAACGGCTGCCCGCCGCAGCGCCGGCCGGAGAAGCCTCAGCACCGAACACGGAGGGCAGGAGCAAAACCCAAAGCCCCCCGGCCACCATTGCCAACCCTCGGCGCACCCACCTCCGCATCTCGCATGAGAATCTCATGGTTCCGAATTCCCGTCCGTCCGTTTCTCGCCCCCATCGTGCCCCATCCCCCGTTAGAAGACGACTCCTCCCCCTCTGGAGTGCGGCAGCCCCCTGCCGCTTTCCTTCCCGCCCGACGTCCCGACCCCTCCCCTTCGCCCCCCGCCCCACCGTTTGCAGTCCCCATCTGCGCGATCCCTCCGCTCGTCCCGCCAAAAAAAGCGGCAGAGGTCTGCCGCACTCCACATAACATCATGTCTCGCCGCCGTCGGAGTCCTCCGTATGCTCGGGCCGCATGACCCGGTTCTGCTTCGCCCTTCTCGCCCTCGGCACCGCCGTCCTTTTATCCCCCACGACGCGGGGTGTGGATTCCCCCGACTGGCCCCAGTTCCGCGGTCCGACCGGGGACGGCCATGCCACCGCCAAACGGATCCCGATGCACTGGAGTTCCACCAGCAACGTGGTTTGGAAGGTCGCGGATCCAGGCCGCGGCTGGTCCTCCCCCGTGCTGTCCCGGGGCCGACTCTACTTCACCTCCGCCATTCCCCGCGCCGAGGCCGGCCAGCTCGATCTCTCGGCGGTCTGCCTCGACGCCGCCACCGGCAAGACCCTCTGGCAGCAGGCCGTGTTCAGCCAGGGATCGGACTCCCCCTCCATCCATCGCAAAAACAGCCACGCCAGCCCCACCCCGATCCTCGACGGCGACCGGATCTACGTGCACTTCGGCCACATGGGCACCGCGGCCCTCGACCTCGACGGCAAGGTGGTCTGGCGCAGCAACCAGCTCAAATACGTCCCCCAGCACGGCAACGGCGGCACCCCCATCCTCGTCGGGGATCGACTCATTTTCAGCTGCGACGGCGCCACGGACCCGTTTGTCGCCGCCCTGAAAACCTCGGACGGCTCGGTGCTCTGGAAAGTCGCGCGCACCCCCTCGATCAAGCTCACCTTCTCCTTCGCCACCGCGGAGGTCATCGAACTCCGGGGCCGGAAACAGATCATCAGCCCCGCCGCCGGATTGATCGCGTCCTACGATCCTGCCGACGGCCGGGAACTCTGGCGGGTGCGGC
>CAYZAE010000298.1:0-5631 GCA_964476125.1 uncultured Verrucomicrobiota bacterium | reverse complement strand
GCAATCCATTCGCGCAGGAGAGCGACCTGTTGCGGGCTCAGATGTTTGCTGGTCTTCGGCGGAGGCATGCGGTCCGCGTCGTCGGAACTGGTGACCAGTTTCAACAGGAGACTCGACCCCGGATCCCCCGCGACCAACGCCCGCCCGCCCGATTCGAGCCGTGCCGTGGCGGATTCCGCGAGATCCAGCCGGAGACCCGCCTTGCGCTTGGCCTTGTCGGGGCCATGGCACGCGAGGCAGTTCTCGGAAAGGATCGGGCGGATGTCGCGGTTGAAATCGATGCGGCTGGAAGGGCCCTGCCCCGTGGCGGTGGCGACGGCGACGGCCTCGGTTCCGGCCCGGGAATCCGCACCCAGGGCGGCGAACACAGCGAGAACCACCCAGCACCAGGAGGCGACGGCAGCGGTCCGATTCCTTTTCCACGACAGGGGATGCATGATGGGCGAGTAACTTGGCCCCCAGGCCATGCACCCCACGCCACGCCGTATCGGATCGGGGTATGAGGAGCGGAAAAGGGGGCAGACTTGCCGGCCAGCATGGCAGCTCCGACCCGGCCCCGGGAAGCCTCTTGTTGGGCAGCGCGTTGACGTGGGCGCATATCCAAGTTGTCGGTAGGGCTCGATCTCCGAGCGCGCCGCCCTTGCCATGTTCTTCGAGATGGCACCTTTCCTGGGCAGTTTCGCACGGCGACCTCGGAGAGGTCGCCCTACCCCCACACGTCGGGAGTCGACTGGAAGCAACAGGCAGACTTCGACGATCCCGGAGGGATCGCAGAACAGTCGTCGCGGAGCGACCGTAGGATGGTAGCCGTGGGCAACGCCCACGGTTTGGGTGGTTTTTTGGGTTGGCGTCGCGGAGCGACGTACGACCGTGAAGGAAGGCGTAGGCGAATCGAAGGGTTCATGAGGGCATTGCGGGCAAACGATTCCGGCGTCGCGCCGCGACGCACCCGAAATCCGCACCGGGTCCAGGGGCTGAAGCCCCTGGCTACCATCGTCCCGTCGCTCCGCGACAGAACCGGCTTCACCATCTCGCAGGATGACACCTCGAGACCCCGGGAAATCGCGGAAATGCTGGAGCGATTCCGCAGAGGGGGCATCCGCGCATCTTGACAGCAAATAATCCAAGCATCACGGTGCTTTGATGCGAACCACCGTGACCTTGGATGAGGATGTGGAGCGGATGCTTCGGGAGGACATGCACCGCTCCCGGACCAGCTTCAAGGAGGCGCTCAACACGGCCATTCGCAAAGGGTTGAGCCAAACGACATCCCGTTCGACCAGCCGTCCGTTCGTGGTCAAAGCCCGGCCGCTCGGGATTCTCCCAGGATTGGATCCCACCGGATTCAACAAACTCGCGGACGATCTGGAGGTGGAAAGCATGCTGCCGAAGCGCCCTCCCGGAGGGGCGCGGTGATCATTCCCGACATCAACCTGCTGCTCTACACCTACGACTCCAGCTCACCGTTTCACGCCAAGGCGGTGGACTGGTGGCAGTCCTGCCTTTCGGGAACGGAACCGGTCGGCCTGCTTCATGTTGTGGTGTTCGGATTCGTCCGCCTGGCCACCCATGCCCGAGCATTCCGGAATCCCATGACCCCGGAGGAAGCCGCAGGCCATGTGCGTTCGTGGCTGGAGCGGCCTCAGGTGCAAGTGCTCGAACCCGGCCGCGACCACCTTCGGCATACCCTCGAACTCCTTGAGAATCTCGGCACCGCGGGAAACCTGGTGAGTGACGCGCAGATGGCAGCCCTGGCCCTTGACCATGAGGCCGTGCTGCATACCGCGGATGCCGACTTCGTTCGTTTCCCGGGATTGCGTTGGTTCAATCCCATCACCGAAACAGGAAACACGAGCCGGCAGCGCACCAAGGCTCCCTGACTTCGAGGTCCCCGAAGCCGGCGATCCGATGAAGGAGACCGTATTCCACTACCGCCCCCCGCATTCGCTTCAAGCCGGCACTCCATGCTGCCTGGGATTCTCCCGAACTCAGCGCGACTGCTTCTTCCACTTTCGCCAGGCACCGAATCCGACCAACCCGAGACCCGCCATCATCGCATACTCGCTGGGTTCGGGCACGGGAGCGAAGGAGGTCAGGGTCATCGCATCGCCGGCCCCTCCGGCGGTAGTCAATGTCAAGATGGCGGTTCCCCGGGGCGCGTTCGGACTGGCATCGGCATTAAAGAAGTTAAAGTCATTCAATGCCGCCTGGCCCACCAAATTGGCATTGATGTTAATCGGGGCGCTGGCTTCAAAAACCAACCCTTGGAAGTCCCCGAACGCGAAGGCGCCATTGCCGGATCCTGCACCCGTAACGGTCAGTGATAGGTCGGTCACCCCGAAGCCGGTTAGCGGTCCAAACGGTTGAAAAACATTCGGCTGCGTCCCCAAGGTTCCCCAGTCGATCGTAATAAAGCCCGTCGCGGCCGCGCTGCCGCCGCTGGTATAATCGAGTTGGTAGGTGATGCTCTGGGCCTGGGCCACAACCGCAGACGCTCCGAAAGCCAGAACCGGGAGCAGAGCACGCAGGGGCGAGATTTTTGACAAGGAGGGTTGGGACATCATGGGATTTTGGGGTTCGAGCCTCTCGAATCGCTGCCTAAACTAACCTCCCAGCCCCAACTCTTTCACGCCCATGGAATACCGATCGGGCACCGGAGAAAAGGTTACGCCATTCACCTAAGCGATTTTCCCAGAGAGAAATCGGTTACTGCGGTCGTCAGATCCCGGCTCGGAACCCACCGGCGAGCGGCCCGGCATGCTTTTTGACCTATGACGAAATCAAGAACTGCCCCCTTTCGACATCAACCTGCTCCCCAGGACCCTCCCCCTCAGGGATCCCCGACACCGCGGTAGCAAGCGGTATCGCTGGAGCGGTGCGTGTCCTCGGCCTTGCCCGAGGTGCCGTCGAGCAGGCCAAAATGCCGCGCCCGCAATTTGTCCGCCTTGCGGAATTCGGCATGGCCATCGGCGAAGGTGAGATTCCCGCCGCGGGAATGGATGTCGGAATACCAGTCCACCCCAGGCCGGAGATTCACGTGCCAATAGGTGTATTGCCCCGGGCAGGCGCCGAAGTCGGGTCCCCACGCCGGCCGAAGCGCCGTGAAACTGACCAGTCGGATGGTCTCCTGATTGATCGCCACGTTGCTTGGCTCGGGGATGGCGGTCAGGGATTTCTCCATGGCGACCGCGTTCGGCAGGTAACTGGTGGAACTGATCACCGTGGCGTCGCTGCCATCGCCGGGTTTCTTGGCCGAGGGACAGGAATAGATCTTCGAACTGGGTGTGTTGGAACCGACGCTTTGCAGGTAGGGGGCGATGACATAGAGACAGTTCGGCCGCCACCCCGCGGCTCTCGGGTTCATGAAATCCCCGATCTGCGAAGCCTTCGGTGGCATGCGCCCGTGGTCTCCCTCGTACAGCACCAGGGCCAGCCCCACCTGACGCATGTTGTTCAGGCAAAGGGTCTGGCGCGCCTTCGATTTCGCGTTGGCCAGGGCCGGGAGAATCATGGAAGCCAGGATGGCGATGATGGCGATCACCACCAGCAACTCGATCAGCGTGAACCCCGCGCCACGACGGGACGTCGCCCCCTGGAATAAGGCTGTCTGCTTCATGCGGTTTGGCACGCTTACAAAACTTCCGCCAAACCGCAAAGACTTATCCGGAAGCGAAAGGCCTATCCTTCCGTTGGCCCGAAGCATGCCGGAAGGCATGCCAGAGAGTGGCCGGAGCGTCGGGCGCCAGCCCGACCTCCGGAAACCATGCGAAAAGGAGTCCGACCCCGGAGGGGTCGCAGAAGGGCTGGCGAGGAGACGGAGGTATCGTGCAGGGGCTTCGGGCACGCCCTTCGGGGTGCTTCGGGAAGACGCCTCTTTCCGGAGGTGACCCCGCGGACGACGCCACCTCCAGCCTCTTTCCGGGATCCCTTCGGGATCGTCAGAGCCTGTGCGTTTCTCTCAGCGGTTCCATGAACTCTGGGGAAGGGACGTCGGCACGCGCTCCGACATCGGGCGGCGATGTTTCGGCGAATCGAAAGCTGCGACATGTCGCAGCACTCCAAAGCACCTTTCCCCCCGGCGATCCTGATCTTCCCCTCCCTCCGATCCATCCCCCGGGATCGCCGCTTCAGGGTGCGAGGCAGTACAGAAACTCCTGCCGCGGTTCCCCGAGCTTCGCGACGCGCAGGTAGATGCGTCCGCCGCAAATGGCCGGGGAGGCATAGGCTTCATCACCGAGTTTGTTCTGCGCCAGAAGACTGAATTTCTCAGGGGTGGCCTCGAACACGGAGGTCACCCCGGCCTGGCTGATGGCGTACATCCGGTTCCCGACACGGACCGGCGAGGCGTAAAAGTCCCCGCCCAACCGCTCCTTCCAGCGTTCCTCTCCGGTGTCGGACTTCCAGCAAACCGCCATCCCGGCATCCAGCACGGCATACACGAAACCGTCCTGGACGATCATCGAAGGCACGTAAACCCGGGTGTTGTTCTGCCAGGCCACACGGCCGGTTCCATCGCCCTGGATGGCCACGGTGTGGTTCCGGGAATAACCGCCGCTTACAAACACCCGCTCCCCATCCGTCACCGCAGTCACCACGCACTCCTCCGTGGAACCATCGACCTCCCACAGCTTCTTCCCAGTCAACGGATCGAAGCTGGAAACCAGGTTGCACCCCGCCAGAACCATCTGAGTCCGCCCCCCCACCTTCAGCACCGCAGGGGTGGTGTAATTGGGAATCTTCGGTCGCGACTGCGACCATTGGAGGCTTCCGGACATGCGGTCGAGAGCGGCCACCGTTCCGCCTCCCCGATGATCGGCACTCACGAGCACGAGGGATTCGTGGGTCACCGGCGACGACCCAAAGCCCTGGTGCGCCACGAAATCACAGATTTTTTGCTGCCAGAGGATCCGGCCGGAGAGATCGAGCGCCGTCGTGTGGACCGCTTTGCCATTGAGGAAATTGATGAACAGTCGGTCCCCCGACGCCGTGACGGTCGAGGACGCGAGGGAGGAGTTTCGGTGGCCCCCGGAATTCAGGTTCCCCTGGTGCACCACCGTGTCCCAGACAGGCCGTCCCGTGGCCCGATCGAACGCCACGACGCGTTGCGTCTGCTTCTCAAAATCGGCCGTGGCGAGATAGATGCGATCCCCGGCAATCGTCGGCGATCCATGGCCCCGACCCGGAACCGGCACTTTCCAGGCGACGGCTTCCGTCTCGCTCCAACGGATCGGAGGCAGCACGCGGGCATCGGCAATCCCGTCGCGCGTTGGACCGCGCCAGCAGGGCCAGTCGCCGGCGCCGTCGGCCGAACCGCCGTCCGCGGCCTTGGCAGACGCGGCGGCGGCGCGGAGACCGTTCCCGCACGTGAGCATCGAAACCAGCGCCAGGGCGCAAACCGCGAACCGGGGCAGATTGAGGGCAGTCGTCATGACGAGGGGAAAAGAGGTTGGAGGAACGTGAAAACGGAACCATCTAGCCGGCCATGGCAAAGGGGCGTTGTCATCTTCCTCTGGCGGGAGGATCGCGGGACTGTAGCGCCACTAATCCCCGGAACAAGGCGCAAGGTGCCCGGGTCGTGGGTCGTGGGTCGTGGGTCGTGGGTCGTGGGTCGTGGGTCGTGGGTCGTGGGTC
>CAYZAE010000297.1:5444-5652 GCA_964476125.1 uncultured Verrucomicrobiota bacterium | reverse complement strand
TCCCCACCCCGCGTTGAATCCAAAGCGGTGACATGTCACCGCAGTCCATAAAACCGATCCGGGGTACTGGCTGGTCCGTTTCTCCGCTTGCGCCCCGGGTCAACCCGGGATGGCCGAGGGACCGGTGATGTGGAGTGCGGCGGCATGACGCCGCTTTGGATTCGCCGCCCCGTCTCCCTCTGACGCCGGAACGCTCACCGACGTCGGT
>CAYZAE010000297.1:0-5344 GCA_964476125.1 uncultured Verrucomicrobiota bacterium | reverse complement strand
TCCCCACCCCGCGTTGAATCCAAAGCGGTGACATGTCACCGCAGTCCATAAAACCAATCTGGCGGGGATTGACGGGCGTTCTGGAAAATGGAAATTGACTCCATGATCCCCCGAGGCTTTCCAAAGCTGCGGATTTTCCTCGCGAATCTCCTGCTGCTGACGTCGCTGCCTGGCCTCGCGATCGAGCCCAATCCCCTCCCGCCCGGCGCACGCCCCTGTGACAGCGACCTCTCCCCGCGCGATTTTGGCAGGTTCCTGATCCTGAACTCGGAGCAATTCGTCCAGTACCCCGGCGTGGACCCCTTCCCCGGATTCCGCACCGTTCTCTCGGGATACCTGGAATTCATTTCCCCCCCGACTTACACGGCCTCGAACGTGCTGGTGCTGGCGCCCGGCGGCTACCGCACGCTCCTCTCCCCGGGGCCTGACGGTGCGTTCTCGGCCACGAATCGATTTGGCACCGAGGATTTTGCCAAAAAAACCGGTCCGGGAGAGTGGCTGGTCCGTTTCTCCGCGCGCACCCCGGGCCAACCTGATTCCTCCGCCTTCCTCCAACACACCACCGGCGACCGGACGCCCCCGATTCCGAGGAATTCCCAGATCGAAGCGTGCCTGAGCATCGACCCTGCCTCGCCGTTCGAATTGGCGTGGGATGCGTGGACGGGCATGAGCTCGAACGATCGGATGGCTCTCGCGGTGGTGGATTCCCAGGGGAAGGTCGTCTTTTCCGCGGCGACGGATTGCTCCGGGGAAATTCCGCTCGCCCGGGGTGCAGCCTCTGTCGCCCTCCCCGCCGGCCGATTGGAGGCCGCTTCCGTGTATGGGGTCTACCTGACCTTCGCGACCTCCCTTGGCACGGCCTCGGACCCTGCCACTCGGATTGTGTCATCGGCCTACCAGGCACGGACCACCCTTTTCACGCTCGCCACCCGCCTTCCGGCTCAGCCTGAGTTCGCCACCCTCTCCGCGATGCGGATCGGTCGAACCTCTGCCTCGTTCACCGTCCAAGGTTCTGCGAACGCCGGTTACCGCATCGAATCCTCGACGAACTCCCTCGATTGGACGTCCGAATCGTTTGCCGCGACCGGGATCAATGGCCTTCGGACCGTCAGCCTCCAGTTCCCGGACGATGGTTTCCTCCGGACGTTCCGGGCCGTCCGCACGCTCAATCCCGAACCGGGCAAACCCGCCCGAATCGTCGGACTACACCGGCCGCGCCCGGATTCATTTCAAGGCTGGATCGAAGGGACGCCAGGGGCGCGGTATTGCCTTCAAACCAGTCGGGACGGCGTGGAATGGACCACCCCGATCTGGGAAGGACTGTACCCGGCGAACTTCCTTCCGGGATTCATGCCGCCGGGGGCCACGAATGGCCGGGTGGCGTTCGGTCATCGCCCCCCGCCGACCGATGGCCTGACCTTGTTTCGGGTGGTGGCCTGGCCGGGTTTGTAAACGTCTGAACACCCCCGGGAATGGTGGATGAAACGGCACCGGGTCCTTTCCTTGGGGGCATGCCGTCTGAAACGAGGGTTGGAGCCGACGGACAAAAATCGCCCTCACTCGTAATCAAAAGGCTGCCTAGGCAATTGACACTCATCACCCGACGCCCCTAGCCTCCGGCGTCGCTTACAGAGGAAGAAGTCGCATGCTACGCATTTTCCTGGTCCTGTCGTTGGCCGTCTCCCTGGCCGGAGTCGCGTTCTCCTTTGTCCTCAAGGACAAGGTCGCCTCGTTGTCTGAACAGCGGGATACCTTTAAGGAGGAACGCGATAAGGCAAATACCGAGGCCGCCCAAGCCAAGTCCGCCGAGAAGAAGGCCAAGGACGCCGAAAAGGCGGCCAAGACCGAGCTCGACTCCACCAAGCAGGAGCTCACCGGCGCCACCAGCAAGCTCAATGATGTCGAAGGCCAGCTGACCAAGACGGCCAAGGACCTGGAGGAAACCAAGGTCTCCCGCGACACCGCCCAGCGCCAGCTCGCGCAGTGGCTCGCGCTGAACGTCAAGCCCGACCAGATCCTCAACCTCAAGGCGGAAGCCCAGCGCCTGCTCAGCGAGCGCGACGCCTTCGCTGAAGAGAAAAAGGTCATGGGCCGCGAAATCTCGCGCCTCAACACCGAGCTCGACATCTACCGCGGCCGCAACACCGAGATCTCCATGGCCGACGTGAAGGGCAAGGTCACCATGGTGGACGGCAATTTCCAGTTCGTGGTTCTCGACAAGGGCCTCGACGACGGCCTCAAGCAGTACGGCAAGATGATCATCACCCGCGGCGACAACCTCATCGCCAAGGTCCAACTCGTCCGTGTCGATCCCCGCTCCTCGGTGGCCAACCTGATGCCCGACTGGAAGAAGGGTGAGATCCAGGCCGGCGACCAGATCATGACGAGCTATGAAGCGCTCTCCCGCTAATCGGTCCCGTTGGTACGTTCTCCTCCTTGGTCTCGTGATCGCACGTTGGGCCACGGGCTGCGCTTCCAATGACGAACGGCTCTCGGAGCGCCCTTGGAATACGCCCAAATCCTGGGAAACCGGTCTTCCGACCGGCATGATGGAAGAACGGCGCTAAATCCGTTCCCCACTCCCAGCTCCCTACTCCCCACTTCCCCTCTCAATCATCCCAGCCCCCGGAAACGAGGGCTGGGATTTTTTTTAGAGAATCGCCACCGGTTCGAACTTCCGGCCCAGGACTTTCCCGCTGGATGTCTCCAGCCATTGGTCCAGCACCGTGGCGTAGACGCGTCGGAAATCCAAACTGAAGCGAGGATCCCCCTGGACCAGGGAACCGGGCGCCAAATCCGGCGATTCTCCGACCACGGGCGCCCGGAATCCGGATCCGAACAGAAACATCGGCCCGGCCGCGCCGTGATCGGTCCCGCCACTCGCATTCTCCGCCACCCGCCGGCCAAACTCGCTGAAGGTCATGACCAGAACTCGGGACAGGTTTCCCTGGGCCCGAAGGTCCTCCACGAACGCCTTCATGGAATCCCCGAACTCCCCCAAAAGCCGCGCGTGGTTCGCGGCCTGATTGGTGTGGGTGTCGAATCCACCCTGGGAAACGTAATAGACCCGGGTCGAAAGCCCTCCCGCAATCAACTGGGCCACCCGCTTGAGGCTCTGGGCCAGGCGGTGGGCCGGATACTCGGCCTGGTTCCGGACGCGGGTCGTGATCTCACGCACCTTCGCGGAACTGACTTCCGCATCCAGGGCCGTTCGATCCAGGAAATCCAACACGGCACCCCTCGCAACCGAAGGCCCGCTCAAGGCGTCCACACTGTCGCCGCTTCCCCCCGGCATCATGTCTCCCCCGGCATCCTTCCCGGCCCCACCGTGACCCTCCTCAGAGCTCCCACCTCCCCGGCGCGCGCCTCCTCCCCGTCCTGGGATCCCCACACTGATCCCCTTCGGCGTCCGGGCATTGAAGGCCTGAGGCATCTGGTTGCCCAGGCTCACCCCGACGGTCGGATCCGCCCCGGCACACGCGTGGTCGAAGTACCGCCCGATCCAACCCTCACGCTCGAACCGATCCGAATCGCTCCCGGTCTGCCAGATCTCCATGGAACGGAAATGGGAACGGTTTGGATTCGGGTAACCCACCCCCTGGATCAGGGACATCCTTCCTTCCTGCCGCAGCGCCTGGAGCGCTTTCAGGGCCGGATGAAACCCCAGGTGGTCATCGATGCGCAGCACCTCCCCGGCGGGAATCGCCAACCGGGGACGGGCCTTGCGGTAATGATCGTCCGCAAAAGGCACCACGGTGTTCAGCCCGTCATTGCCTCCCGCCAGCTGGAGCACCACCAGGATCCGACCGTCCTTCCCCGTCACCGGAGCCGTCGCTCCCTCCAGCGCTTCCGCTCCCAGGGCCCGCCAGGTCTGGGCCAGAAAGGCCGGAACCGTGGACGCCAGCGCCCCTCCGAGCGCGGTGCCCCGCAAAAACTCACGTCGTGTCCGTAGCCCGGTGGTCATGATTGCGGTCCCTCCTAAACGAGTTGGTAATCCGTCGATTGCATCACGGTGCGGACGGCCTCGACAACGGCCCGCGGATCGGGCTCTCGATCGTCGCCCAACACCTCGAGAACTTCACCTGCCAGCGAAGGACGAAACCGGGCCTGGAGAAAGCGACGTTCCAACGCCGACATCAGCCGGGCGCGGTCGGACAACTCCGCCGGCTCGAAGAGGCGTTGCACCCTGGACGCCGCCGCCCCCGGATTGTCCCGGGCCATCCGCCGTCGGCGCGTCCGTTCCCCGCGTTCCGCCCCCATCCCCTCCGGGACCGCCTCGCGGCCCTGGACCAGCAGGGCCGCATACTCACGGCGACGGGTCAGGGTTCCCGTGTTGATCCACGCCACCCCGCCGTCCCAGCCCTTCACGTTCGGCGGCGCCAGGAGTTCCTGTCCCAGGTCCCGCAGGACCGCCGTGACCACTTCCGGAGGCGGCACGGCATGCCGGGTCTGTCGAAGCGCCATCACCAGCCAGTGCACCGGGCTTTTGATCTGGGTGCGGACCACCTCCGGGGCATGAAATTCGCTGGAGAGAAACAGGGAACGCAGCAACGGCCGGAGCGTGTGGCCGCCCTCCCGAAACTTCGCCGCCAGCGCCTCGACCAACGGGGCCGGAGGATTCTCCGAAGCGAAGTATTTCCACAGTTTGCCCGCCAGAAACCGTCCCGATTGCGGCTGTTCGGCAATGTGGGTGATGACCTCATCCGGTCCCAGGTTTCCCGAACGGCCGAGCACGGTCTTGACGCCTGGATCGTGCTGGCGCGGACGCCAGACGCATTCCTGGTTCACCCGATCATACGTCAGGCCGGTGAGCGCCCGGGCGGTTTCGTGGATGTCGCGTTCGGTGTAATGCCCTTCACCCAGCGCGAATAATTCCATCACTTCCCGGGCGTAATTCTCGTTCGGGTGCTCCCGCCGGCTCTGCGCCTGATCGAGCCAGATCAACATGGCCGGATCCCGGGTCACGGCGCGGAGCAATGCCGGCCAGTGGCCCATGGCGTGCTCCCGGAAAAGATCAAGCTGACGGTACATCAGCCACGCCTCCCGAACCTTCTGCACGCTGGTCGCGAAATGGCCGTGCCAGAACAACACCATCCTCTCCTCCAACGGATGGGCGGACTCCACCATCTGCCGGATCCACCCCTGACGTAGATCCAGCGTGCGCCGACGTTCCTCCGCCTGTTGCTCCCGCTGGAAAGCGCGCCGTTCCTCCGCCGTGGCGTTCCGCATCTGACGCACCTTCGCCGACCGTTCCGGATCCGGCTTCGCCCACTCCGGCGCCCACTCCGGCGCCCACTCCGGCGCCCACACCGGGCTCTCCGGTTTCCGTGGTTCAAGCAACCGA
>CAYZAE010000296.1:0-5777 GCA_964476125.1 uncultured Verrucomicrobiota bacterium | reverse complement strand
TCCCCGCCGGCAGCGCCACCTACGGCGGTCTCGCCCAAGTCACCCTTCCCGGCGTCAACGCTCTTGAGGACGGCATGCTCTTCGCCGCCAGTTCCGACGGCGGCAGCGACGTCAATGTGGTCGGCGTTGTCCCCAACGAGGCCGGCTCCGCCTGGATCGTCACGATCCGAGAGGATTCCGCCACGGACTCCGAAACCCTGGCCGCCGCCGGGCAATCGGAGTTCCAGTTCGTCTACGTCCCCTTCAACGCCCAGCGCCTGGTGGGCGGACACATCGTCGGCTCGAACGGCAGCAAGCGAAAGGCGGTCGGCGACTTCACCGTGACCCGCACCGGCACCGGCACCTACGAACTGACCTTCCCCGGCAAGACCGGATCCGACGGCGCCCTGCTCCTTCAGGTCGCGGATTCCGAGAGCGGCACCTCCCTGCCGATGGCTTCCCGCGCCTTCCTCTCCCACGAGTTCAAGAACGGCAAGTTCGTGGTCCAGGCCCGCCGGACCACAACCGACACCACCGCGGATCTCGTCGATGTGAACTTCTACGTCGCCTGGGTCGACTTCAAGGCGCCGCTAGCCATGCCCGAAGGACCGCGCCTGCGCAGCGTCGGTCCTGTCGTCGTCTCCGGCGAAGGCGTGGTGGCCAAGGACACCGGCATCGGCGTCAACACCGACGCCCCGGAAATCCTGGTCACCAGCATCGATTCCACCAATCCCGGCGCGCTCACCGACCCGATCACCCAGGGTGCCGCCGCCATGGCCCTGGTCGGACGGTTCTACAACCCGCGAACCCTCGCCCCGATCGGTGATCCCGTGACGATCCTCGGTGTTCCGTCCGGAACGCTGAACCGCACCGACGTGAAGTACAACCCGGTCACCAAACAGTACGTGGTGGTCGCCACCGGCCGCGCCTACAGCCCCGGCGGCTTCGACGTCCCACTGATCGCCCTCGTCAACTCACCCGCCGCCGGCGGCGCCCCGACGGTCAAGGCCTGGGCCCATGACCTCGACACCGACCAGTCCTACGACGACGTCTCCGTCGCCGTCAGCACCGCCAACGGCAACTTCCTGATCATCGCCGAACGCAAATTCGCCGGCGAAGGCGAAGGCACCGTCGGCGTGCTGTACGACAAGACCGGCAAGCTGATCACCCCCGACTACACGCGCGTCGATCTCCTCCAGCAGATCGGCGACGAGGATGATCCGGACGTCGCGTACCTCCCCGACCGCGACGCGTTCCTGTACATCGCGAACACGGACAACTCGAACGGCTCCACGGGTACGTTGGGCAACCGGATCGTGGGTTCGATCATCAACTCGGCTCCGGACGCCTCGAACAAACTGGTGGTCCGTCCCGAGCAACCGCTCGGCAACGGCGTGCCCGCCGGCCGCGCCGAAGGACATCCGGCGTCCATCGAGAATCCGTTCAACGGCCAGCTGATCACCGCCTACGACGCCGGCAACGGCACGGCCGCGGGCGAGCTCTCCTACTTCACGCTCGGAACCGCCCCGACGTACGCGTTCACGGAAGCCCAGGCTGAGGTTTCCTACCTCGCCGGCACCGGCGGCAACCCTCTCAAGCACCAGCACCCGCAGCTCGCCGTCGACCGCGGCAGCGGCGCGTTCGTGCTCGGCTTCAACGCCACGGGCAGCGAAATCGGCATCCCCGAATCGTACGCCTTCATCGTGCTCGGACCGGACGGCAAACCGCTCCCCGGACAATTGCCGGCCCCCTACGTGCTCGCGGAATCGCCGGGCGGCCTCGGGACCACGGTGAACTTCCACAATATCGCCTACTCCCCCGCCGCCGACTCGTTCGTTGCGGTCTACACCAGCACTCCCGGAGTCACCTACCTGGCATCGCTCTCGATCACCTCCTCCCACCTCGCGGCCTCCGAACCGCCGCCGGTGTCCATCGCCCGCAACGGCGCTTCGATCGTGCTCTCGTGGAACGCCTCCGCCACCGGGTTCCAACTGCAATCCTCACCCTCCGTCTCTCCGGCCACCTGGACCGCCAGCAGCCAGACCCCGACGGTGGAAGGCGGACTGAACAAGGTCACGGTCACCCCCACGGGATCCGCCCAGTTCTACCGCCTCGCCAAGCCGTAATCGAACCGGCTCGCGACGCCGCATCGTAAAGCTCCAGGGATCCCGAAGGGGTCCCTGGAGCTTCGCCATTTTCGCCCATCCCACAGAAGTCGCGGAGCGACTGAACGATGGTAGCCAGGGGCTTCAGCCCCTGGACCCGGCGCGAATTTCCGGTGCGTCGCGGAGCGACGCCGGATCAGGGCCTCGCACGACGGCTCTTCAGGTTCCGAACCGGGGTCCCCAACGCAACGATTGGCTTGGTCTGCACCCCCGCGGCAAGGACCTCCGAGGCCAGCACCCGGCCGAACTGAAACGCCGAGTCATAGTTTTCCGCGGTGATGATCCGGCCATCCACCACCACGTCGTCCGCAGCCGTCGAGGGATCGCCGTACTGGCCGCTGAACCGGTTGGGAATCGCTCCGTTCACCACTGCTTGCTCGTACTGTCCAAGCTCGAAGTTCCCGAACCAGCGACCCCGGTAAAACGTCGCCGGGGAGCCAATAAAAGGCACGGACACCCGGCGTCCCCGCAACGGACTCACGCCATCGACCCGCGCCCAGGCCAGCACCGTGGTCCCGTGGCAGACGCCCGCCACCGGCTTGTCCTGGGCAAGAAACGCCCCGATCAACCGGTTGGCCAGCGCCTTGCCCAATCCAATCCGGCCATCGCCGAGGTCATCATCGCCATTGTAGGGCCCGTGGCTGTAGAAGTTGTCGGTTCGCCCGTCCCCATTGGGATCGTTGTACGCGTACTGGTACATGGAGGAACCCCAGCCGCCGACAAACGCGATCGCGGAGTAGGCGCCAGGCTTCACGTCCGCCAACCCTAAATCCGGCACCACCCCGCCATCCGTCCCGGCGGGCTCGCCGGTACCCGGGTGCGGCACGGACCGTGCGGTGGTGGTGGCCGCCACCTGCACCTCCAACCCGGCTTGCTCCAGCGCCAGGCGGGTATCCGCGTATTCCTTGAAGTAAAAATCCTGCTGATCCGCGATCACCAGGAGCACGGGTAGCGGGCGGGCTCGTTCCAGCACTTCGCCATCGATTCCGTCAAACTTGATGTAAGCGGCTCCGGACGCGGACAGGGTGGTGAAGCCGGCGGCAAGACCCGCGCAGAGGGTGAGGGCCGCGAAGAAGGGATTCTGGTTTTTGGTGTTCATGACTTTCGGTGTTTTTCGTTTTTCGATTTCTGGTTCAACTCAAACCCGTCCGTCCGGCAACCCCGGACGTCGGGTACACCTCAGTCATTAAGGAATCCCCGGGGGAAGTTACGGCAGGAACTCCTGCCCGCTCCATGGCCTGAATTGACAAACCACACGCCCACCCCGGAACACTTCCACCCTCTTCCCATGAACCACACCCCTCCCCTCCCCGGCCCCGACTGGTCCCGCCGGGATCTGCTCAAGGCTTCCGCCGCCGCCGCCACCGCGATCGGCGCCTTCGCGTTCGGGCCGGCCCACGCCGCCGAACCTCCACCCCCCGACGACCGCCGCGGTGCCGCCCGACGCTACCCGATGCTCAAGTCCATCAACCAATGGGCCTTTCCCTACCCCCAGCGCATGAATCTCCGGGAATGCCTCCAACTCGCCAAGGACGCCGGCTTCGACGGCATCGAACTGAACTACGACCTCGACAACGATCTCTCACCCAAGTCGGGCACCCGGGAGTACCAGGAGATCCGCCGGCTCGCGGACAAAATCGGAATCCGCATCAGCGGCCTGTGCTCGTTCCTGTTCTGGCCCTACCCGCTCACCAGCAACGACCCGTCCAAGCGCTCGCAGGGAATCGAACTCGCCGGCAAGATCGCCCAGGCCGCCCATGACCTCGGGGTCGATAACGTCCTCGTCGTCCCGGGCGCCGTCCACATCCCCTGGCGCACCGACCACGAACCGGTCCCCAACGACGTCTGTGACCAGCGCGCCAAGGAGGCCGTGGGTCAACTCGTGAAGCAGGCCGAGAAACTCAAGGTGTTCCTCAACATCGAGAACATCTTCTTCAACGGCTACCTCATGACCCCCATGGAAATGAACGCTTTCGTCGACCACTTCGGAAGCGAACACGTCCGGGTTCATTTCGACACCGGCAACATCTCCATGTTCCAGCATGCCGAGCACTGGGTTCCCATCCTCGGCTCCCGCACCCGCAACATCCATTTCAAGGAATTCACCAAGAAGGGCACCGACTACTCGCTCGAAACCTTCCGCCCCCTCCTCGACGGCACCACGAACTGGCCCGGCGTCATCGAGGCCCTCGACCGGGTCGGGTACCGGGGCTTCGTCACCTTTGAGTATTTCCACCCCTACCCCCACTACCCGGAGGCCCTGATCTGGCAAACCTCCGATTCCCTCGACCGCATCCTCGGCCGGAAATCCTGACGTCCCCGAAGGCAGGCGGAACCCCGGCCCGTTCCCAGCCCCACGCCCACCCGCCCTCAAAAAGAAAAATTCGCCCGGAAGCCAGTCAGGCCTCCGGGCGAAACAGTCGATCGAACAAAATCCCCCTCAACAGGGCCAGGGGCGCATCGGCTCAAACATCGCCGCCACCGCCAAAGTCTCCACCCCCTCCAAAATCACCGCCCCCGCCAAAATCCCCACCGCTGTCGACATCCCCGCCGGAGCTGGAGAAGCCCTCGCCATTGTCCGAAGCCCCGGTGTCCCCTGGGGTCGATGAAAAGCTATCCCCCGCCTGGGCGTGGTTGCCAAAGAACCGGTCGTAAAGCCAGCTGCCGGCGATCACGCCACCCAGGCCCCCCAACAGGCTGGAGAAGAATCCGCCGCCGCCGCCCATCATGCCGCCGCCGGGACCACCCATCCCACCGCCACCCATGGCACCACGAATCAGTCGCATGATGAATCCCACAACCATGAAACCCACGAGGATCATCAGGCCGAAAAAGATCCACGAAACGGCCGAGGATCGGGTGCCGGAAGTGGACACTGGCGCCGACTCGGTCCCGGCGAAAGGCGCCCCACTCGGACTCTTCCTGACCGCAGGCGCAGCGCCTTTGCTCAAATTGGCCCGCATCGAGCTTTGGACGAATCCGATGCCGGCCGACAAACCCTCGTCAAACTTGCCCTCCCGGAAGCTGGTCTGAAGCACCCGCACCAGCTGATCCCGGTCCGCAGGCGTGAAGGCGCGCGCGCGCGTGGCCTGACCCATGCCCACCTGGATATGCATGCGGCGGGGAGGCTGTTCCTTCATGACCAGCACGTAGATGCCATCGAGCCGGGCGGCCTGGGCCCGTTCACGCACAAAATCCGCGAAGAACTTGTCCCGGTCCCGCTCGTAATCCTGCTTCTTGGCCTCAGGCACCGCGGCAAAGGTCTCGATCAGGAGTTCCTTCCGGAAATCCCGCTGAATGTCGCGCACCGCCTGCTCCGCCTGGCGCACCGCTCCCGCCGAAAATAGTCCCGCACCATCGCTCACCCCGGAACCGGCGGCTTGGACGCGAGGCGCCCAGGTAAGGCACAACACCATCAGCCAGGCGAAGAAGCCCATGCGAGTTGCAAGTCCAGTTTTCACGGTGTGGATAATGGACCAACTCCAGGGTTTTGCGAATCGAAAGACGGCTTGGCGCAATGGGAGGTCCGATCCGTCCGATCCGTCCGATCCGTCGGATCAGTCCGATCGGTCAGATCGGTCAGATCGGTCGGATCCCACCCTCGGCATCCTCTTGAACCGGTCCAACGCATTC
>CAYZAE010000295.1:0-5799 GCA_964476125.1 uncultured Verrucomicrobiota bacterium | reverse complement strand
GGTGCCCTTGCTGGGGGCCGTGCCGATGCCGGCGAACCAATCCGCGCCGTTGCGGACGATGGGGGGCACATTGGCGAAGGTTTCGACGTTGTTGATCAGGGTGGGGCAACCCCAGAGCCCGCTTTCGGCGGGGAAGGGTGGGCGGGGTCGGGGAGTGCCGCGTTTCCCTTCCACGGACGCCATGAGGGCGGTTTCCTCGCCGCAGACGAAGGCGCCGGCACCGATGCGGATGTCGATGTGGAATGTGAAGGGAGAATCGAAGATGCCGCTGCCAAGGACTCCGAGTTGTCGGGCCTGTTTGATGGCGGTCTGGAGCCGGGAGATGGCGAGTGGGTATTCGGCTCGGACATAAATGTATCCCTGGTCGGCGCCGACCGCATAGGCGGCGATGGCCATCCCTTCGAGCACACTGTGTGGATCGCTCTCCAGGACGCTGCGGTCCATGAATGCGCCCGGGTCGCCTTCATCCGCATTGCAGACGACGTACTTTCGCGGGCCGGGCGATTTGGCGACGGTGCCCCACTTGAGGCCGGTGGGAAAACCCGCGCCGCCACGGCCACGGAGACCGCTTTTGACGAGGGTTTCGACCACTTCGCGGGGAGGGAGTTCGTGGAGCGCCTCGTGCAGGGCGAGGTAGCCGTCGACGGCGATGTAGCTTTCGATGCGTTCGGGGTCGATGACCCCGCTGTTGGCGAGGACGATGGAGAGCTGCTTACGGAAGAATGCGGCATCCGGATCCCCGCGCGGGACATCGTCGGGTTCCTTCTGGCCCTGGAGGGCGGCGACGATGGCGGGGGCGTTTTCGGGAGTGACCTTGATGTAGAGGGAACCTTGGGGGTCCGCCTGGATCAGGGGGCCTTCGCAGCAGAGCCGCATGCAGCCGACTCCCCGGACTTCGATCTCGTCCTGAAGTCCGGCGGCGGTGACGGCTTCCTCGAGTCGTTGTTTGACGCCCTTGGAATCGGACGACATGCAACCGGCGGCCATGCAACAGCGCAGAGTGATCCGTTTGCGGGTGGACAATTCGCGCGCCTTGATCTGAGCGAGGTCGGTGAGGGTCATGGAGCCCGCCACTTGTTGAGTTGTGCCCGGGTTGATTCGGGGGTTTGGCGAGGGGTGACGGTGCCATCGAGCACGACGGCCGGTGCGATGCCGCAGGCGCCGATGCAACGGGCGGTGAGCAGGGAGACCTTGTTGTCGGGCGTGGTCTCACCGGGTTTGATCTTCAGGTCCTCCTCGACGGCGCTGATGATTTTGTCGGCGCCCTTCACATAGCAGGCGGTGCCCATGCAAACGACGCAGGTGTGTTCGCCTTTGGGTTTGAGGGTGAAGAAGTGGTAGAAGGTGGCGACGCCGTAGACCCGGCTGGGAGGGAGCCGGAGTTTGTAGGCGACGAAGAGGAGCAGGTCGTCCTCGAGGTAACCGAACAGTTCCTGGGCCTTGTGCAGCACCTCGATGAGGGTGTCGTGCCGGAACTGGAGCTTTTTCATGTGCACTTCAAGGATCTTGAAGCGCTTGTCGCCGCTGGCGTGATCGAGGACCTCCTTGAGCCTGCCGGGTTTCCTGTGGGCTGTCGGGGCGAACATGATCGGACCTTGAGGGACACGCCTCCCGTGGTTGGGCGTGGCCGGAAGTGGTGAATCGCGCGAAACTTATCGCGCGGGTTGCGCACCGCAGTCTCCACGTAAAGTGGCAATCAGTGCGCGGATCTTGTTCGGTGGTCGTGGGTCGGCGGTCGTGGGTCGGCGGTCGTGGGTCGTGGGTCGTGGGTCGTGGGTCGTGGGTCGTGGGTCGTGGGTCGTGGGGCGCCTTTCGCAACGCGCGCCGGATCAGGGTTTTTCGAACACGCGGTAGAGGTCAGCGGCCCACGGAGGACGTGAAATGGCACGCAGCAACGAGGCCATCGGGGCTGATGCCCTCATGGGAACTTCACCACAGAGAACACAGGGAGCACAGAGGTTCCGAGGTCGAAGCAAGGCATCATTCATCCATCTGAGCAGGAACTCGGAGGTCTGATGGGCGACATCCGAAGCATGCGCCACTTTACCGCTCCCTGTGTGGAAAGGGCAACGGGTCGGGGGGAGAAGGGAGATGAGGGGAGAGGGGGGATTAAGAAGAAGATTAAGATTAAGATTAAGTTTAAGACGATGAATGGGGTGCGGAAGTGGATCAGTCCTTGGCCGGGGAGCGGTTCAGGAAGAAGTACACCAGCGAGAGCGTTTCGGGACCGCGCCGATGCCGAGCAGCTGGCGGAGCTGCATCATGGTGCGAAGACGGAACGAGACGTGCGTGCCCCTGGGGGATTTCACTCTCCCCAGGGGCATGGATGACGGGGGTGATTTAGAGCAGGCTGCGAACGACGGCTTCGATGGCGGCCAGTCCTTCCTCGGCCTGGGGCTTGGCCATGTTCAACGCGGGCAGCAGGCGGACCACCTGGGTGCCGCTGGGGATGGTCAGGACGCCGGCTTCATGAAGCCGCGTGACCACGACGGTCGAGACCGCCTTGTCGGAGCCGGCCAGCGAGCGGATGGCTTCGCGTGGCTGGAATTCCAGGCCGAGCATGAATCCGACGCCGCGGGCTGACTTCAGGACCGTGGGGTAGGTGTCGACGAGTTTCTGGAGTCCGTTGCGCAGCCAGTCGCCGAGTTCGCGCACGTGCTGGGCGAGGTTGTCGCGTTCGATCACTTCCAAAACCTTGAGCGCCACGGCGCAGCCCAGGGGGGTGCCGCCGTAGGTGGTGGCGTGGGTTCCGGGCCCGAGCAGGTCGCAGAGTTTGACTCCGTGGGCCTGTTCGCGGACCCAGAACGCGCCGATCGGGAATCCGCCGCCGAGCGATTTGGCCATGGAAAGGCCGTCGGGGAGGAAGGTGTCGCCGCCGGGAACGCCTTCCAGCAGCCGCTGAAAGCTCTGGAACCGGCCGCTGCGGAAATGGCCGCACTGGACGCCGTCGATGAGCAGCAGCATGCCCATTTCGTCGCAGAGCTTGCGCAGTCCGAGCAGGTACTCGGGGGTGGCGGGGGTGATGCCGCCTTCGCCCTGGATGCCTTCGATGAGGATGGCGGTGGTGGCCGGGGAGATGGCGGCGCGGGCGGCCTTGAGGTCGTTGAAGGGGATGTGGCGGAAGCCTGGCACGGCAGGTTCGAAGCCTTTCTTCACCTTGTCCTGACCCGTGGCGGCGATGCCGGCGAGCGTGCGGCCGTGGAAGGAGTTCTGGGCGGTGAGAATCTCGAAGCGGCCGGCGTCGTGGCCGAACTTCCGGGCGAGCTTGTAGAGCCCTTCGTTGGCTTCGGCCCCGGAGTTGCTGAAGAACACCTTGCCGGGCGCGAGCAGCCGCACGATCTGCTGGGCGAGGCGGCCCTGCGGTTCGTGGTAATACAGGTTCGAGATGTGGAGCAGTCGCTGGGATTGCTCGAACAGCGCCTGGGTGATCTCGGGGTTGGCGTGGCCGAGCGAGCAGACGGCGATGCCGCTGCCGAGATCGAGGTAACGACGGCCGCCGACGTCCCAGAGGTAACTCCCCTGGCCACGGGCGAGGGCGATGTCGAAGCGGCCGTAGCTCGGGACGACGTACTTGCTGAACAACTCACGGATTTCCGCGTGCTGGTTGTGGACCAGCGGCGGCGGTGTCGGAACGATTTCTTTCATCGGACGGGGGGATTGGGGGGCAAACGGGGGCGTCGATGCAAAATGATTTCTTGGGCGGCGCGCGCACTCGGGGCGGATTGGCAATCGCTGGGTAGGCGACTTCCTGTCGGGCGCTGCACAACTGCGGGAGAATCCGGGAGTTGCAGGCGGCCCAAGTGATGCGGTCGTGCCCGTTGGCCACCCAATTCTTGGCGCGGGAAGCGGGAAGCGGCTTCCTTGGCGGCATGAATCCCCGCGTTGATTGGATGGGCGAGGGAGCGGGGAATTGGGGGGGAACTCCGGGCGGCCGGGGCGAGGGGACGGGATGTGGAAAGCGGCAGGGGGCTGCCGCACTCCAGGCGTTTCTCTCGCGCTCTCGGCCCGTCCTTGTTCCGAAACCATCTGACGTCCCATGAAACCACATTGCACCGTTGGCCGTAGCGTTCTCCTGCCCATTCTGGCGGGGGTGCTTTTCTCCCTCTTCACCGCGAGTAGCGCGGAGCCGGTGGCCGACCGGCTGGCACCCTTCTATCAGCCGGGGAAGCTGCGGGCGCTGATTCTGTCGGGCCGTTGCAATCACGATTGGAGGACGACAACACCGTTTCTCCGACGGCTCCTGGTGGAGACGGGGCGTTTCGATGTGCGCGTGGCGGAGGCGGTGGATGGGCTGACGTCGGTGACGCTGGCGCCTTATGATGTCTTGGTCATGGACTATGGCGGGCCGCGCTGGCCGGAGGTGACGGAGAAGGCGGTGGAGGATTTTGTGCGCGGGGGCAAGGGAATGGTTCTGGTCCATGGCGCGGTTTACCACTTCTGCGGTCTCGATGTGATCACGGACGGCCATCGGGCGGTGGGCTACAAGGAACCGCCCTGGCCGGCGTTCCGGGAGATGGCGGGGTGCGGTTGGGACGCCATGCCCTCGAAGGGATATCACGGGGCGCGCCACACCTTTCCGGTGAAGTTCACGATGCGGGATCATCCGATCGCGGCGGGCCTGCCGGAGTCCCTGCCGGCGACGGATGAGTTGTACATGGGCATGCAGGTCCTGCCGCAGGCGCAGGTGCTGGCGACGGCGTTCGGGGCCTCTTCGCGCGGGGGCATGGACCGCGAGGAACCGATGCTCCTCGTGACCAAGTTCGGCGAAGGCCGCGTGTTCAACACCGTGTTGGGCCACGAACTGGCGGGCATGTGGGAGGACGCCTTTCGCATCACTTATGTCCGAGGCGCGGAATGGGCGGCGTCGGGAAAGGTCACTCTGTCCGCAACGGCTGGAATGGAAGCGCCTCCGTCGAAACCGATCCGGACCCTGGTGGTGACGGGTGGCCATGAGTTCGAGACCTCCTTCTATGGTCTGTTCGAAGGTCATCCGCGGATCCGATGGGACCATGCGACCTCGAATCGGGAGGCGTTCCAGCGCGACCTGCGCCAGCGCTACGACGTGGTGGTCCTGTATGACATGTCGCAGGAGCTTTCGTCGGCGGGCCGGACGAATCTCCAGGCGTTCGTCGAAGGCGGGAAGGGGTTGGTGGTGCTGCACCATGCCCTGGCCGACTATCAGGATTGGGAGTGGTGGTGGCGCGAGGTGGTGGGTGGGCGCTATCTCCTGAAGGACGAGGCCGGGGCGAAGGGATCCACCTATCGGCACGACGAATGGATGATCATCGAACCCGCGGCCGGGCATCCGGTGATCGGCGACGTTGGGCCGCTTCGGCTCTTCGACGAGACCTACCACGGGGTCTGGACGGCGCCGGGCATCAAGCCGCTGTTGAAGACCACCAACCCGACGTCGGACCCGGTCGTGGGTTGGATCAGTCCGTGGGCGAAGTCGCGCGTGGTCTGCCTCCAGCCCGGTCATGGGTCCCCGTCGCATCGCCACCCCGCCTACCGCAAGCTGGTCCAGAACGCGGTGCAATGGACGGCGGGGGAGTGAGTGGGTCGTGGGACGTGGGTCGTGGGTCGTTGGTCGTGGGTCGTTGGTCGTGGGTCGTTGGTCGTGCGTCGTTGGTCGTGCGTCGTTGGTCGTGCGTCGTGCGACCTTCGACCTTCGACCTTCGACCTTCGACCTTCGACCTTCGACCCTCGACCCTCGACCCTCGACCCTCGACCCTCGACTCTCGACCTGCGGCGGTGTCCGGCTAATCGCCGAGTGGGTGTTTTCTGTGTTCGAGGGGGAAA
>CAYZAE010000294.1:0-5938 GCA_964476125.1 uncultured Verrucomicrobiota bacterium | reverse complement strand
GCTGAATCCAAAGCGGTGACATGTCACCGCAGTCCATACGCCGACGTGTATGGAGCGCGGCAGCCCTTTGCCGCTTTCCCGTCAGCGTCCCCTCCCCTCCCACGCACCGCAGCCGCCCTTCGCCCAAGCAAAGCGTCAGAGGTTTGGCGCGCTCCATACGCCGAGTTCGCTCCTTCCAGTGGTTTGGATCGCGGTCTGGGCTGCGGGAACGATTCAACGACAACTCGGAGATGCGCCCCTCCGCACTCCCGACTCGCCACTCCCCACTCCCCCTGGCCCTCAAGCATCCATATCCTTCCAACGCCTCGCCATCCGGCCGAAGACCCAGAGCGCCACGCCCGACAAAAAACCGATCGCGGCAAACGGAATCCAGACATGGTACTGCGGCGAATAGGTCTCCCAGAGCGTGCGCGTCGCCGACGCCGCATCGAGCCCGGTCACCTCGATCAGTTTCTGCATGGCCTCGGGCCGTTTGACGCCCAGGACGGTCTCCAGCGTCGACACATCGCCGTTCCAGGCGCGTCCTTGTCCAAACGGCGTCTTCTCCGCCAGATACCGCAGGGCCAGCACCGCCTTCTCGCCATAGTGCCCGTAAACATGGCCCGCGATCTTCGAACCGATGTAAACCCCCACGCCCACCGGGATGTTCACGTAACCCAAATACAATCCCTTCTTGCCCGGGGGCGCGATCAATCCGAGGTACTCGTTCTTCTTCGGCCCGGTGGTCATTTCACCGAGCGAGAAAAACAGGATGCCCGCCACCAGCATCCACGCACTCATCGTCCACCCGGCCACCAGCACCCCGATCGTGGCCATGAACACCCCGATCAACATCGCCTCCAGGGTGCGCATCCGCCGGGTCAGCCACGACGCCGGAAGCACACCAAGAATGATGAACAGGGAATTGGCGCTGAGCAGGATCTGCTGCGGGATCTGCGGTCCCCGCGGCGTCTGCTCCACCAGCGCCCGCTGAATCGATTCCGGAAGCCACCCGAGCTTCGACGCCATCGCCCCGCTGTCCACCCAGTCGGCGATGAAGTTCGGCTGCAGATCCCACAGCTGATACATCATCATCCAGAACCCCGACATGATCACCAGCCACGCGATGAGCCGCGCATCGAGAATGTTGGTCAACGTCTTGCCCAGCACCTTCAGCATCGACTCCGTCTTGGACGCCCCCGAGGGCACGTCACGGTAGGTGAACAGGAGAAGCAAATTCAGGGCCGTGGCGCCCGCCGACGCCAGGAACAGGTTTCTCCAGGCTGTGGCCGAGTTGGCCTCCCCATGGAAAGGTCCGGGCAGGAACATACTCAGCGCCAGCATGCCTGACGGCAGGTAATGCCCGACAAACGCCCCCACGTTCACCACCCAGTAGAAAATCCCCCAGCCCACCGACGAATTGGCCTTGGTCAGGTTCTGCGCCAGCGACCCCTGGAGACTCGGCTTGAAGAAAGCCGTGCCCGTGGCGAGGACCAGAATGCCCCCGAAAAAGCCCCAGTAATTGCTCAGGAACGGCACGTCGCGCAGAAACGCGATCATCAGGTATCCCACCATCATCAGGGACAACGCAAAACCCAGCGTGCGCTTGTACCCGAAGCGATCCGCGTACCCGCCCGTCACAATCGGCAACAGCGACTGAAACGCCGCCCACCACGCGTAAATCGTCCCCTTGTCCCCCGACGTCAGATGCAGCCCCCCGGGATTGTCCGCCTGCATGATGTAGATCGGCGCCATCACCCGAAGATTGTAGAACGCCAGACGCTCCCCCATCTCGATCAGGTTCAGGATCCAGAACGTACGCTCGAATCGCGGCGGACCGGCTTCAGGCTCGGGGGACGGCTCGGGGGAGGACATGGGTACGGCGGGGATTCGCGGTGGAGTTGAAGTTCGCTGGCGCAGCCGAACGGGAATCTCGGAATCCCGGCCAGCCTGCGCGGCCGGACGGCCCGACTCAAAGGGAAACCTCGCGCCCGCCAACCCGGGGGCGCATGTCCGAGTTGTCGTCGAGTCATTCCCGCAGCCCCGACCGCGGTCCACGAAGCACGAACGGGCAAGCTTGGCGTGTGGACTGCGGTGACATGTCACCGCTTTGGATTCAACGCGGGCTGGGCAAGCGACGTCGGTGCGCGCTCCGACATCGGGCCGCGTCGGTTCGGCGATTCGAAAGCTGCGACATGTCGCAGCACTCCAAAGCACCTTTCCCTCCGCTATTCTTATCCCCATTCCTCCGATCCCCTTCCTTCCCCGGGTCGGATGCGGTTGTGGACTGCCCGCGCGGGCAGGCACCCGTTGTCCCAATGACCGCACGACGCACACCCCAAACGAGCCGCTTTGACACGCGCATTCGAATCGGCATCGTGTGGCTCCGTCATGACCTCCCACACCCTGCGCCTCGCCGCCGGAGCCGCGCTCGCCGCCACCTTCGCCGGAACCCCCCTCCTCGCCCAGGACTGGCCCCAGTGGCGCGGACCATCCTTCAACGGTGCCGCCACCGAACAGAAACTGCCCGACCGCTTCTCCCGCTCCGAAGGCATCGCCTGGACCGCCCCCATGCCCGGCCCCTCCGCCGCGACGCCCGTCATCTCCGGAAACCGGGTGTTCGTGAGTTCCACCGACGCCACCAGCCGGTCACTGATCGCCCTGGCGATCGACCGCACCACCGGCAAGGAACTTTGGCGCCATACCGTGGCCGATGGTGACCGCCGCGACGAACGCAGCAATTACTCCGGCCCCTCGCCCGTCACCGACGGCACCCACGCCTGGTTCTTCTACGGCCAGGGCGAACTGGTCGCCTACACCGTCGAAGGCCAGGAGGTCTGGCGACGGAATCTCCAGAAGGACTTCGGCGCCTTCGCCTTCCAGTGGACCTTCTCCGCCAGCCCCCTGCTCCACGACGGACGGCTCTATCTCCAGATCCTCCAGCGCGACACGCCGGTGCAGGGACGCGGCCGCACCGACGGCCCGATCGAATCGTTCCTGCTGGCCGTGGATCCGAAGTCGGGCAAGGACCTCTGGCGCCATATCCGGCCCTCCGAGGCCAAGCAGGAATCCCTCGAGGCCTACAGCACCCCGGTGCCCTACACCCACAACGGGCGCACCGAGATCCTGATCACCGGCGGCGATTGCATCTCCGGCCATGACCCGGCCACCGGTCGCGAATTCTGGCGCTGGGGCACCTGGAACCCCGAACGCATCGGCCACTGGCGACTCGTCCCCTCCCCCGTCGCCGGCAACGGTTTCGCCCTCGCCTGCGGCCCCAAGGGCTCCCCCATCTTCGGCGTCAAATCCGGCCAGAACGGCACGCTCAAGGACGACGGTTACGCCTGGAAAAGCACCGATCGCGAACTGTCCTCCGACGTCTCCACCCCGCTCTTTTACCGCAATCGCTTCTACGTGGTGAACAGCGACAAGCGCCAGCTCCTCTGCGTCGAACCGGCCACCGGCAACATCCTCTGGAAGGGCGAATTCCCCGGGCGCGCCAAGATCGAAGCCTCCCCCACCGCCGCCGACGGCAGGATCTACGTGATCAATCACTCCGGCGAAGTCTACGTCGCCGGGACCGGGGACAAGTTCGAGGTGCTGCATTCCACGCCCATGGGCGACGAGGGCGAACGCGATCTGCGTTCCTCCATCGCCCTGGCCCACGGAACGCTCTTCATCCGCACCGCGAAGTCCCTGCACGCCGTGGGACCCCGGAAATAACGGGTCGGGCCGGCCCCCATTTTCCGGGCATTGCGCGAATCCAAATCCGACGCCACTTTCTTCGCGATGTTCGTGGCCCATTCCCATCGGCGGTGCCTCCGCCGCACCGCCCTCGCCCTGGCGCTCACCACCGCCCTGGCCGCTCCCACGGCCCTGACCGCTGCCGATGTCGGCATCGCCAACCAGGACGGCTCCGTCCAACTCTCCATCCGCGGGGAGGACGGACAGGAATACTCGCTCGAGGCCGCCGAAGCCCTGCTGAACCAGGGTGCCCTCTGGAAATCCGTCGCCACGGTCGCCCCACCGGCCGGCAAACCGGCGGTGCTGCTCGACCCCACCTGCTCCACGTCGGCCCAGAATTTCTACCGGCTCCGGCTGCTCCAGGGCGCTGTGCCTGTGGAAGTCCCGAACTTCCGGCTGCTCGGCCAGGACGGCCGGGCGCTGGAGTTGTTCTACCAAAGCGATGCCAGGGCCGTGGTCCTGGTGTTTGCCGGCAACGATCTCGCCTCCCTGGGTCCCCAGGGCGCTGATCAGATCGCCCATCTCAACCAACTCCACGCCGCCTACTCCAGCCAGGGCATCCCGATCTGGGTCATCGCCGACGCCACCACCGCCGACCGCACCCGGCTCGGCGCCCAGGCCAAAACCCTTGGTCTGAAAGCCGAGATTCCAGTCCTCGAAGACGAAGGCGGCGTGGTGACCCGGGAGATCGGCAAGGGCACCGTTCCCGAAGCTGTCGTTCTGAAGCCCGGGGCATGGTCGGTGCTCTACCGGGGCCGCATCCGCGACGCCGTGGCCACCACCTCCGGGGGCCTGGCGTCCAAGGCCCTGCTCGAGGACGCCTTGAAGGCGCGCCTGGCGGGCACGCCCGTGGTCGTCCGGCACACGGAGGCCCTGGGTACCCCCGCGGCCCCCCGTAATTTCTCGGGTCGCACCTACGCCAAGGACATCGTCCCGCTGCTCCAGAAGGGCTGCGTGAAATGCCACAGTCCCGGGAACATCGCCCCCTGGGCCATGACCAATCACACCGTCCTCCGCGACTACGCCCCCCTGATGAAGGACGAGATGCTGTCGCGCCGCATGCCGCCCTGGCACGCCGACCGCGCCCCGCAGTCGTACAGCAACGACGGCATGCTCTCCGGCGAGGAGATTGCGCTGCTGGTCGACTGGATCGATCGGGGGGCGCCCCGGGAGGACGGACCCGATCCGCTGGCCGAAGCCGTGCCGCCGCCGCCGCCCGACTGGCCGATCGGCGCCCCGGACCGCGTCATCACCCTCCAGAGGCAGTCGATCCCCGCCAGCGGGACCGTGAATTACAAGTACCTCATCGTTCCCAACCCGTTCCCCAACGACGTCTGGCTCCGGGCGGCCGCGGTCAAACCTGGCAATGCCCGCGTCGTGCATCACGTCCTGGTGTTCACCGCCTCGACCTTCGCGGACGTCCTCCAGATCCAGGCCGGTTTGGGCGGGTATTTCGCGGCGTACGTTCCCGGCATGGATCAGGTGGAGTTTCCGGGCAACACCGGGAAGCTGCTCAAGAAAGGGGCCACCATCGTGTTCCAGGTGCACTACACCGCCACGGGCAAGCCGGAGACCGACACCACCCAGCTCGGGCTGTATCTCTCACCGACCCAACCCAAGGGCGAACTGCGCACCGCGGCGGCCTATGACACGCAGTTCACGATTCCCGCCGGCACCACCGATCACCCGGCCCAGGCCGAGTTCACCCTGCCGTACGATTCGCTGCTCCATGAAATGAGCCCGCACATGCATTTCCGCGGCAGCTGGTTCCGGTTCGAGGCCGTCCTTCCCGACAACCGGCGCGAACTGCTCCTCAACGTGCCCTTCTACCGCTTCGACTGGCAGACGCTCTACCGGCTCAACGAACCCCGTCGGCTGCCCGCGGGCACCCGCATCGTCGCCACCGGCGGCTGGGATAATTCCGCCAAGAATCCCTACAACCCGGATCCCGGCGCCACCGTCCGCTTCGGCGAACAAAGCTGGGAGGAGATGTTCATCGGGTACTTCAACTTCTCCCCGGCTCTCTGAACCGGGCTGGGGCGTGAACTCCGGGCGCGCCGCCCTCCCCGCGCGCCCCGCGCATCCACGAGGTGTTGGTGTTGCAACTCGTCCAGCGGCGCAATGGCATCGCCAGAGAGCAACACCCAAAGGCCACCACCCGCACACCCCCCCAGGCTCTCGACTCGCGAGCCCGAACAAGGCAACCCTTCCCGCC
>CAYZAE010000293.1:0-5976 GCA_964476125.1 uncultured Verrucomicrobiota bacterium | reverse complement strand
TACATTAAGAAACTGCTGCGGAGGATGATGTTTTCCTGCTAACGGGTTGGAGTGCGCCGGGCCTGGGGGTCTTTTGGGGGGGGGGGGGCGGGGGAGGGGGGGGGGGGGGAGGGGGCGGTTGTGGGAAAGCGGCAGAGGGCTGCCGCACTCCAGAACGGCGGCCCTTGAAGTGGGGGAGGAAGTCCTCCTACGGTCGCCACCTCATGAGGATCGGGTGTCGACGTGCCGGGCGGTTGCGGAATGCGATTGGTTTCGAGTGGGGCGCCTGGCGGGCGCTTCTCGGGGCCATGGCACTCGTTGTGGTCGTCTGTACCGCGGCGGAATCGCGGGCAGAGGCGGATTTCCGGGAGTTCGACCAACCGCCCCACGATTATTTCAAACGCACCCCGACCGATCGGTTCACCCGGATGCGGGCGGATCTTGAGGCGGGACGGGTGCCGTTTGATCGGAGCAGTGAGAAGGCCTTTCTGACCAACATTCTGGATCACCTCGGGATCCCGGTGAGTTCTCAGATGCTGGTGTTTTCAACCACCAGCCTTCAGCTGAGCCGGATCAGTCCGACGAATCCCCGGGCCCTGTATTTCACCGACGACCTTTATCTCGGGTTCATCCCGGGTGGCCGGATTGAGTTGGTGTCGCTGGATCCGGATCTTGGCGGTGTGTTTCACATCTTCGACGTGCCGCGGGAGAGTGATGTGTTGCGGATCGAACGGGCGACGCGCTGCATGAATTGCCATGCGGGCGAGGACACGGGGCATGTGCCGGGGCTGGTGATCAGTTCGGTGGTTCCGGGGCCGTCGGGTGGGAGTCTGGAGGCCTTTCGGCGCGCCAGGACCGGGCATGGGATTCCGTTGCAGGAACGGTTCGGCGGCTGGTACCTGACCGGTCTGGGCGGTTTCACGAACCATTGGGGCAACACCATCGGGCGGTTCGTCGACGAGGTACTCACCCGGATTCCGAATCCTCCGGGGGAACGGGTTCAGTTCGAAAGGTATCCTCTTCGTACCAGCGATCTGCTGCCGCAACTGATCCATGAGCATCAGGTGGGCTTCGTGAATCGTGCGGTCGAGGCCACCTACCGGGCGCGCACCTATGTCCAGTCGGATGGCGCCCGGCTGACGGCGGAGCACGATCGTTTGCTGGCGGAACAGGCGGAGTTGCTGGTGCGTTACCTCCTGTTCAAGGACGAGGTGCCGCTGCCTGCGGGGGGTGTGGAAGGCGATCCGGCATTCCGGGAGGATTACCGTCGCAACCGGCGGGAGGTTGAAGGTTTGTCGCTCAAGGATCTGGAGCTTCGAACGCGGCTTTTCCGGCACCGGTGCAGTCCGATGATTTACACGCCCGTCTTCACGGGTCTGCCTGGGGTGGTGAAGGAGCGCGTGTACCGGAGGTTGGGCGAGGTGTTGCGTGCGGAATCGAAGGACCCGGAGTTCGCGTACTTGGCGGTGTCGGAGCGGGCGGCGATTCGGAAGATTTTGCGCGGGACGCTTACCGATCTTCCGGGGGGATGGTGAGGGGGGGCGGAGATCGGAGTTCGGAGATCGGAGTTCGGGGCCAGACGGTGGGGGTTGTGCTGGCGGTGGGGGGCGAAGGGGCGGTGAATGGAAAGCGGCGTCATGCCGCCGCAGTCCCAAGGCGCGGGGATGGGGAGAGGGGCGCGTGGAGTGCGGTGACATGTCACCGCTTTGGGTTCACCGGGGGGGCGGGGAGGGGACGGGGGTGGGAGTTCCGGCGGCGGGGGGGGGGGGGGGGGGGGGGAGGGAAGGGGGGGGGGGGCGGGCGGGGGAGAGAGTGGGGGGGGGGGGGGGGGGGGGGGGGGGGGGAGTGGCCCCGGTTTGGGGTCCCCGGGGGGGGGGGGGGGGGGGCGGGGGGGGTGGGGGGGGGGTGGGGGGCGAAGGGACGGTGGTTTTAAAGCGGCAGGGGGCTGCCGCACTCCATAGGGCCCAAGGTCGGCTTCCGGCTCTTTGCTCCCTCCTCCTGTCTCCGAACTCCCCACTCCCCACTCCACCGAGAGCATTCCCGGTTTGCCGTGGGCGGTGGGGGGACGCACTCTGGCGGCATGCGAGCGGTCCAGTTCGAGAAGCCCGAAACGATGCGATTGATCGACCTGCCGGAGCCGTCGGCTCCGGGATCCGGCGAGGCCCTGGTCAAGGTTCACCGGGTGGGGATTTGCGGCACCGATTACTCCGGGTGGCTGGGCAAGATGCCGTTCTTCTCGTACCCCCGTATTCCCGGTCACGAACTGGGTGTCGAGGTGCTGTTGGTGGGCGACGGGGTGACGAATGTGAAGCCGGGTCAGTGGTGCTCGGTGGAGCCGTACATCAACTGCCAGGGGTGTTCCGCCTGCCGTCGGGGCAAGACCAACTGCTGCGAGAATCTCCAGGTCCTGGGGGTGCACACCGATGGCGGGTTGCGTCCGCGCTTCATTCTTCCCGCGCGCAAGCTGCATCCGGCCGGCAAGCTGGCCCCGGACCAACTGGCCCTGGTGGAGACCCTGGCGATCGGATGCCACGCGGTGAACCGGGCGGATCCCGCCGACCGCGAAACCGTGCTGGTGATCGGGGCCGGGCCGATCGGGTTGTCGGTGATCGAGTTCGTGCGGTTGAGCGGCGCCCGACTGGTGGTCATGGATCTGGTCGCGTCGCGGCTGGAGTTTTGTCGGACGTCGATGGGCGTGGAACACACAATTCTGGCGAGCGGTGCGGATGGCGGCCTGGCCGAGTTGAAGCGCATGACCGACGGGGTGCTGGCCCACGTGGTCATCGATGCCACGGGCAGCAACAAGTCGATGAGCCGCTGCCTGGAGTTCGCGGCCTTTGGCGGACGGGTGGTTTACGTGGGGATCACGCAGGCCGAACTCAGTTTCCCGCACGCACCCATCCTGCACCGCCGCGAGCTCACGCTGCTGGCGTCGCGCAATGCGTTGCCGGGGGATTTCACGCGCATCATCGATCTCATCGAGACGGGACGCATTGATACCCGTCCGTGGATCACCCATCGCACGGGGTTCGACCGCCTGGGACAGGACCTGCCGGTGTTCGCGCGACCGGAGACGGGCGTGATCAAGGCGGTGGTGGAAGTGGAGGGATGAGGGGGGTGTGTCGTTCGTCGTGGGTCGTGGGTCGAAGGGAGTGGGGAGCAGGGAGTCTGAGGTGGGGAGAAGGGAGCCGGAGTTCAGGGTTTGGTGAGGGCGGCTTCGCGTTCGAGCAGGGTGGGGTGGGAGTAGTAGAAGCCGCTGTAGAGCGGGTGCGGGGTGAGGTTGGAGAGGTTTTTCTCGTGCAGTTTGCGCAGGGCGCGCACGAGGGACTGGAACTCACCGACGGCCTGGGCGGCGTAGGCGTCGGCCTGGTATTCGAACCGGCGCGAGAGGATGTGGCTGAGGGGTGAGAACCAGAACGTCACGGCTTCGGAGAGCAGGGTGAAGAGGAGGAGGGCGACGGGGACGGAGGTGGCGGTGAAGCCGAATGCGGCGAAGAAGCGCGGTTCGCCGGCGAGCCAGGCGATGGCGGCGAAGGCGCCGAGGGTCATGACAGCAGACCACGCGAGCAGCTTGGGAATGTGCCGGAGCCGGTAATGCCCGATCTCGTGGGCCAGCACCGCCTCCAGTTCGGGTTCGCCGAGCTGGGAAATCAGGGTGTCGAAGAGAACGATTTTTCGGAACTTGCCGAGCCCGGTGAAGAACGCGTTGGCGTGGCGGGAACGGCGGCTGCCGTCCATGACCTCGATGCTGCTGGCGACGAAGCCGGTGCGGCGGGCGAGATCGAGCAGGCGCGCCTTGAGGGTTCCGTCGGGCAGGGGGGTGAACTTGTTGAAGAGCGGCATGATCACCACGGGGGCGAGCACGAGCATGATGCCCTGGAACACCATCAGGGCGCCCCAACCCCAGAGCCACCAGAGCGACCCCGTCCACTCAACGAGCTTCAGGAGAAACGCGATCAGGGGGATGCCGAGCGCGGCGGCGAGCGCGAGGGTCTTGATGCGGTCGACGATCCAGGTGCCCAGCGTGGTGGTGTTGAAGCCGAACCGTTGTTCGAGTCGGAACTGCTGCCACCAATCCAGCGGCAGGCTGGGAAGGGAGAGGATCACGCCGCCGAGGAAGAGTCCCGCGGCGCCGGCCCAGGCGGAGGTTCCGGCGAGGGAGATCCAGTGATTCCAGGCGGCGGGGAGGATTCCCGAAAACAGCACGACGAAGAGCACGAGCGTGCTCCAGGTCAGTTCGATGGATCCGAACCGGTTGCGGGCCAGCGTGTATTCCACGGCGCGGTCGTAGGTCGGGCGGTCCATGGTGTCCCGAAAGGCCTCGGGCACAGCGCCGGCGTGGGCCTGGACATGGCGCCGGTTGAGCAGTTCGAGGCTGAGCTGGGCGATCCAGCGGGCGGCGATGAGGACGGCGGCGAGCAGGGCGAGCGGTGCCATGGGGAGCGAGGGGAGGGGATGGGAGGGAAACCAAGGGGCCTGAGGGAGGCTTGGCGGTCGTGTTGGACGTGGTGGGGATGGGGCGCGGTCACTTCCCGGCGAAGAGCAGTCGGAGTCCGACCAGCACGACGAATCCGCCGAAGGCGCGTTGCAGTTCGGTGGAGGAGAGTTTGGTGGTGAGCCAGGGTCCGATGAAGCCGCCGAGGATGGCGGTGGGGGCGAGCATGGCGACCAGCTGCCAGTCGATCTGGCGGAGCTGGGAATGTTTGAACACGCCGGTGATGGCGGTGGGCACGATGACGGCGAGGGAGGTGCCGACGGCGATTTTCATGTCGGTTTTCATGAGCATGGCCATGCCGGGGACCATGATGAGACCGCCGCCGACTCCGAAAAGTCCGCTGGCAATGCCACTGACCAATCCGATCAGACCCGCGAGGAGATACCGCATCCGTGGGTTATCGGCGGCGGGCGGGTCCTGAAACAACCGGATTTTGGCGGGAGCCGGGCCCGGCTCAGGCCGTGAAGATTTTTTCCAGGAGCGGTCCGGCGTCGCGGTAATCGGGGACCACGATGTCGGCGCCGACGCCGAGCAGGCGGTTGCGCTTCCATTCGTCGAAGCGGCCGGAGCCGTTGTTGGCTTCGTCGCTGGCGACGGCGATGGCGAGTCCGCCGACTTCCTTGGTGTTCTGGATTTCGACGTAGCCGTCGCCGATGGCGAGCAGGGCGTCCCCGGGGATGGCGTTCTCGCGGAGGATTCGGTCGATGACCATCTTCTTGGAGAAGTTCTTGTAGTCGTCCTGGGCGCCGTAGATGCGGGGGCCGAAGTAGCGGGTGACGTCGAGCAGGGCGGCCTCCTGTTTGACGTATTGTTCGTCGGTGCCGCTGGCGAGGTAGAGGGTGAGGCCGCGGGCGGTGAGACGTTCGAGCAGGTCGCGGGTGCCGGCGACGAGCAGGTCATCGATCTTGAGGCGGCCGGTGCGGAGCCCTTCGACGCGGTCGGCGATGCGGAGGTTGAGTCGGCGGAGGTATTCGTGTTTGTAGGCGAGCGGTTCCTCGGGTTGACCGCCGCGTTCCTTGATCCGGGCGGCCAGCTGGATCATCTGGTAGATCGTCTGTTTGCCGTTCAGGCCCATGATGTCCTCGAAGGCGATTTTGCGGCGTTGTTCCTCGGATTCCCCGGGGAGCGGGGGGAGGACTTCGGTGAACATGGGCACCATCACCTGGGGCCAGCCTTCGCGGATCAGGGAGATCGTCCCGTCGAAGTCGAACAGGACATGCCGGATGTGGGGGCGGGGGCGGAAGGAGGAGGCGAACTCGACGAGGCCGGAGAATGAGGCGGACATGGCTGGCGTTGGCGAATGCTTCGTAGGGATGGTGATCGTGGATATCGAATGGGCGACGCAGGGGTCGGCCCACGCGGGCATCGGCGGGAAGGGTTGCCTTGTTCGGGCTCGCGAGTCGAGAGCCTGGGGTGGGGTGGGGCACGCGGCGGTGCATCCCGAAGCTGTTGGTAGCGGTTGTCGCGCTGCGACAACCCCGCCCGCGTTGAGCGGGCGGTGG
>CAYZAE010000292.1:0-5990 GCA_964476125.1 uncultured Verrucomicrobiota bacterium | reverse complement strand
AAGGTCCACCACGATGTCGCCGGTGGGGCTGAAGTCGCCGTCCGAGCCGTCGCTGGGGATGTTGAGGGCCAGGGCACGCGCCGCCGTGAGCACGACGGCAACAAGTTGGAACAGGTGCTTGAGTTTCATGGTCAGTTGATTTTCAGCAGTGAAGGTTGTGGGTGAAGGGCAAACAGGCTGTAAGCATGGGTCTTTGGCGTCGTCTCCTGCGGGGGTGATCGCTCATGGGATGTTGTTGAACACGGACACCTCGCGGGAGATGGCCTCCACGCGGGCGATGGGGGCACCGAAATTGAAAAGGCTCACCTCGCGGGAGTATGCCTCGGGATAGCCGGCGATGGCAGGCCGCTGGCCGTTGAATACCGACACCTCCCGCCCGATGGCCTCGATCCGGAACGGCGGCGAACCGAAGTTGTAGACGCTCACCTCGCGGGAATACGCTTCCGGATAACCCGCCGTGGGCGGCCGTTCGCCGTTGAAGACCGAGAGCTCGCGTCCAACCGCCTCGATGCGGAAGGGAGGCGAGCCGAAGTTGTAGACCGATTGCTCCCGCGAAATGGCCTCGAAGCGGGCGGTGGGGGCGCCAAAATTGAACAGGCTGACCTCACGGCTGTAAAACTGGGGCCGTTCAGCACCCAGGCCAAAACGGCGGCGATACTCTTCGAGATTCGTGAGGCCCGCGATGTTCGGGCTGGCTTGGCTGGCGTCGGCGGGATCGAGCGCATCGAGGCCGTGGGTCAGCTCCCACAGGTCGTCCATGCCGTCGCGGTCGGAATCGCGCGGGGCAAAAACGCTGATCGGCTCGAACCGGAAGAAGAACCGCGTCTCCCCTTCGACAGGCTTGTGGATCAAGGTTGGCCCCGGATCGCCCAGGGCGATTGCCACGTTGGTGAAGGATTGGCCCAGGTCAGGCGACGCCTGGAATCCAAAATAGTAGCCAACCTTGCTTTCCAAGGTGAGCCGGTACTCGTCACCGAACTGGCCAAACACATAGGACGCGCCCGAGTCCTGAGCGTGCGCGGGCCCGAGCAAGGCGACCACCGCGGAAAGCAGCAGTGCGGAGCGGTGAAGGGGCATGTACAATTTCATACGTGGAGTCGCCTCTACTTTCCTACTATCGGATCGGGACGGTGGCGTTACGGGAAATCTGTGAGGAATCGGATCGGTGTGCTCCAAAACCCGATTCGATTGGCATTCGACGTCGAGCGGTGAACGCCTTGAGATCAAGGATGGGGTCTCGGTTGATCCGAGCCGGCGAGATACCACCGCACCCACCGGTTCCAATCGTTGGTGGCAGACAGCACGGCGAGGCGTTGCTGCAATGCACGGAGCGCGTCGGCGGAAACTCGCTGCTCCGCTTGATCTGGACCGATTCGCCTCCCGGCAATCGCCTCGGCGAGTTCCGGTAGCCAGTCGGGGGCTGGGACCGGTAGCAGCCACTCCTTCCAGAGCGTCACCTCCGGACCGCCCGTGCACGCGGCAAAAAGGTTCCAATCCTGATTCGGGGCAATACTGACGGGCTTTGCGCCCAATTCCCGGGCTTCGCCCAAGGCCAGTCCAGTCGGAGCCTGCCAGACCCGAAAAGTTTCGTCCCAGCTTCTTGTGAGCACGCGGGTGCCACTCGGGTCAAATTGGACCGCATGGATCCAGCTTTTGTGAGTGAGTGGGTCCCCCAGGCGTCCGCCGGTCTCGACGTCCCAAATGAAGGCATTCCCATCGGTACCGGAAACCACGGCGGTCCGACCGTCAGCGCTGAAATGCCCGTCGACCAAGGGAGCGGCCGCACGGAATTGGCGGATCGGAGCCAGAAAATTGGTCACCGACCACACACTCGCCCGCCTGTCGCCTGAGGTCGTCAGAATGAAGCGGTTGTCCGGGCTAAACTCAGCTGAGTAGACCGAACTGCCATGGGGTAGGTCACCCAAAAGGCGTCCGCTCGGAAGCTCCCAGACTCGCACATGCAGGTCATGGCAGGGAGCCAGCAAGCGCTTGCCGTCCGGGCTGAAGCGAACCCGGAAGAATCGGTGGCCGTAGAGGATGTGGTTTGTGTCGCAGCACAAGGGTCCCGCCAGGAGCCGCCCGGTGCTCGCATCGAAGGAGTACACGCAATGGCCGGCTGCGACGGCGAGTTGGGACTGGTCTCGACTGAAATCGATCCATGCGACCCGGGACGCCCCCGGCGTCTCCATGGCCGTCCCATGAAAGGACTCCAGATCGATGAGGGTCACGTGGTGGTTCGTATCCGCCAGCGCCAACCTTCGCGCTCCCGGATCAATGGCGGAATATTCGAGGGTCGCCCCGGGGCCGCGAATCTCGCGAACCAGCCCGCCCCGGAGCGGGTCGAGGAGTCGGACGGACCCGTTGGTGAGAACCGTGAGCAGCAGCTCGTCGACGTTGGTTGAAGCAGCCTGCGTGCATGCCACCGTGCGGACGCCGGAGGGCTCGACAATTCGTTGTGGCGAGTCCGCCGGCGGGGAAAGTCGGCGCAGTCGGATCCCCCGATGGACCTCCACCGTGAGCAGTCGTTGACCATCCGGATGAAACCGCGCGTCGCTCACCGAGCTGTCCTCGTGGATCGGCTCGAAATGACGCTGGCCGGTGTGCAGGTCCCAGATGTGCGCGGTCTGGTCGTCGGATCCACTCACCACCAGCCGGCTGTCGGGGCTCACGTCCAGGGCGAAGATGCTCTCGGCCATGAACGTCTGGAGGTGATTGGTGTAGGAAAGGATCTGACGACCGCTCTTCGGATCGAAGACGATCACCCATCCATTGGCCAGACCGGCCAACACCCGTGTGCCATCGGGACTCCATGCCGTGATGGTGCAGGTTGCGGGCAGGTTGTTTGAGATGGAGAGGGCAACCGGGAACAGGCTCCAGCATCGCGCCACGGAACGTCCGTCCGTGGTGAACAAATGGCTCCCATCCGGACTGAAATGGGCATGGTCAAAAGGCTCCCCGTTCAATGGAACCTCCGCCAAAAGGGCATTGGGGGGATCGGCCGACCAAATCCGCACCTGGGAAGCCGAGTCGGACGTCGCGAATCGCCGACCATCGGCGCTAAACTGCACCCACGACACCGCACCCGTGTGGGCCAGCCAATCGCGTCCCGGCCCCGGAGCCAACGCATCGAGCGCGACGACGTGGCCGTTGGTCAGCCCAACCAAAATCGACTGGTTCGACGGGTTGGCACCGGCGGCCGACAACGCCGGTCCCAGATTCAGCCGGCGTACCAACCCGCCCGAACGGGAGCTCCAGACGAACACCGAGTCGCCCCGGACGAGGGTAACGATATTCGACCCGATTCCCGAGAACTCGAAGGCATCAACATTCCCGGGATGTCGCATCGGCTCGCAGAGCGGTCGCCCCCCTTCGGCATCCCAGAGACGGAGCTCATGCTCGACGTTCAGCGAAACGACCCGCTGGCCGTCCGGCGTGAAGTTCGCCTGCATCGCGCGGGTTCCGTCCTCCAGCATGGGCCCCGTGGGATGGGCAAAGCCCCGTTGGTTGAGGGCGGAGACAAGGCGCCAAGCTGGTTGGGTCTGGTTTGGAGCCATCCGGATGGCCGCCGCCAACTGGGAAAGCGCCTCCTGACTCCGTCCTGCCTTGAAGGCGAATTCAGCCTGGCGTGCCCGCAGTTCGACGGAGGTCTTCAGGAGGACTTCGCCGCGCGCCTCGGCGGAACGCTGATGGTGGGTTGCCAACCGCCACTCCCACAGGATCCCGGCAGTGCCGAACACGACGGCCAGCACGCAAAGGGTTGAGAGCAACGCGATTGCTGGACGTCTCCTGGCCCACAGCCAAAGCCGTTCCGGCGCGCGCGCCGGCCTGGCCTCGATGGGAAGGCCATCCATCCAGCGGTCCAGATCGTCGGCCAATGCTGCCGCGCTGCCATAGCGGCGCGCCGGTTCTTTGGCCATGCACCGCTGGCAAATTGTCTCGAGGTCTCGCGGGATCCCGGGATTGATCGTGCGAGGCGCCAGGGGTTCTTCCTCGAGGACTGCCCGGAGTGTTTCAGCCTCACCGGCTCCATGAAACGGAGGACGCCCGGTCAGCAAGTGGTAGAGGATCGAACCGAGGGAATAGACATCGCTCCGTACCGTGACTGCCCCGCGTCGTGCCGCGACCTGCTCCGGGGGAATGTACGCGGGGGTGCCGAAGGTCTGGCCGCTCAACGTAATGTCGATCGGGCCGCCCAGACGCTTGGACAGGCCGAAGTCGGTCACGCGCGCCCGGCCATCCTGATCCAGAAGGATGTTCGCCGGCTTCAGGTCGCGGTGCAGCACACCGAGGTCATGGGCATGCTGGACCGCCCGTGCGACGACTGTCAGGTAGGCCGCGCATTCCCGTGGCGGAAGCGGGCCGCTGCGAACCCGGTCGCCCAGCGTGACCCCGGGAATGAACTCCATCGCGAAGTAGGCCTGTCCCTGGTCTTCCCCGACCTCGAAGACCTCGACGATGTTGGGATGTCGAAGCTGGGCCGTTGTCGCCGCCTCCATCTGGAATCGGTGGAGTTGATCCTCGCTCGCGAGGTGGCCATGGAGGATCATCTTCACTGCCACCTGCCGATCGAGGCTCACCTGGCGCGCCCGGTAGACGACCCCCATCCCGCCGCGGCCGACTTCCTCCAGAAGCTGATAATCGCCGAGATAGTGGAGGACTCGGTTGCCCAAGTCCTTCGTGCTGCCGATATCCGGAGGCCGCTCCCCTTCCATGGCTGGCGGCCCTTCCACCGCCAGTCGTGCGAGGCAGGCGGCACACAGGCCAATCGGCAGGCCCGGGCGCTGCGGTTGGCCGCACTGGGAACAGGTCGTCGGTGTATTCAAGCGCGGTTGGCTCCTCTATCTTCTATCGGATTCGCGCCCTCTTGTTACCCAGGCTGGCTTCTAGCCCCCCATGAGAATACTCCTGAGGTGACGCAACTCCGCGTTCACCTCCGAATGGCCGTCGACGGTCGCGGCGACTTCAGCCTGGAGAGTTTCGGCAAATCGGGCGCGAATCCGATGGACTGCAACCCTGGCCGCGCCGGGACTTCGGCCAATTCGCGCCCCGAGCTCGGCATAGCTTCCCGGGTCGCCTGTCAGGTGCGGCTGCAGCGCATCGAACAGTTCCGACTTTCCAAGGCGGGAATACTCCAGCCGAAGGCGCTCAAGCCCGGCTCGGATTGTGGTGGTTGCCCAAGCGGCGTCATACAATCGCGACGGATCTTGGCCATCCACCGGCTCATGAAGGTAACGCTCCTCCGCCGTCATGCTGTCGAGCGACACATGCGAATGGCGGCCTCCGCGCTTCCAGGCCTCCAACTGCTCGCGCTGCTGGCCCATGAAGTTGTTGAACGCCGTCAGGAGGAAGTTGCGAAAGCGTCCCCTGCCTGGGTCGGCCTTCGCCAGCACGGAACTCTCAAAAAGGTGCGCAAAGAACCCCTGCGTTGCGTCCTCGGCGTCGTGCGGCGCCAGCCCGGAGCGCCGGGCGAAGGCATACAGCGGATACCAATAACGCTCACTCAACCATTCCAAGGCAGCGACCCCCTCCGCGGAGGCGGAGCCCCAGCCGGCACGCAGCACGAGCGTCCACGGGGTCTTCGTAAAATGATCCCCGTTGCGCTTCTGGATAAGAATCCGCTCTGGTTCGCTTGTGGGCATTCCGTGCTGTCAATCGCAGCCTAACGAGCCGGCTTGCCCTGCCGCAAGGTGCGAACGGTTCCAGCAGTTGCCATGATTCGTGGCGAAGTCTGCTTGAGCGTGATGGTCAATTTGCCCAGTTGGATTCGCTTGCTGCGGCCGTCGGTGAGGAAAACCACCATCGCGGGCACCTCGTCGGACAACCCCAAGAGATTGGCAGCATACGCGCCGGTGGGCTGTAACCGTGTGCCGCTTTTCCCGGCAACCGCCTTGGCGACCTGGTCGATGCTGGGGGCCGTCAAGCCGACCAGGGTGTGCCGCTTGGGCACGTCATACAACCCACGGGCCACGCGCCGAACCGAGCCGTCCGCC
>CAYZAE010000291.1:0-6039 GCA_964476125.1 uncultured Verrucomicrobiota bacterium | reverse complement strand
TTTCCATGAAAACAGCCCTGTTGACCGTGTTGGGTGCCGTGATGGTGTCGATGCTCGCCACGGGTGCGGACGCGCCGAAAACACCCACCTTGGACGAGATCCTGAACCGTTATGCGTCGGGCAGCGGGGGGCGCGAGGCTCTGGGCCGGCTGAAGACCCGGACGATGAAGGGGTCGATCGAAGTGACCGCTCTGGGGGCGAGCGGACAGTTCACCCTCCGCAACAAGGCACCCAACAAGCAGGCCACCACCTTTGATTTCGGAGGATTCGGGACGGTGCGCGAGGGATGTGACGGCACGGTCGCCTGGTCCGTGATGCCGTTGCAGGGGGTGAGCCGGAAAAAGGGAGGCGAACTGGCGCGGGCCCTGCGCAGCACCGCCTTTCCCCGGGAACTGCGCCTGAAGGAGACCTACGAGAAACTGGTCGTGAAAGGTCCGGCCAAGGTCGGCACCGCCGACGCCTGGCTCGTGGAGGGCTCCGGGAAGGAAGGTAAACCCGACCGGCTCTACTTCGACCAGAAATCCGGCCTGCTGCTCCGTGAGGAAACAGATGTCGAAACCGCTGCCGGTGAGATGTCGTTCCAGATCGATTTCGAGGATTTCCGCGATGTGGACGGCGTGAAGGTGCCGTTCTTGATGAAGGTGCCGCAGCCCGCGCAGATCGGATTCAAAGTCACCTTCGAGGAGGTCAAACACAACGTCGACCTGCCTGACTCGGCTTTTGCCGAACCCAAGGAATAGCGAAGGGCGAAGGGGGCGGGGATGGGGGAGAGCGCGATTGGACAGGAAAGAGCAATGATTCCCGCTTGATCGCCGGTGGATTCTCCCGCTTTGGGTAGGGCGCGATCTCCGAGAGCGCCGTTCGTCAGGGTGGCATGAAAGGACGGCGCGTTCGGAGATCGCGCCCTACCGCAGTGAGGCAGGGAGCGATCTCCAAGCGCGCCAGTCTTTCCCCCCCCCCCTCTCATCCGGTTCATCCTGTGAATCCTGTCGAAGGAATCTCCGTCCCTGATTCAGGACTTTGTCAGCAGCCCTGGGCCCCCGCGCCTGCGGCCAGAATTGGGTTGCCATCGGTGGATGGTGGGCGTAAGCGACGGGGGTTCTCCCCGGATCCGGATCGCCGAAAACCGCGCGTACTCGTGTCATTTCATGAGTTGTACGCGCGGCTGAGTGCGTTGGGTTCCCCGGGGAGGTGCTCACCATCGCCAAATCAACCCAAGTTCATCGAATGAGAGTACTTACCACGCTGCCGTGCCTCGGCGTCGCCCTTCTGGCGGCTCAGGCCTTCGGCCAGACACTTCCAGGGAAACCCGAGGATAACGGGATCAGGCCCGTGACCGAGACCCTCTACGTCAATACGACGGATACCATCAACAATAACAACACGGAGAGCCTCGGCATCGGCATCGCCCGCAATGGCAATATCATCGTCGGTTGGGAGGATGACGGCGACGCCCTCACGGATCTCGAGGCGGTCTGGACCCTCTTCGACCGCGACGGCAAACAGGTGACTCAGGACACCGAAATCACCTCGGTGGACCCCGCCTTCGCCGGACAGACGCTCACCTCCAAATTCCTCTCCTTCTTCCGCGCCAACAAATCCGCCGTCTCCGGTCGCACCGGTTGGGGCCCCAAGATCAAGGCCAACCCCTTCGGCGACGGCGTTGGCATGGGCGCGACCTCCTTCGATCTCGGCCTCGAAGTCGTCGAGTTCGCCCCCTACCAGGACTCCGGCGACTGGCCGGCCGTGCAGCTGCTCAGCAACAACGGTGAACCGATCTCCATCGTCAATGGCGTTCCCGTCGACTACGGCGCGCGCGCCGGCAACATCCGCATCGGCGACTGGGATTACCTGTCGACCGGCAACATCCTCGTGGTGGGCGAAAGCCGCCAGACCGACGACCTCGTCTCGATCTACAAAGGCGAAGCCGCCCAGAACCACGTCATCTTCCGGATCGTTGACCCGACCGGGAAGGAAATCACCGCCACCCAGCTGGCCAGCGCAACGCCCACCAAGTCGGAAATGTGGCACGGCGCCGGCGTGACCAAGAGCGGGTTCGCCATCCGGTTCTCCGACAACGGCCCCGGGCGCATCCGGCTCTTCGACAACACCGGCAAGGCGGTCTCCACCAACCTCGATCTCGCAACCATCGCCGGCAACCCGATCGCCGGCGGCGGCGGCCGCGGCGATGGCGTCGGCTTCCACGGCAACGGCAACGATGCCTACGCCTCCGTCGCCATCGGCAAGGATGCCGACGGCAAGAACCAGGTCTGGGTCACCGTGCTCAACGCCAGTGGCACGCTCCGCTGGAGCAAGGCTGTCTCCGACGATCTGGAACTGATCGGACCCGGACGCTGCGACGTCGGCATCGACGCCCTTGGCCGCGTGGCCGTGGTTTACGAGGACGCCTCCGGCACCGGCGGCAATGCCAAGATCGTGCTCGGCCGCGTCTTCGACCAGACCGGCAAACCGCTCGGAAAAACCTTCTACGTCAGCGAGAAGGAACTGCCTGACGCGGGCACCCTCGAATCCCGCAATCCCCGCGTGGCCTTCCGCGGCGACTCCATCGCCGTCACCTGGGAAAGCCGCAACGGCGGCGCCGACGCCCGCGTCGTCGCTTTCCGCTCGTTTGTCGTCCCCGTCCGCCCCGGCAGCATCGAGTCTGTCGGCCTGACCCGCATCGTCGCCGACACCCCCGTGATCGTCCCGACCGGGGACGCCCTCGGCAACTGGGAGCCCTACGCCTCCGTGCTCGGCACCTCCACGTTCCTGATTGAAGCCAACACCTTCGCCCAGGACAGCGCCGACCAGCAGCGGTTCGTGGTCGCCCTCCAGCCGGCCGCCGGTGGCGCCCCGAAACTCGGGGAAGCCTTCTTCAACGACGCTGGCGTCGCCTACAAGGGCCCCATCAACCTCTCCCGCCAGAACGGCAACCCCGGCCGCGTCGGCGGCGACAAGCGCCCCGGAGCCGTTAATTTCATCACCGGCGCCGAGGCCTCGCCTCACGCTGTCGAAGGCTTCGATTCCGGCAACCGCTGGAACACCGGTTTCGATCGCCTCGACAACGGCCGCTACGGCACCGTCCAGATCTTCAAGCTGGACCCCGCCACCCTCACCCAGACGCCGCTCACCAAGGCCCTCGACTCCGCCAACGGCCGTCTGACCTCCGGTGGCGCTCCCGACCCGCAGATCTCCCGCTTCGGCGGTGATGTGCTCGGACTCAGCGACGGTAACTTCGTCTCCGTCGTGGAAGACCGCTCCCGCGTGCGCCGTACCGACGGCAACTGCGCTGTGGCCACGATCTTTGCCGCCGATGGCAGCGTGGTGAAAGAGGCCTGGAAGATCGCCGACGGCGACCTGTGGTCCAACGTCGCGGCCTACAACGGCGGCTTCGCGGTCCGCGTTGCCGGCAAGCTCTACTTCCACAACAACGCCGGTGTGCTCCAGGGCGAAGCCGTGGCCCAGACGACCAGTGGTGAGAACTTCGACCCCGGCCGCGGCGACGGCACGCGTCTCGGCGCCCACATCAATCAGCCCTACGTCTACCTCGTCGGCCGCGTCGTCGGCTCCACCGCCGTCCGCGTGGCGGCCTGGGACGCTCGCACCCGCGAATTCGCCGTCCTGGCGGACGTGAGTGAAGACGGCTTCCGGGCTGATGCCGACCGCGCCAACATCGATGTCGATGCCCTTGGCCGGTTCACTGTGGCCTGGGTGTCCAAGCCCGACGGCTACGAAGCCCAACAGATCGCCGCGCGCGTTTTTGAAACCGACACCACGGCGAAGACCATCAAGCCGCTCACCGCGAGCTTCCTGCCCTTCGTGAACTCCGCTCCCCAGGGCGGCATCACCAGCGTCGGAATGTCCGTCGCGATGACCACCAAGCAGATCCTCGTGGCCGCCAAGGGCTCGATCAACCTGCAGAACCGCCCCGACCAGGGCGCCAACTCGCCCCGCGAAATCAACTTCTACACGGTGATCTCGCACCCGGCTCCGAAGGACGACCCGACCACCCCGGTGGGTGGTGGCGGTGCCGCGCCCAAGATCATGGTGAACCTCGCCAATGGCGTGCTGACCATCACCTCGGATCCGCAGCCGATGCCGGCTGGCTTCGTCTTCGAAGCCTCCGACTCGCTCGCCGGTCCCTGGAGCCCTCTGCCCGGCGCCAACACTCCGGTCCAGATCCCGCTCGGCACCCAGCCCTCGCGCTTCCTCCGCGCCGTCAAGCGCTGAGGCCAGTCTCCACTCCGCCGGGGTGAGTCACGCTCCCCCGGCGGACGGTGATTCAAACCTTTCGAGAAGGGACCGGAGTCATCCGGTCCCTTTTTCTATTCCGACCCAACTTCAGCACCCATGACGACCGACCCACCGATGCACGAGGGGGACCCCGTTCACCCGCTTCCCATCACGCCTGAACTCGACCTTCACACCTTCCGACCGTCGGATGTCGGGGACGTGGTTGAGGCTTACCTCGACGAAGCCCGCAGCCGCGGAATTCTCGAGGTGCGGATCGTCCACGGAAAGGGAAGGGGACAGCTTCTCCGTTCCGTCCATGCCCTGCTCGCGCGCCGCGCGGATGTCATCAGTTTCTCCCTCGCGACCCCCCTCTTTGGCGGACCCGGTGCAACGTTCGTGAGACTAAATCCACCCGATCCATCCTCAAACCAGCACCCCTAATCCCATTCTCAGCCTTAATCTTAATCTCAATCTTAATCTCAATCTTAATCTTAATCCTAATCCTCCCCCGTATCTTAATCTCCCCCACGCGCCGCCCTCGCCCCAATCCAAAGCCAAGCCCCGAATAACAAACCACGAAGGGCATGAAGGGCACGAAGGAAGGCCCTTTCAAGGCAGGCCGACCAGATCGGTAGGCAGCGCTTCCACGAAGTTGCTATCCCCGAATTCTTTTCGTGCCCTTCCTGCGCTTCGTGGTGACATCCTGATCTTTGGCGGTCCGTGATGTGGGGATCGGGGAACTTCGTTCGAAGTTGGGATTCCGTCCTCCAGCCCGGGAACCAGTCCCCCCAACGCCCCGAACCCTGAAGGGGTTTGGTCCACCCAACCGTCCCGCGACGCCTCACGCCCAGAAGCCACAACCCCCCAAATCCCCGGAGACCCAACCACGAAGGGGTCACCCCAGAGGACACAGAGAGCACAGAGAGTGTGAAAGAGGAGCCGTCGATGCCGGTGGTAGAAGTTTGTTCCAAGGAACGATGACCCTGTACCGCAGAGAGGATCTGGTGGCCTGAAGACTGTTCCAACCCGAATCCCATTCCACTGCCTCTGTGCTCCCTGTGCTCTCTGCGGTGCAATCCGCCTTTCCAACGGTCCGCGACGCGGGGGATCGGGCCCCCGGATCCCCGCTTGCCAAGTCATTCAGAATTGGAAACCTCAAGCCGTTGGATGGCGGTCCAAGCGCGATCTGCATGCGCTTCCCGGGAGCCTGATCCGGCCGGCCCTGCGAAGTGACGGGCACGGAGTGTGCCTTTTCGCTTTCCCGACAACATCGCTCCGTACGCTGGGAGTAGTTCCGCAGCCGCATCGTCGCGAGAAAGCGCTCCTCCCAATTCCCTGAACTCCATGTCTTGGTTGTACTTCCCTCCGAAAAGAAACGGCTTCCGTCAATTCCGGCCCGCTGGCCGCGGTCCCTGATTCGGGTTCAACGCGGCTGCTACGCTGGGCGGGCTTCACTCGAAATGAACCCCTGCGCCCCCCCCCCCATTACCGTCGTCCACAAAATGCCAGTTCTCTATCCCGCGACAAAAACCTCAAGAGCCTGCGGTATCTGGTCCAATTGCCATTCCTGAAGCGGTGATTGGCGCAACGCGTGGTCCACAAAATATCGTTTCCTCAGGAAGTCCACAGGTGCCTCAGCTCCCTCTCTTCGGACGTAGGAAAGAAAGCGCTGAACATGCACGCACCACCCATGGAGCTTCGTTTTCAAGATTTTGGACAGGATGGACAGGATTCACAGGATGGTCCGGATTCAGTTTCTTCCTCAGCATCCTGTCGATCCTGTTCATCCTGTCCGAAAGAATTCAT
>CAYZAE010000290.1:0-6074 GCA_964476125.1 uncultured Verrucomicrobiota bacterium | reverse complement strand
GGCGAACCCATCAGGGCCTCCGTCAGGTAGATCTCATGATAGCAGGTGTCGTTCAAGGCTCCGCCGCCGGCGTCCCGGTCGAACCTCCAGTCGTTCGCGGGGGCGGGGAACGCCTTGCTGAAGACAGCCCGCGTCTGCGCGAAGTACGGCGACTCGCCCTTCAGGTCAGCCAGAGCCGCCTGCATGCCCGACGTGTAGAGGTAGTTATGCACCACGGCGCAGTCCCGGCCTGCGGCCCGGAACGCCGCTTCAATTTCCACCAGGTCGCTGGGCTCCATGACCAGAGGTTTCTCGCCGATGCACGCCACGCCGGCTTCGGCGACTTGGAGAAGCTGTTCCCGGTGCAGGTGGTGCGGCGTCGCGATCACGACCACGTCGAGCGGCACGGCGCGCAGCATTTCCCGAGGGTCGTTGAAGCAGGCGTCGGGGCCGAGCCGCAGAGACTGGGCTGCCTGAAGCAGGTTCGGCTCGTACGGATCTGCGATCGCCTCGATGGCTATCAGGTGAGTCAAAGCCTCGTAACTGGGAAGATGGGACAGGCGGAAAATTCCGCCACATCCGATCAGTCCCACGCGTAATTTGGTCCGGGATGAGGTCATTGACCACAGCAAACCCATAATGATCGTGAGTGGAACTGATTTTTCGCTTTCCAGTAAACCGTTTCCGCCACTCGCCCGCCCCGCGAGGTCCTAGGTTCTTCGTTGAATCCGGCTAGGTAAAGATCTCGAGGTCGCCAGACTCGCCCCGCTTGATGCCGTCCCTCGTTCATTCAGGAATGAGCCGGATCAGGTTCTTGCCGGAGAGAGGTTCGTTGATTTTCGGAGGAAAGACATAGTCTCCGGCGGCCAGCCAGTCGCGGACCACGCTCCTCTCGGTCGCGTGCGAGTGGAGCAGGTCCAGCATCTCCAGGCCGAAGGTGTAACTGGACTCTCTCGCGCCGCCATCGCCATTTCCTGAGACTCGGGCTTCAGGGAACAACTCCGCTGCGCGCTCCTTGGCGATATTGTTTTCGATCACCCGGGTCCCCCGCATGAGGCGGAGGTTGAATGCCTCGATGTCCCGGTCGCCCTGTTGCAGCCAAGTCGAGTCCACACCCGAGGCCAGCGCCTTGAAATCCATTGCACCGTTGAGGAAGACGGGAAGGTTCTGCACGAGGTACAGATGAGTCCGGCCAGGGGGCTGTGAAAAAGCCATGTATCCGATTGGCCCCGACGTCACCGGTTCAAATGTCGCCAGCGTTTCTCCGGGCGGATTCTCGCTCACCGCGGAAATCCAATTCAGGGATTGGCACACCCGCGCGTTCTCCTCCCGGCTCGAAAGGAACTGCAGGAAATCCAAAGCCAGACGAGCCCGCGGACTCTCGCGATTGATGCCGAAGGAAAGCGAAAGCCCTTCGGTGACTTCCTCGCGGGCCTTGGGCAGGACGACCGGTTTGCCGTCGACCTCGAGCACCACCCGGAAGAACGGGACCACGTCAATATCGAAGTCGGCCAATCGCTGCATGATGCCGAGGTCCCATGTGTCCCCGATCGTGGCCACGGCCCGGCCCTGCAGAAACAACATTCTCGAATCCTCATTCTGATAAGAGGCGAAACCCGGCTGGCAGGTCGCCGCAAACGCCTTCAACAAACCGAGGGCGCGCTCGTGAGTCGGGTTGTTGAAGCTGAAGCTGCCGGTCAAGAGGCCGTAGTGCGGCAGAGTAAGCTGCTGGATGCCCCAGAAGGCGATTTCATACCGCTCGGCAAGGTTCATGGCGGCCGGCTCGACAATCTGACGGAAAACAAACGATCTCTCACCGTTCCGTACCATATGCTCGCCGGAAACCACCATCGGATGGAGCACCTTTTCACGGTCGCGCGTCACGCGCCTGACCCGCTCCGCAAACGCCAGATACTGCGACAGGTCTCGGGGATAAGGCTCCGATCCCATAATTTCGCGATAAAGGGAGCGATTGAAGAAAACGCGGGTGGTATTCAGCGCCACGGGAATGCGAAAATACTCCATCAGATGGAGAAAGTAGCCCGTGCTCAGACCATCGCGAAAGGTTTCCCGCCACGGAATTGTGGTTGATCCGGACGCCGGTTCATAAGGGTTCGGTTTCACGGCGTCAGGTCCCAACGGCAGCAAGTAGCGTTGCGCGTATAGGCTCCACCGACCGGCCACGCCCGTGACCTGGATGATGTCAGGAAGGGTGCCACCGATGGCTTGCGTGTTGGTCCACTGATCATAGGACCTCGCGGGGACCGCCTGAATCACTATCCGACGATCGGGATGAAGCTTCTGGTAGCGGTCAGCTGCAGCATCAAGCGCGCGTCGAACGCCGTCGTCCGTGAGCGTATGCGTGACCCGGATCACGTTTGCCGGCTCTCCCACGGCTGTCGCCTCGGCCTGACGGGGTCGAAGGACCCAGAATGAACAGAGCGCAAACGCTCCCACCATTGTCCAGATTTTCCAGTTACTCATGATGCTTTCCTCCGTTGCTCGCTTCGGCTTCGGCGGGCAATCCCCACTCCGACAGCCGCTGTCGCGCCGGCCAAGCGTGTTCGGACCGCGGCGCGTCCGTTAGAATCATCCGGTAGAAATGGGCGGCACGTTCACGATTCCCTGAAAAACGTCGGTGGAGTTCCGCCGTGTGCCAAAGCTGGCGGCTCCATCGGAAAGGATCCTTCAGCCGCAAACGACAAACGGCCTCGGCGTGCCGCAGGCTGTTGGAATAATCCTGCAAAATGACACAGTAAGTATAGTCAAGGCGAAGGTGCATCACCACCGCAGCCGGATTGTTTGGATACTGTGCGAGGCGGGCTTCCAATGCGGCCACACCTTTCAGGACCGACTCCCGGGTTGCCTCGGCGATCTTGATCGCGGCGAACTTGAGCGAGGCTTCGTCGGCAGCCGGACTTTCCGGAAATTCGGTCATGACCCGCTCGAAGTGGGCCGTCGCCTCAGGATTCGCTCGACGTGTGCGGTCGTTGACGAAATTTCCCATCTCGAGAATCACCCACGGCGCCAAACGGCCCCGAGGATCCGCTTCGAGAATCGTCCGCAGGGTACGTTGGGCTTCCTCCAGTCTCGGCAGCGGCTGGGAGTGCCCCATGGCCAACGCGTACCCATACAGCGCCTGCAGGTGGACGGCAGATTTCTCCACGTGTTGGTCGGCCACCGCCAGGAAACGCACCGCCGCTTCCTTGTTTCGACCCGCCCGGAATTCGTTCCAGGCCTCCACCAAGAGCGGATCGCGCCCCACCTCTGCCCGTGACTTCACGGGGCCCATCAGGGCAACCAATATCATACCCAGAAGCAGAATCGTCGGCCCCTTTGATCCCCCGCGATTCATTCCTGCCAATTTTCTCGTCAGCATAAAGCGTGCTTTGTCAATCGGAGGCAAACGCGCGATAGTTCCCCACCGCTTCGCTGGTAAAAAGCGACCGTCCATAGATCCGAATCAATGCCACGCACCAATCGATCTCCCGTCCCCACTCAACCTTCGAAAGCCCATTGACGTCATACATGAAAGGGTTGAAGCGCGCATAACCAAAAGGCCGATCTCCACCATCGTAGAGCTGACCGTTGATCACCAAGGTCAGGACTTTGCTGTCGGCGTCGACATTGACCACGAGATGCAAGGGGCGCTCAACAGGCACGGCACCGGGCTCGGTTGACCACCAAAGCGGTGAGCGGCCGTCATCGAGCAAGATTTCAAGCGCTCCATTGCGGCGCTGCGAAATGGTCATGCCGGTCCCGGCAAATTGCGCGAGAACGCCGACGTTGGTGGTGTTCGCCAATCTCGTGTCCAACAACTTCCGATCAGCCATGGTCGGCGCGGAATCCACTGCCAACTCAAGCGCGAAACTGTCCCCGGCGCTGAGTTTCCCCACTCGGGGCCAATCAATCGAAGTCTCCGCCACCTTCGGCGATCTGGCTACCTCCAGCAGAAGACCCGTGCGGGCAACCTCCCGGCGAGTCGCCTGCGCCCAGAGCATTTCCATAAACACTGTCGGAATTTGATGCACCCGCGCACGCGTCTTTTGGGTCTCGGTGAAAAAATACTCTCCTTGGTCCTCTACCCAATCCGGGTAAGAAATACCCCGCGTGTAGTCATGGTCGTACAAGAGAATCTCCGGTTCACTCCAGTGAATGAAACCGTCCCGCTCGATCCCGCCGGCAATCCAGGTGGGATTCCGATTGCCCAAGGGGTGCGCGCTGTAGTGACGCCCTCCGTTATTGTGGAAGAAGAGCGCGTACTTTCCGTTGGCAAACCTATGCACCTTGTTGAGACAACGAGGTTGCTTGATGAGCCGGCCCCCCGGTCGATACCGCCCCCACTCGGGTTGGCTCCACGTCCGACCCCCATCCCGGCTGTAGGCCTGGACATTGTGCCCCTGATTGGTGCGGTAAACGCAGTACAGGCTCCCGTCGGAGAGCGCGACGATGTTGTGTTCGTCAGCAACCCGGCCCTGCGGAGCAGGCAAACCGGCATCCCCGTCCGGCAGGGTTTCCCAAGTGAACTTCCCCGGCCTCTCCTCGGTAGCAAGATTTCGGCTCACCACGATTGCACCCGTGCCGCTGGCCATGAATCCTTCGCCAAAATTCCCCACTTTGGACAAGGCCAGATAAAGCGAACCCTGATGCAGGATCGGTTTCGCGATGCTCCAGAAAAACTGGTGTTTCCCCTCGTAAACATTGCTTCGATCAATGGCGAAAGAACGAATCGGTACTTCAAAGCGATCAACCGACCAGGAGTGCCCACCGTCGTCGGAGAACTTGAAGACGAGCTTTCCCAACGTATCCACTCGTTTGAGGTACTGGCCGTCCTCCGCCAGAACCCGACGTAGATTATCTGCGTTATAGGTGTAAAAAACGAAGATACGCCCGGAGGGTATCATGACACACGTGGCCCAAGACGCTTCCGGACCATCGGCCGGCTCCACATCTACCAAAGGTCCCCACGTCCGGCCACGATCCCGCGAGATCGTGGAAACGATATGCTGTCCCGGCTCGCCCTCCACGCCTCGGCCGGTGGTCATGACCACCACCCACTCCCCGCGCTGATTCACCACCGCATAGGGCTGGTCGCAATATCCCTCGGAAGGAATTTCACTGAGCGCGACATCGATGCATCGCCAATCGTTTTTTCGTAGAGGTATTAAATGGGAAGGCATGCTGGCTCAGGTTGAGATGGCCGCAGGGGCGGGCTTACGCGAAAGGACATCGGTTTTCATTATTTTCTTGGATCGAGGGGCTCGTCGAACGCGGAAGGATAACTGACGCCAAGTGAAAGTGATCGAATGCGAGGAGCGCCGCGATCCCTATTTTAAGTTCCAGTAAAACGACTCAGCGCCCTCGCCTTTCAAAAGCGGCTTCATCGCCGAGTGACACTCAAGGGCACCGCTCACAGTTCGAAAGTGCCGCCACGCCGGAGAAGCAAATGGCAGAAAAGTTGTTCTGCGGACAGCGCACCATCTTCCCAGTGAGAATCCGGGGAGGGCTCGCACATTCAAATTCAGGTCAGACCGGGATCAGGGACTTCGCATCAGGTCACTTGAGGCAACGAGATGGACAAGCGTGCGGAGGCCGTGCCCCTGCGCCTTCCAGTCCGCAAGAATGGCACGCAGTTGGGGCTGGTCCGCAAAACCCAGCTGCCGCCCGAGAGCGTAGGTCAACAAGCGGTGGGCGATGTTGTGCGCGAGCAGGTCGGGATGCTTGAGCAAGTAGTCGCGGACGTCGCTCGGGCTGTTGACTGGCTGGCCTCGATACTCGCCGGCAGAGTCGATGGCCAGACCGTTCGGGTAGGTCTGTCGCGCTTTACCGATCGGATCGAAGGCCTCGAGCGAATAGCCAAGGGGATCGATCTTGGCATGACAGTCCGCGCAGGCCTGGACCGATCGGTGTTTCTCCAATTGCTGTCGGATGGTCTTGGCTCCGCGGATATCGGGTTCAAGCGGCGGCACGTCCGGCGGCGGGGGTTTCGGCGGGGTCCCGAAGACCTTCTCCAGCAGCCAGACCCCACGCGTGACGGGCGATGTTTCGACGCCGTTCGCCGAGACCGTGAGGACGCTCGCTTGTCCCAGAATTCC
>CAYZAE010000289.1:0-6160 GCA_964476125.1 uncultured Verrucomicrobiota bacterium | reverse complement strand
CCACCGCCCGCTCAACGCGGGCGGGGTTGTCGCAGCGCGACAACCGCTACCAACACCTTCGGGATGCACGGGCCGAAGGCACGAACCTCCCCCACTCCTCCCGTGCATGTCTCGGAACTCCGGCCTAGGCTTTCCACCGACCCCCATGAACGCCGCCGATCTTCCCCCACCCACGGCCCCCTCCGGCTCCCCGGTTCCCGCACGCACCAGCGGTCTGGCCGTCACGTCGCTCGTGCTTGGCATCCTCGGATTCCTGATCGTTCCCGCGGTCGCCGGACTGGTCTGCGGCATCGTGGCCTGGATCCAGATCAACCGCAGCGCGGGCGCGCTCAAGGGACGCGGCGTCGCCATCGCCGGCACCGTGCTTTCCGGCGTCATGCTCGCCCTCGCCCCGATCATCGCCATTCTCGTCGCCCTGCTCCTGCCCGCCCTCGCCAAGGCCAAATCCAAGGCCCAGGAAATCCACAGCCTGAACAACGTCAAACAACTCAACCTCGCGATCCGTCTCTACTCCGGGGATTCCGGCGGCGTCCTGCCCGCCGCCACCAACTGGTGCGAAGCCCTTCGTCCCTACCTCGGCGACTCCACCTCGGCCTTCGTCAACCAGGGCGACCGCAACCGCCAGGGCGGGAACCACAGCAGCTACGCCTACAACATCAGCCTCGCCGGCAAGAAAATCGACGATATCACCCCCGACACCGTCACCGTCTTCGAAGTCTCCCCCGGCGGCTGGAACGTGTCCGGCGGCCCCGATCTCCTCCGTCAATCCTTCCGCCCCGGCCGCCCCATCGCCATCGGGTTCGCCGATGGCCACGCCGAATCCGTCCGGTCCGATGCCCGGGTCGAAACGCTCCACTGGGAACCCTGATCCCACCCCCCTCAGCCGCCATCGCCGGAACCGCCCCCCAGCGTCCTCGGCTTCCCCGCCCGCAGCGCCCGCAACGTCCAGCCACGCCCATTCTCGAACGGCTCCACCTTCGCCGTCACCTCCAGCACCGGGTACCGGACCGTGGCCAGTCCATAGGACCGGTACGTGTCCGCGAAGAGATCCGTCGACGCGATCTCACTCTTGTCCGCGATGGTCAGGAACTTCATCGGTTCCCCGGTCACCTGATGGTGGATCCGCTGTTCCACCACCAACCCGCACACGGTGATCTCGCTGCCCACGAACTCCCCCGCCCGGGCCAGCGGGCAGTAGGTCGACCACCGGATGTCGTCGAACAACTCCAGCGGAGGCGCCGACGCCGTGAATCCCAGCAGGTCCCACTCCGCCTGCAACCGCTCCTTCCGCGTCGGTTCCCTCAACCGCTCCACCGGCAGGGTCTTCAACTCGGGCGGCGGCAGAAGCCAGGCCTGTTCCCGGGCGTGGGCGTTCTCGAAACGGTTCGTGCCCCGCGCGATCTGTTGCACCTCCCAGAACTGCGCCAGCCGCGTTCCCCCGAATTCATCGAAGGCCCCGACCCGCACCAACGCCTCCAACTCCTCCGCCCCGGGCCCCACGCGACGCGCGAAATCGTCCACCCCCGCAAACGGGCCCCGGCTTCGCGCCGACAGGATCCGGTCGAGGGTTGATTCAGTGATCCCCGACACCGCCCGCACCGGCACCCGGATGCCGGCCGGGGTCGGGTCGTACGCGGGACCGGGATGGTTCACCGACGGCGGGAGGATGCGAAGGCCGAGCCGGTGGCATTCGAGGACGTAGACCAGGGTGGAGTAAAAGCCCTTCCCGTTCGTCAGCACGCCGGCGAGGAATTCCGCCGGATACCGGCTCTTGATCCAGGCCGCCTCGTACGCCTCCACGCCGTAAGCCGTGGAATGCGCCTTGTTGAAGGCATACCCCTGAAACCCGGTGATCAGGTCCCAGACCTCCTGGGTCTTCGCGAGCGGATGTCCCCGGGCGGCGGCGGCGGTGAAGAACTCCGGCTTGATGGTCGCGACGACCGACGCCTTCTGTTTCACCAGCGCCCGACGGAGCACATCCGCCCGCCCCGCCGTCAGGCCCGCATAGGCCTCCGCCACCTGGAGAATGTGTTCCTCGTACACCACCAGCCCGTAGGTGCTGCGCAGGCAGGCCTCGAGACACGGATGCGGATACACGGGAGGTTCCATGCCCTGGTAACGACGGGCGAAAGCCACCTTCTTGTTCTCGTTCGCCGCCCCCGGCCGGATCACCGAAACAATCGCCACCAGACCATCGATCTCCCGGACGTTCGTCATCCGGCACAGGTTCAACATGGCCGGGGATTCGATGTGATGCACCGCCCGGCTTCCCCCCGACGCAATCAATTCCCACACCCGCCCGTCCTTCCACGGTTCCAACCCCGCCAGATCCACCTCCACCCCGTGATTCCGGCGGATGGCGGCCTTCGCATCCCGCAACACCGCCAGCCCGCCCTGGGCCAGGATGTCCATCTTCACCAACCCCACCGCCTCCGTGATGTCCATGTCGTAGTGCGTCGTCGGCCATCCCTTGTTCGACACAAACGTGGGCGTCAGCTCGTGCACCGGCTGGCGCGTCAGCACCACCCCGCACGGGTGCATCTTCGGATTGCGCGGACGTCCCTCCAGCAGGGCCGCGAGGTCCAGTGCGGTCCGGTACGGTTCCTCCTGGATCGGCAGGTCGCGGGTCTCAATCCCCTGGGCCAGCATCTCCCGCAGCCGGGTACTGCCCCCCCAGGGAAACCGTTCCGTGAACCTCCGGATCTGGCCCTCTCCCAGGCCCAGCACCTTCCCCACATCCCCGAACGCACTCCGCGCCTGGTACGTTGAAAACCCGCCGACCACCGCACAGTGATCCGGCCCGAACCGCGCGAACACCAGGTTCACCACGTCATCCTTCCGGTCGTGCGGGAAATCAATGTCGATGTCCGGCAGCTTGTTCATCGCCATCCGCTCCGGATTCAGGAACCGCTTGAAGTACAGCTCGAACCGGATCGGGCACACGTTCGAGATGCCCAGGCAGTAGCACACCAGCGAATCCGCCGCCGACCCCCGCGTGATCCACTCGATGCCCGCCGCCCGACAGTCCTGCAACAGGCTCCAGGTGTGCAGGAACAACGCCTCGTAACCCACCGCCGCAATGATCCCCAACTCCTCCTCGATCTGCCCCAACCACCGGCCCGCCCCCTCCCCATACCGTCGACGCAACCCCTCCATCACCAGGCGCCGCAGAAACCCGCGCGGGTCCGAACCGTCCGATGGCCGGTACTCCGGAAACTGCGGGGCCCCGAACGGAAAGCTAAACTCGCACGCCTCCGCCAACTCCCGCGTCCGCTCCAACAGCTCCGGATGCCGATCCACCCACGCCGGCAACGCCGAAACCGGCCGGAACGACAAATCCCCGCCCCGCTTCTCCGGATGCGACTGCGGCAGCAGGGTCCGCGTGCGCACGCTCTGCACGATCTCGAAATGCCGACGCTCCGACCGGTCCCCATAATGGGTGCGCGGCACCAGAATGCCCCGGGAATGCCCCGCCTGCTCGGGCTTCAACACCGCCCGATAATGATTCCCCGCGCCGAAAATCCGCCCGAGACGTTCGTCGGTCCCCACCGCGATCAATCCCTCCGCATGCGCCGCGAGGGTCTCCCACGCAAACGGCTGACGCTGCCGGGTCGCCACCGCCGATTCCTCATCCCTCGCCCCAGGCCGCTCCCCCACCCGCGACAGCAACCGGCAGAGGTTCGCGTACCCCGTCCGGTTCCGCACATACACGAGCAGCGGACCGCCCTCCGGCGTGCACACTTCCGCACCAAAAATCGGCCGGACCCCGGCCAGCCGGGCCGCCGCCGCGAACTCGCCCGCGCCATGGAGATTGCCGAGATCGGTCATCGCGATGGCCGGCATCCCGTGCCGCTGCGCCAGTCCCACGATCTGCTCCGGGGAAAGCGTCGAATCCAGAAACGAATAATGGGAATGACAGCCCAGCGGCACGTAGGCGGTCCGCGGCCGCGCCGGAACACGGATTGTGATCCGGGGCAAGGACGGCCCGCGGACTGCCGGCAACGGCAACGGCAATGGCAATGGCACCAGCAACGGCGGGGCAGGCCGTGACGGCAGCGACGGCGCCGTGGCGTCCCGTGGCCCGTCGCGGAGCACGAAATCATGACCACGGATCACGATCGCTTCGCCGTAGCGACTCCGCAGTTCCTCGACCGCTGCGACCATGCGTTCGCGCCGTTCGTGACTGGCTCCCTGCCCCGGCAATTCGAGTTCCCCCGCAAACCGCCCATCGTGAAGATTTGAAAGTTTCAAACCGACCTGGCGCAGGCTCACCCGCCGGTTCCACGCCCGCTTCAGCAGCGACCGCAACCGCCCGTAGACGTCGGTCTCCAGATTGGTGGGTTCGGCCAGACTCTCGCCCGACTGCGACTGCTCGTGATCGTTGAACTTCACCGAGACCGTCAGCGTCCGGATCGACCGGCGGTCCGCCCGGACCTTGGCGAACAACCCGTCCGCCATGCGCCTCAGGGTGGCTTCCGCGAACGCCTCATCCGTCAGATCCGTGGCGAAAGTTTCCTGGTTTGAATAGCTCTTCTGCGGCGTGCGCTCCGGCACCACCGGCCGGTCATCCAGGCCCCGGGCGAAGAGCAGCATCTGCCGGGCCTGACTGCCCACCACCAGCTCAAGATGCTCCGGCGCCATCGCCGCGATGTGCCGGATCTCCGCCAACCCCGCCGCATTCAACCGGTCCGCCAGCTTCGGTCCCACCCCCGGCAGCCACCGGTTCGGCAGGGGCCGCAGAAATGACTCCTCCTCCCCTGGCGGCACCACCCGGAACCCCGCCGGCTTGTGGGCCTTGCTCGCGATCTGGCTCACCAGCTTGTTGCTCGCCAATCCCTCACTGACCGTGATCTTCAGGCTCTGCCGGATCGCCCGCTGCACCACCGCCGCAATCTCCGACGGCGACTTCCCCCGGTTCGGCGTCAGATCGTAGTACCCCTCGTCCAATCCCTGGATCTCCACCAGCGGCGTGTGGTCCTCCGCGTACGAAAACATGATCCGGCTGAACTGCTCGTACCGGTCGAAGTCCCCTGAAACCACGATCAACCCCGGACACAACCGGCGCGCCTGCACCGTTGGCATCGCCGCCTTGATCCCGAACCGGCGCGCCTCGTAGCTGGCACTCGCAATCACCCCCCGGCGTTCGCCCCCCACCGCCACCGGCTTCCCCCGCAACCGCGGATCCGCCGCCTGCTCCACCGCGGCATAAAACGCGTCCCCATCGAGATGGACGATGGATCGGGACATCCGGTACTCCCCCGCCTTCCCTCAGGCCCGCTTCCGGATCAGGGCCACCATGACCCCCTGGATCACCAGTTCCGCCGCCGGAATGAGATCGGCGTACCTCGGGTTCTCCGCCCGCAAAAACGGACGCCCCCGCTGCACCAGAAACGTCTTCAACGTGCTCTGCCCATCAATCAGCGCCGCCACCACATCCCCCGCCCTCGGCTCACGCCCATGCTCGATGACCACCACATCCCCATCCACAATGTGCTTCCCGATCATCGAATCCCCCCGGATCCGCAACGCAAACGTCCGCGCCGTCGGCCGGATCCCCACACTCTCCACATCCACACTCACACACCCCTCCGCCAACTGTTCCCGTTCCCCCGGCGGCCCTGCCGGAATCGTCCCGAACAACGGAATATCCACGATCTCCCGCCGCCGCACCCCGGACCCGCCACGCAACCCAGGCCCCAGACCCCGCAGGCTCAGGGATCGCACCTTGCCCAGCGTCGACGCCAGAAGCCCCTTCCGCCGCAGCGACGCCACGTGCTTGGCCACCGCACTGACATTCGTGATCCCGAGCTCCTGCCCGATCTCCCGGTAGCTCGGTGGCGGTTCGCCCCGCGCCTGACGGGTCTCCAAAAAGCGCAGGACATCCTGCTGTCGTGGGGTGGGGGTGGGGGTGGGGGTGGGGGCCGCACTCATGGGTGAACGCCTGTTCACCTCCAAGTGGACACCCCGCGCCCCGCAGCGTCAAAAGGAAGTTGTTCACTCCCCCTGCCGAGGGGGGAGGAAGCGCGAGGGCGGTCGACGCTGAAGATCGGAGCATCACAGAGGGACAGGTCTTTGGTCGGCGGGGGGGCTGGGGATTAAGATTAGGATTAAGATTAAGATTACGACGAAGACGAAGATCAGATCCTGGCAGGCAGCACAG
>CAYZAE010000288.1:0-6235 GCA_964476125.1 uncultured Verrucomicrobiota bacterium | reverse complement strand
AGGCCCGGGAGGAGATCCCCCCGGGCCTTGCGAGAGCGCGTGAGCGCTGGAAGCGATTACTTGGCGCTGCGGTAGAACACCGCGGAGGCCGGGTTCGAGACCGCGTACGGGCTCGAAGCGCCGGCGACATCACTGTACGGGCCGGCCACGGCGGTGGCCGATTGCAGGCGGCCGGTGAACGTGATCGTGGTGGTGGTCTCGGTGCGGGCGATCTTGATCTCCGGCGCGCCGGTGTCCTCGAACACCTTCACGGTTTCGCTGGAGACGGATTTTCCGGGCACCAGGGCCAGCACGCGGAACTGGGCGGCCAGATCCGCGGCGGCCGGGAAGAAGCGATACGAGGCGGTGGTGGCGTCGGTGATGTCGACGAAACCGCTGCCGTCATTGCGCTGCCATTGGTAGCCGAGCGTGGCTGGCTTTCCCTGTTTGCTGGCGGTGGCCAGGGCTTCGAGGGTGACGGCGCGGGGAGCCTTGCCGTAGGCCAGTTGGACCGTCTTGATGACCCAACCGGGCACACTTGCTGTGGTGCAGTCATCCCAGGCGCCGAGGAACTGGACCACGAGGGTGTCGTTCTTCTTGAAGGAACCGAGGATGACCGAGCTGGTGATGAAGCCGCCGCCGGCGTAACCCGCGGAATCACCGTTGAACCCACGCTGGCCATTGATGTCGCCCGTGCCCTGGATTTTGCCGGAGGCATAGCCGTTGGCAGTGAAGTTCTCGGGCGCGACCGGTGTGAAGTCGCCGCCGTTGACACTGATGCGCACCACGCCGCCGTCCCAGTAGTCGCCCTCGAACGAGTAGCGGTGGCTGAAGGTCAGCGTGACCTCCTCCGTCTGGGGCACCACGTAGGCCGGGCTGTTCAGACGGGAGTTGTAGGGACCCGTGCAGGCGCTTTCGCCACCGTCGGCGGACCAGGCGCCGGTGGCCGCGTTGTGGGTCCAGGGACCCGGCGGAACCTTCTCGGTGTTTTCCACGGTGAACTTGCCGTCGCCGGACGCGAAGTTGGCGGAGGCGAATTCCACCACCGGCGTGGGCAGCACGGCCGGAAGGTTGACGGGTTGCTTCGTGAACTGGACGTCGGTGTTCGGATCCACGTAGGTGGCGAAGAACTTGCCTGGCAGGTACGGCAGGCTGCCCGCCGCCGTGGTGTCGGTGGACTTGCGCCATGCCACCTCGAGATAGTCCCCGCCGCCGGCTTCCTTGAGCAGGGCCAGGACGCCGTAGCGCTTGCCCGCCTGGAGCGTGATCGGAGCCGAGGTGGTGGCCGGATCCCCGGCGTCGGGTTCCGCGAAGGCATCGCAGCAGTCTTCCTCGATGCAGATCGGTGTGTCGGTTGCCGGGTTCGGCAGCGTCTCGGTGGTACTCAGGTAGAGCCGGCCGGCGTCATCGGAACGCAGGAAGAAGTAGTAGTCGCCGCTTTCCGTCGGGGTGATCCAGCCGGTGATGCGCGAGAGGAAATTCTCATGGGTGTCATCCGGGAAGATCGAGCGGGTGTCGAACCGGCCGCTGATGTAGCCCGAAGTCGTCGGGTTTCCGGCAACCACGCGCGGATCCGCCAACGCCGAGGTGATGTCGGAGTCGGCAGCGCCCGGGAGGTTGTCGAAGTGTTCAAACTTCAGGTAGCCCGTGCCCAGGGTCCACGATCCGAAGGTGACCGCGCTGGCCGCCGCCACGGTGTTGGCCGGCGAACTCTGATCCTTCACCCCGCTGACCGTGAGGGTGTAGGTCTTGCCGGGTGTCTGGGTCGAGGTCGTGAGATCGACGATGTTGTCCCCGACGCTTCCGGGAGCCGCGGAGAGCTTGGCGGCGGTAACCGTGAGGCCGTCGGAGAGCTGGTAGTTCGCCAGGGTCTGCGCCGAGGCCTGGTCCAGGGGTTCGGAGAACCAGACTCGCACACCGTTGAACGTCGAGTTGCCTGCCGCGTACTGGAGCACGGGCGGGAAGATGTCGGCGGGCCTGATGGTCAGGGTCACCGAGGCGCTGGTCACGGAGCCGTGGGCATTGCTGATGACGACGTCGTAGGCGCCGGAATCCGCGACCGTGAGACCCGTGAGGGCGAGTTCGGCGGAGGTCTTGCCGGGGAGATCGGTTCCACCCTTGCGCCATTGATAGCGGAGGGGCGGGGTGCCGACGGCGGTCACGGAGAGTGTCGCGGCATTGCCCTCGAACAGTTCGCGGCCGGGCACGGCGGGCTGCGTCGCAATGGTCGGCGCAATGTTGGCCGCGTAGTAGATCTCCTGGACCTGCTGCGCCGTCAGGGCTTTGTCGAAGACAGCGACCTCGTCGATGTTGCCCAGGAAGTAGTCGCCGGCCGTGTTGAAGATGCCGCCGCCACCCACATTGAAGTTGAAGGCGCTGGTGCCGAAGGAATCGACGGTCCGGGCAAGGGTGAACGCGGGCACGCCGTTGGTGTAGAGGACGGCGCCGGATTCATTGTCGCCGACCAGCGCGATCTGGCCCCATTCGTTGTCCTTGAACGGGAAGGGGATCTTGATGTTGGTGCCGTAGGCGTTGATCCAGGCCTCGATGTTGGCGCCGCTGTCGGCGTCGCCGAATTCCAGCAGGTCGTTCTGGCCGAAGTAACCGCCGCGACCGGAGTGGGCCAGGCCGCGCTTGAGCCAGCCGATGACGGTGAACTTCGCGAGGTCGTTCAGGTTCGCCGTGCTCCCGACAAACCCGACGCTGCCATTGAAGCCGCCGGCGTTGTTGTCGGTTTCGAATCCCTTGTAGGTGGGCGGGATCGGGCCCGCGGCCAGCGGGTTGACCCCGGGATTGTAGGATCCGTCGCTTGCCGCTCCTGCGCTGCCAAGATTCTTGGCCGTCGGAAGGGTCGTCGGCGCTGTGTAGGCGGCCTCGTTGAGGCGGTAATAAGCCGACGGCCCACTCGCCAGGACCGCCTGGTCGTAGGGCGTCGCGCGCGAGGCATTCACCCCGTTCTTGTAGTGCGCATCGACCTCCGCCGCGGTCAGTGCCTTGCTGTACAACGCCACCTCGTCCGCGGTTCCGTTCCACCAAAAGCTGGAATCGCTCCGGCCACCGACGAACAGAGGTCCGCCTGCGCTCGGGACGTAGCCCGTCGGCGCCGCCGATGCCGCCTGGACCCCGTTCACATACAGGTACGCGGTTGTGCCGTCATAGACCGCAACAACATGATACCAAACGCCAATTTCCGGGGCCGTGCCTCCCACGATGTTCGCGGAGGTCGCGGTTCCGTTCTGGTTGTACATCCGGAAACTCCAGCCGTTGTCGACCTGGTAGATCAGCCAGCCGGACCGCGGCGCGGCGAACTGGCCGGAGGCCAGAATGCAGGTCGGGGCGGCCGTCGTGGTCAGGGCATTGGGGTTCACCCACGCCTCCGCGCTGAAGGCTCCATTCGGATTCAGCTCCGAAGAGTACGGAACACTGACGACCGTGCCCGCCGTGGCATCGAGGCTCACGGCGGTGTCCGAACTGCCCGCCAGGGCGCCCGGGGCGGGGTGGCTCGCGGCGCCGAGGTAGTAGCCATCGGCCAGGGCGCCCAGGCTGCCTTTGTTCACGGCCTTGTCGGCCGCGGGGATACTGGGCTTGTCGTTGAGGCGCCAGTAGAGCACCGGATTGTTCGACTGGACCTTCGCGGGATAGTCGGCCGCGGCGCAGGCCAGGGTCGTGGCGACCAGGGCGGCGCCGAGGAAACGGCTTCCTCGGATTCTTGGGTTGGGTTTCATGGGAGTTTCGCAGTCATGCCGGTGGGGAAGTGTGGGAACCACCGGACGTGCGCCTCCTATCAGCCGTGAACGGAAGTGTCCACGGACGATCCGTGAAAAAGTCACATGTTTTTCACCGAGGCGTGACTTCCGTTCATGGGGGTCATGAACAGGGTTCACTTGCAGGAGGGGGAACCGACGCCCCATCGAGAGCACGGGCTCCGCGCAGCCGGAAGCAAGCGCTCGGGTCAGGTCACGACAATCAACCAATGAGTTCGGTCACCGGAGGTCCAGGCACGGGGATGCGTCGCGGCTCCCGGTGAAATGTCAACAATCTAGATGTGACCCCATTGTCTTCTAAGGGCGGCCGGAGTACGGCGCGGTGTGTCCCTCGTTCCTGCCCAGGCTACGTACTTCGGTGCCGCGCCTTTCCGAAACACGGACGGCAAACGGATCGCCGTTGTAGCAGACCTCGGAGAAAAACGACCACACCGAGGAGTCTGAGTTCACGAACATCGGCGCGAGTTTGCCGGCGGTCGTGGTGTAGCTGAATCCGCCCAGGATCTCGCTCCGCCCTCCGCCACGGGTCTCGAGCAGCGTGCCGCCGCGCTCGGTTTTGTATCCGAGGATCCAAACATCACCGCCGTCGTTGAGCAGGTGCGTTCCCTGGTTTTCGATGTTGAGCTGCCGCGCCCAGAGCTTTTGCTTCCTCAAAGTGAGGTGGTGCGTCACCACATCCTCGAAGAACCATTCCGCCCCCTCCGCCTTCGGGGTGCTGGTGAGGTCGCAGTCCGAGACGCTGCGCAGAACCAAGGTGCGGCTTGTGTCGACCTCCAGCCCGCCATGGATGTTGGCAAAATGCTCCACCACCACCACCGGTGCCTCGCCATCGATCAGGCGGAAGTCCGGCTTCGCCTGCGAGGTGTAGTCGATCTGCCCTCCGGTACCGATCATGCGTCGCACCTTGCCGCGCAGGATGACGGTGCTCTTCAAGGCGTAGTTGCCAGGGAGGAAGACCGTGGTGGCGCCCGAGTCCATCGCCTTCTGGAAGGCGGCGGCGGAATCGGTCTTGCCGGTCGGGTCCGCGCCGAAGTCGTTTACGTTCGCCCACGATCCCGGCGGGTCCCGCGGCACTTCGGGGGTTTGCTTCACAGGCAGCCGCAGGGATTGCGGCGGGCTGGGGAACGGACTGGCCGCGGGATGGGAGCAGTACTCGGCAATGTCGGGTCCCAGACTGCCGGGCTTGTCGACGCCGGTAATCCGAAAGGCAGCGCCGGAGTCCGGCGTCTGCGAGACGTCGCCAAGGGCCCGCCCGTAGCCGGTTGTTTTCACATCGCGCAGGAACACCCGCCCTCCGTTGAAGTTGACGATGGCCGGTTTGCCCGAGGCGTCGCCGGTGCCTGTCAGTGTGGCTTCAACGAGGCAGAGGGTCCCGTAGGTGGAGACGGCGGGAACGGTGCTCTCGCTTCGTAAACCTCGGATGCTGATGGTCTGCCCCTCGTTGAGGAAGCCGACTTCGGTCTGGCCCCGCAGGAAAATGTTCTCGAACACCTGTCCATTCACCGCCCGCGCCGTCGCGATGCCGCGCCTGAATCCAAGGACTTCGCAATTCCGCACCAGCAACGGGCCGTTCATGTCGCGATGCGCAAGGTCGAGCCCGGTGTGACCGCTGCCATTGCCCGCCACGAACCGGCACTCCCGCACCGCTCCGGAGTTGTTGGAGTAAAACTGGAGCGCCACCGCGCCCGGGTTTCCCGCTCCCACATCAAAGGTCAGGTTCTCGACGTAATTGTGGAACCAATCCGCCGACCCAAAGCCCCCGCACCACATCATGGCCTCGGGCTTCTTCGCGTCTGTGAACGTTCCGTCCTTGAGCCGGAGGATGGTTGTTTCCCTCGTCTCGCCGCAAAGAAAGGTCATTCCCCAGTTGTCTCGCCCGCCGAATTTCTTGGGCCACTTCAAGGTGCCACGGATGAGATAGACGCCCCTGGGGAAATAGAGAATGTGGTGCCGCCCGGTATGTTCGTTGATGGCCCGTTGCAGGGCTTCCGTGTCATCGGCGATGCCATCGGCCTTCGCCGAGTAGGGAGGCCGGGTGACGTCCACCACGCTTTCGCAGGCGGGGTAGATTTCAGCGAACAGCAATGGGCCGGCGACGGCGAGGAGGAGGGCGAGGACAACGGTTCTCATGGAATGGGTGCTAAGGCGCGTCGCCGCTTCGACTGTCGGTTGGAAAGTGATCCGGGAGCCGTGAAAAATCGCACGGCCACCGTCATGAACAGGGGCGATACGGCCACGGTTTTCCATCGGGCGCCATGTTGAATTCGGAACAAGGTGATGGCAACGGCCCGCGCCACACCCAAAGACCGCCGCCCGCTGAACGCGGGCGGGGTCGTCGCAGCGCGACAACCGCGGGAGATTGGCTATTTTCGCCCACGCACAAAAGTCGCGGAGCGACGGGACGATGGTAGCCAGGGGCTTCAGCCCCTGGACCCAATGCGAGTTTCGGGTGCGTCGCGGCGCGACGCCGGAATCGATTGCCTGCAATTCCT
>CAYZAE010000287.1:3838-6267 GCA_964476125.1 uncultured Verrucomicrobiota bacterium | reverse complement strand
CCCCCCCCCCCCCCACCACCCCCCCCCCCCCCCGGCGAGTCCGAAGCCGCGACATCCCGCCGCACTCCACCCCCCTCTCCCGGCTCCGCCCGTTTCCTGCCCCCACGCCCACGGACCTTCGGCACGTCGTTCCAAAGCGGCAGAGGGCTGCCGCACTCCCTATCTCCCCACTCCGCTCTACCCGCCATCCGAGTCACTCAAACGGATTCGTCTTCATCGATGCCTTCGGCCACGACTCCCAGCCCTGGATCGGATGCTCCTTCATCAGGTCCTCCACCAGGTAGAAGTCCTGGCGATCCGCCACCTTGGCGCGCACCGAGCGAACCGTGGCAGGATCAATGAACGGCAGATTGTTCCCGAACGACTGCCGCACATAACTCAGCACCGCCGCGATCTCGTCATCGTTCAACAAGCCACCGAACCCGGTCATCGGCGGAACCCCCTTGCTCGGATCGAACAACTGCCCGGCCAGCGGCAGCGGTCCCCAAAGCCCTTTGAGCACCACCTTGATCAGGCGCTCGTCGTTGTCCGACAGCCACGGATTGTCCTTCGCCACCAGCGGCGGGTAGATGTTCGGCATCCCCAACCCGTTCGGCTGATGGCAGGTGATGCAATAGGCGTCCCGGTTGAAGATCTCCTTCCCGCGCGCGTACACCTTCTGCTCGGCCTCCGTCAGCTGCCGCGTCGGACCATAGGCCTTGTCGGCCTCGGACTTCGGCGCCGGCTCGAACTTGAACGTCCCGGCCAGGTACGCCTGCGCCTTCGGATTGTCGGCCAGGGAAAACTTCGGATCGGCCTGAAGCACCTTCAGATCATCCGCCAGCGTCGTCTTCAGGATCTGATCGGTCACCGGTCCCATCCAGCGGTCGAACGGATGCTTCAACGCCTCGAGCACGATTCGCGCTGCGGCGGGAGTATCCATCCACGAGGCCGCCACGATGGCTTCGAGACGAACCCGTCCATGAGGATCGTTCGCCGCCCGGAGAAACATCGAAAGACTGTCCGCCACCTGCCGGTGCGCATACCGCAACACATGCACCGCCGCCGCCCTGGCCTGGTGCGCCCGGGCATGGAGACACAGCTCGAGCAGCCCCCGATCGACGGCGTTGTAACCCCACGTCACCCACAGCGCCTCGCACAGGTGATGCTCGTAGTTCGGATCCTGGCGATCCAGGGACGCCGCCCAACGTTTCACCGCCGGAATCACCTCCGCGGCCGGACGCCCACGCAACTCGCGCCGCGTGCGATACCGGGACCGGTACTCGGGCAGCTTCAGGTTCTCGAACAATTCGTCCAACGACGCGCCAGCAATGCGCGCGGGCTTCACCAACGGCCGCGACGGATAGGTGATGCGATAAATCCGGCCATGGTCCCGGTCGCGATTCGGATCCCGGGCATTGTGCTGCATGTGCCCGATCAACGCGTTGTGCCAGTCCACGAAATAGAGGGACCCATCGGGAGCCGTCTCCAGATCCACCGGACGGAAGTTGGGATCGGTGGACGACACCAGGTCCCCGATGTGCTTTCCATCGAATCCGGAGCCATCCTCCCACACCTTGTGCAGGCTCGTGCCCAGGAACCCGATGCTGTTGCAGATCATGAAATTCCCCTGCACGTCGTCAGGGAAATGGCGCGAGGACACGAACTCGGAACCCGACGTCGGCCGGGCCCGCTTGGGCGCGAACTCACCCACCTTGGGAATCTCCAGGCCGTGCGGAATTTTCGCTGAAACCGGAAGCCCCCACCAGTTCTGGCCGGACGACGCGTCGGAGATGTAGCCCTGGTCCCACTCGTCGAAGGCCATGCCCCAGGGATTGTTGTAGTCCGACTGGCTGTAGCGCTCGAGCCGGTAACGCTTCGGATCGAAGCGCCACGCGCCGCCATCCGTCATGCGCTCCGGTCCGTACGGCGTTTCGACCTGCGAATGCAGGAAGCGCCCCTCAAGAAGATAAAAAGACCCCGAGGCATCCGCCGCATACGCGGAGATGGCATGGTGGGTGTCGTGGGTGTCGAACCCGGTCAGGAGAATCTCCATCCGGTCCGCACGGTCATCCTTGTCCTCATCGATCAACAGGCAGAGGTGGGGTTCCTGCGAAACATAGACCCCCTCTGGGGCGATCTCGAAACCGATGGGCAGATTCAGATGATCCGCGAACACCGTCTGCTTGTCCGCCCGCCCGTCACCGTCCGTGTCCTCGAAGATCAGGATCTTGTCGTTGGGCCGTTCATCCCCCGGTTTGTAGTGCGGATAACTCGGAATCACCGAGACCCAAAGCCGGCCCCGGTTATCGAACGACATCTGGACCGGGCTCTTGAGATCGGGGAACTCGGATTCGGAGGCGAACATCTCGATCTTGTAGCCCTCCCGCATCGTGAAGCGTTCCAGGGCCTTCTCCCGTCCGAGATACTCGATCGGCTTCTTGAAATTG
>CAYZAE010000287.1:0-3738 GCA_964476125.1 uncultured Verrucomicrobiota bacterium | reverse complement strand
CCGCGCGTAACCGGCGTCGGAGAGATGGCAGCCGTTGATGGTCAGCTTGGGGCCCCCGGCGGCGAACCATTCCCGCGTCGGCCCGAACAGATCGATCGCCCCGACCCCCTTCTCCCGCGCGACCTCAAGCACCGCCCGGGCGTAGGCCTGAAGACGCCGGTTCTCCTCCTCGCCCTTCGGCAGATCGTAGGCATCCGTACGATCCTCAAAGGCGATCGGGGTCACCAGGATGAGCCGGGGCGCCGTCCGGCCGTTGTACGCCAGCGACAGCGTGTGATCCACGAACGCGGCCAGCTCCGCCTTGAAGTTGTCGACGCGACTCAGTCCATCAAACGATTCATTGTAACCAAAGAAGGCGAGAATCGTGTCCGCCTTCACCTCGAACAGCCATTCGTCCGGACTCGGGTAATGGCCGATGCCGAAATGGGCGCTGAGTTCGGGGTGGAACTTCTCGGCCCCGGGAAAGGCCCACTGGGTTTTGCGGGCGGAGTTGGGACGGAACCCCGGGGTGTCGCCGGGATTGCAGAGGTTGCGGACGGTGACCCGCGCCTGCGGATAGCGAAGCTGGAGGCCGGTCTCGAAATAACCGAAGTACAGCATCCGTTCCCCGAGCGAATTGCCCACCATGGCCACTGTTTCTCCGGGAACCGGCTGGATCGGAAGCTGGACCGGATTGGGCCGGGTCGTGGCCGCCGGCGGTTTGGCATACGTCGGCAGATCGGAGTCTGCGGCCAGCAGCGGAAGGTTCGGGACGACGAATCCCACACCCAGCAACCAACCCAGGGCAAGGTTTCGCAGCAAACGAGGGCACGACAGGCGCATTGCGATTTTCTATCCAAGCCCTGCGCACAAGTAAACGGGTTCCGGTGTTGTGCGAAAAGAGACCTCCGCCATCATGCTCAGGGCCTCCACGCCAACGTTTCCCGGTTGCCCAAACCCGATCCCCGTGAGCCAACGCGTCCTTCTGCTCTTCGCCCACCCGGCCCTGCACAAATCCCGCGCCAACCGCGCACTCTTCGCCGCCGCCCAGGCGGTCGATGGCCTGACCCTCCGGAACCTGTACGAGATCTATCCCGACTTCCTGATCGAAGTGCCCGCCGAACAGCGACTGCTCGAATCGCATGACGTCGTGGTCTTGCAGCACCCGTTCTACTGGTACAGCGCCCCCTCCCTGGTGAAGGAATGGCTGGATCTGGTCTTCCAACCGGGCTGGGCCTATGGCGAAGGCGGCGTGGCGCTGCGCGGCAAGGTGATGCTCCAGGCGGTGACCACCGGAGGATCGGCCGAGGTCTATTGCGAGTCCGGCCGACACGGACACACGGTCCGCGACTTTCTGCTCCCCTACGAACAGAGCGCCCGGCTCTGCGGCATGCGCTACCTGGCGCCCTTCGTGGTGCATGGAGTCGGACACCTGGATGACGCCGCGCTCGCCGCACAAAGCCGGGATTACGCACGGGTGCTGTCGTCGCTGCGGGAGGGAACCCTCGACCTCGAAGCCGCCACCGCGGCGCGCTGCCTGAATGTCCCGGGATCCGTTCTCCAACCTCGATCCCGAAATTCCCCATGAGCGAACCCGGTTTTTTCCAATCGGCACTGGTCTACCTGCTCGCCGCGGTGGTGTCGGTGCCGGTCGCCAAGCGCCTCGGGTTGGGTTCGGTGCTGGGCTACCTGGTGGCCGGCTGCGTCATCGGTCCGCATGCGCTGGGCTGGGTGGGCGGCGGTGAGCGGCATGAGGGCGTCATGCACGTGGCGGAATCGGGCGTCGTGGTGATGCTCTTTCTCATCGGCCTCGAACTGCGGCTGCCAGCGCTCTGGAAGATGAAGGGGGCCCTGCTCGGACTGGGCGGATCCCAGGTTCTGTTCACCGGACTCGCGCTGGGCGCGGGCGCCATGCTCGCGGGCTTTGATGTGCGGCAGGCCTTTGTCGCCGGCTTCATCCTATCGCTGAGCTCAACCGCGATCGTGCTCCAGAGCCTGCGGGAGAAGGGTCTCCACACCTCGGCAGGGGGACGGCATGCGTTCGCCACGCTGCTGTTCCAGGATCTGGCGGTCATTCCGATGCTGGCGGTGCTGCCGTTGCTCGCCGCAAAGGTTCCGGAGGGAGCCGCGGCGGCGACCGGACCCCTGGCAGATCTGCCTTCCTGGGTGCGCGGATTGGCCGTCCCGGCAGCGATTGTGGGGGTGGTGCTCGCCGGCCGCTGGTTGTCCCCGCCGCTGTTCGGCTACATCGCCCGATCAGGTCTCCGCGAAATTTTCACCGCCACGGCCCTGCTCCTGGTCCTGGCGATCGGCGCCCTGATGAGCGTGGTCGGGCTCTCCCCGGCCCTCGGCGCGTTCCTCGGCGGCGTGGTGCTCGCCGGCAGTCCGTACCGGCACGAACTGGAGAGCGACCTCGAACCGTTCAAGGGGCTCCTGCTCGGACTCTTCTTCATCAGTGTCGGGGCCTCCATGGACCTCACCCTAGTGGCCGGCAATCCCGTCCGCATGGCGCTGCTGCTGGCCGGATTCGTAGCCATCAAAGGGCTGGTGCTCGTCGCGCTGGGCAAAGCATTCCGGTTCGGCGGGGATCAAACCGCCCTCTACAGCCTGGCCATGTTCCAGGGTGGCGAGTTCGCCTTCGTGCTCTCCAACCAGACTGCGGGCATGGGAATCCTTCCTGGTCCGATCGCGGCCGAGCTCAACGCCGTGGTGGCGCTGTCCATGGCACTGACGCCACTGGCCCTGCTGCTCTTCCAGAAGCGTTTCGCCCAGACGCATGAATCCATGGCGCCCAGTCATCCCGTGGACCCTGTGGCGCACAAGTCCTCGGTGATCCTCGCGGGCTTCGGTCGCTTCGGAAATTTCGTCGGGCGCCTGCTTCGTGCCCAGGGATTCCAGCCGGTGGTGCTCGAATCCGACGCGGAACATGTCGAACTGACACGCCGTCTTGGACTCGAAGTGCACTACGGGGACGCCACCCGTCCCGAGGTGCTGCACGCCGCGGGCGCCGCGGAGGCGCGTCTGCTGGTAATCGCCATCGATGACGAGCAGGCCATCGACCGACTGGTCTCCGAATGCCGCCACCATTTCCCGGATCTCCAGCTGCTGGTCCGGGCCGTCGACATGGACCACCGGCTGAGGCTGCTCAACGCGGGGGTGGAACATGTCTTCCACGAGATGGCCGGCAGCGCGATCGATGCCGGCGCCCAGGCGCTTCGATTGCTGGGATTGCCCGCATACACAGCGGAACGTTCGGCCCGGCGGTTCCGGCGCTACGACATCTCCACGGCCCGTGAACTCGCCCCGCACCAGGCCGACCGCGAGACTTACATCAGCCTCGTGCGCGACCGGGTGGATGATCTCGAAAAGCTGTTCTCCCGGGATCCGATGGATTCTGGAAATTCCGATGGCGCCGCGTGGGATCCGCCCTACGCGACGGGAGCGAAATCGCCGGTCGCGAATCGAAATCCCAAGTAGCGTCCACGCGTCGCCCCGCGACAAAAGGATGGCGCGCCGACCTCTCGCCCTGGAGCGCCCGCGTCTCGCCGGCCTGTTCGGGGTCAGTCCCGATTTCATCCATGACATGTCGTCAGGAGATTTTGGACAGCATGGACAGGATTTACAGGATGGTTCGGATCCAGTCTCCTCCTCAGCATCCTGTCGATCCTGTTCATCCTGTCCGAATGACTTTTTCCCGGCCGGACACTTAGAGCCCGTCTGAAAAGTGAGTGGGGTCCTGCGGCGAGGGATTTTGGGCGT
>CAYZAE010000286.1:0-6324 GCA_964476125.1 uncultured Verrucomicrobiota bacterium | reverse complement strand
ACCGACGTCGGTGAGCGTTCCGGCGTCAGAGGGAGACGGGGCGGCGAATCCAAAGTGGCGTCATGCCGCCGCACTCCACATCACCGGTCCCTCGGCCATCCTGATCCTCCTGGGCATCCTGACCCGAATTCTGGGCCCTCGATCGCTCATTTCGGGCCGCGGGACCGGGCGGTCCGGATCCAGTCGTTGATCCGGCCCTCCAGCACATCGAGCGGCAGGGCCCCTCCCAGCAGGATCCGGTCATGGAATTCCTTCACGTCGAAGCGCGGTCCAAGCTCCCGGGTGGCCCTCGACCGGAGTTCACGGATCTTCAGCTCCCCGATTTTGTAAGCCAGCGCCTGTCCCGGCCAGGAGATGTAACGGTCGATCTCATTGACGATGTCGTTCTCCGCCTTCGGCGCGTTCTCGCGAAAGAAGGAGATCGCCCGGTCGCGATCCCATTTGCGGGCGTGGATTCCGGTGTCGACGACCAGCCGGACCGCCCGCCACATCTCGTAGGTCAGCTGCCCCATTTTGTCGGCGGCCGAGGTGTACAGCCCGAGTTCGTACCCCAGCGATTCGGCGTAGAGCGCCCAACCCTCGACATAGGCCGTGTAGGTGGCGTGTCGTCGGAACAGCGGCAGTTCGCCGGTTTCCTGGGCGAGCGCGATCTGGAAGTGGTGGCCGGGGACCGCTTCATGCAGCGAAAGCGCCATCATCTCCCATTTGGGCCGCGTCTCGGGTCGGTAGAGGTTCACGAAGTACGCCCCGGCGCGGGAGCCGTCAGCGGCCGGGGGACGGTAGTAGGCCGTGGTCGTGTCGGGAGCGATCTTGGCGGGTATGGGCTCCACGCCGTAGGGCGTGCGCGGCAGGGTGCGGAAGACCCGGACCAACGTGGGATCGATGCGCTTGGACACCACCTGGTACGAGGCCAGCAACTCCAGGGGGGAGGAGCAGAAATACTGCGGATCGTTTCGCAGATGATGGAAGTATTCCGCCAGCGGACCGTTGAACTTCGCCTCCTTGCGCGCGGCCTCCATCAGTCCGCGAATCCGCGCGACCTCCTCCAGGCCCAGGCGGTGGATTTGGTCGGGGGTCAGCCGGGTGGTGGTGAACTGACGGGCGAAACAGGCATAGGCGGCATCGCCTCCGGGCAGCGACCAGAGGCCGGGTTCCTCCCGGCAGGCGGGCAGGTATTCCTCCGTGAAGAATTTCCGGAAGCGCCGGTAGGCGGGCACGACGATGTTCCGGACCGTCGCGCGGCCCTCTGCGAGGAGCCGTTCGCGTTCCGCCGCGGGCAGGTCCTTCGGGATCCTCTTGAACGGTTCAAAGAAGGGGCTTTGGTCCGGGTCTTCAACGATCTGGGCGTCGATCTGGGCGGTGACGCGCTGCATGGTGACGCGCGGCTGGGTGCGTCCGCGCCGGATCCCCTCGCGCATCAGTGCGGCGGTTTGATCGGCGAAGGTGCCGAAGGTGCGCAATCGAGCCAGCCAATCCTGATAATCCCGGTCGGTCTCGAACCGGAGAGTGTCGGCGAGTTCATCCTCGGTCTGGAGGCCGCTGAGCTGATCCAGGGGCACCAGATGCCAGCCATGGGGAAACGCCTCGAGCCGTTCCTCCAGCTGTTGGCGGAACAGGTCCAGGTTCAGCTGTTCCGCGGCGGGAAGGGCGGCGCGGTCGATGCGGGACAATTCCGCGAGCACCGCCTGATCGCGCTGATGCCGTTCCGCGAAGGCCTCTGGGCTGCGATTCTCCCAGCGATCGTTCCAGCGTCGGTCGCCGAGACGGGAGGCCCAGGTGGGATTGTCCTGCATCGTGCGGTCCCACTCGCGTTCGAACAGGGCGTGGAGACTTTCCACGGGCGTGGCGGCCTGCAGAGGCAGGGGGGCGAAGAAGGCGAAGGCGGCCAGGAGAACGAGGGAAAACCTTAGAAAACGGGGAAATCGAAGGATCCCGTGGAGGCCGGAGTGGAACTCGCCGTTCATGGGGAGGGGACGGTAGGCGGGGCAGGGGGGGGAGTCGAGGGGCGGACACTTGCGTTGGGACGATCGATGCTTAGGGTGCCGCGCGCATGCCCCCCTTGACCTCCTCGAAATGGCACGATTTCCCGGGCGCCCTGCTGTTCACTGCGGCCTCGGCCCTGATGCTCGCGGCCCCCTTCTGTTTCGCCGCCGAGCATGGACTCCCCGGAAAGACACCCGCGCCACGCGTCGCCGCGGCGTCCGAGGACGGCGAGATGGCCATTCGAAAGTTCCGGGTTCCGAAAGGCTGGAAGGTCGAGCTCATCGCGGCCGAGCCCGATCTCGCGAATCCGGTGGCCTTCGCCTGTCGCCGCGCGAACTGCGGGATCTCATCGAGTTCCTGGCAGGGCTGAAGGGGCGCTGATTGCTGGAGTGCGGAGAGGGGAGTGGGGAGTGGGGAGGCGGGAGGCGGGAGATGCGGGGCGAAAGTTTTTTGAGAAACTTTTGTCCAGGGACGGGCTGTCCCCCGACTTAACGGGTGACGCATGATGAACGATCCAACCATAAGCTGGGTGGAGGCAGCCCGCGGCGGCGACGAACAGGCCGTCGCCCGGCTGATCCACGAACACCACGCCCGCATCTACGCCTTTCTCCGACGCCTGAGCGGCTCGGAGTCGGACGGTGCGGAGCTGACACAACGCACCTTCTGCCGTGCCTGGAAATCACTCGCCGGGTTCGAGGGACGCTCCTCGCTCTCCTCCTGGCTCCACGGCATCGCGTACCGGACTTACGTCGACTGGCTCCGTTCCGACCGCCGGACCGAGAGTCGGGAGGATGCCTGGTGGGAAGGCATTCCCGACCGGGCCGCGCGGCCGGATTCCGCGGTGGCCGATGCCGAGTCCGCGGCGGCGGTTTACGCGGCAGTTGACCGCCTGGAGCCTGGGCACCGGGAGACCCTGCACCTCCACTACTACCAGGGTCTGACCCTCGAAGAGACCGCAGCGGCGCTGGGCATCGCCACCAGCACCGTGAAGTACCGGGTCCGCGAGGCGCTAACGCAGGTCCAGCGTGACCTGGCCCGGGCCGAACAACCCCGCAACAACCCCCAACCTCTTTCCCCCTCCCGCCGCTCATGAACCTTTCCGACAACCAGATTGAATCCCTCCTCCGCAACGCTCCCTCACCGACACCACCTGCCGACCTCGTTGCCTCAATCCAGAAAGACGTCCGTGCCGCGATGAACTCCGGGGGCGTCAATGGTCAGGCCGTCCCCCGGCCGGTCCTGGATCGAAGCGCGAACGGTCGCGGACTCCGACGCTGGTGGCCGATCGTGCTGCCCAGCCTTGCCACCGTCGCCTTCGCCACGGCGATGGTGGTTCAACAGTCCGAAATTCAGGAACTCCGCACTGAGCTGGCCACCCTCCTCACCGAGGCCAATGGCTCCGCCGTGGCTTCGGAGGTGGGCGCGGGTTTGGCTGCGAACGCTTCCGCGACCGACTCGACCGGACGGTTGGGACTCAGCGACCGCCAGGATCTCGAGCGGCTCCGGGCGTTGGTGGACTCGCTGGCCCGCGAGGTCGGTGATCTCGAGGGTCTCCAGAGTGAGACAAGGAAGTTCCAGGCAGCCCTGAAGGAGCTGCAATCGAAGCTTCCCCAGGACCTGCAGAAGGCCTCGGAGCTGTCCGATCGCGCCCAGGCGATCCATTGCGTGAACAACATGAAGCAGCTGGGATTGGCGGTCCGCGTCTGGGCCGTTGATCACGGCGACGCCTTCCCTCCGGACATCCCCTCGATGAGCCGGGAATTGGTGTCGACCAAGATGTTGGTCTGCCCCGCGGATGACGTGCGAAGCCCGGCCGCCGACTGGGCCTCGTACACGGCCGCCAACTGCTCGTACGAGTATCTGGCAGCGTCCGCCAAGGACGGCGATACCGAGCCGATGCGGGTGATGTTCAGCTGCCCGTTCCACGGCAACGTCACCCTGTGTGACGGGAGCGTTCAGATGGGGTTGGCCAAGAACCAGCCGGAACGGTTCGAGACGCGAAACGGAGGGCTCTATGTGAAGGCCAACCGGCCGGCGGCGGAGGCAGCGGGGCTGGGTTCCCCGTCCGGTTCGGGAAATGCAAATCTACCCGGATCAGCGCCGACGACCGCAGTCGGACCCGATGGCAAACCGGTGACGTTCCAGATGAGTCCCGAACTGGCGCGCCGTTATGGGCTGGTGGTCGAACAGCCGACCGACGCCACTCCCGCGCCGGACACCAACGCCGTCCACGACACGACCCCGGAATGACCATGAACCCCTCCCTGAAGACCCTGGCCGCCGCGACGTTGACCGTCGCGGCGGTGGTGTGCGTGACCGCCTTCGGCCTGCAACGTCGGTCGCTCGATGTGCTGCAGGAGGAAAAGGCCGCCCGCGAAATGGCGAAGACGACAATGGTCCGATCCTCTCCGACGATTCCGTCCGGTCAGGCGCCATCCGATCCCACCCCGGGAGCATCGTCCGGCGCTGCACCGAAGTCCGCAGACGCGGCGACGGCGACATCGACGGCGTCCCGCACGGACGCCCCGCTGACGCCCGACGAACGAATCGAACTCATGCGCCTGCGAAGTCGGGTGACGGACCTGAAGGAAAAGCAGCGGGCGCTGGCGGGGATCCGCAAGCAGCATGAGGACCTTCGGGCGAAGCTGACCTCGGCCTCAAATTATGCGCGCGGAACGCTGCCCGCCGGTTATGTGCGCCGGATGGAGGCGAAGAACCTCGGGAACACCACGCCGGAGGGAACCATTGAGACGTTTCTCTGGGCCCTGCAAAGCCGGAACATCCAGGTGCTCACCTCCCTCATGCCCGAAGCGGAACGTCAGCAGTTCGAGGCGCAGATCGCGAAGTCTGGGCCTGACGCATTTTTCAACGACGCCCCCGCCTTCCCCGGGTTCGCCATCCGATCACGGGAAGACCAGGGCCCCGACCACGTCACCCTGAATCTGGAAATGGGCCCCAAGAACCCATGGAAGGTGAAACTGCAACGTCAGAACGGCGCCTGGAGCATCGAGGATATGTGAGGGGGGAGTGGGGAGATGGGAGTGGGGAGGCGGGAGAGGGGAGAGGTCAGAGGTGGCGGATCTGGCCCTGGTAACGGGCGATCAGGGATTCGTTCCAACCCGGGACATCCGCGTTGCTGCTGGCGTAGACGTCGGGGACGTGGCCGCGTTCGAGCGCGAGTTCGATGGCGCGCACCACCACCAGATTGAGCAGTAGGGCCCCGGTGAGGGTGGAGGTGGGGCCCACCTTCCGGGGCAGGCCGGGGAGCTCGAGCGCGGCGTCCCCGACCACGCCGGCGTTGTCGAGGGTGAGGTCGGCAAGTTCGAACAACCGCTTGCCTGAGGCATGGCGGGAGGCAAAGGCCTGGCTGTGTTGGAGGCTGGTGATGGCGATGGTTTTCACGCCGCGCTCCCGGGCGGTGAGCGCCATCTCGATCGGCACGGCGTTGCGGCCGGAATTCGAGGCGATGACCAGGACGTCCCCCCGGGTGATCGGGTACCGGTCCAGCAATTGGGCGGCGCGGCCCGGTTGCTGTTCGTGCTTCGAACTGGCCGCGGCGCCTTCGTGCAACATCAACGGCGGATCGAAAATCGCGCAGGCCCGGGCCAGTCCACCCGCGCGGTAAAACGGTTCCTCCGCCAGCATGTGCGAATGGCCGGTGCCGAACGCGTAAAGAAACCGCCCGGCGACCAGGGCGTCCGCCACCAGGCCGGCGGCGGATTCCAACGCCGGCCGTTGCGAGCCGGTGGCGTTGCGAATCTGGGTGAGGGCGATGTCGAGGTAGCGATCCAGGGCGTTCATGAACGGCGTGGGTGAGGGCGTACGTGCTTGCGGCTTTGTTCGCGGACGTTGGCTGTGTCGGTCGTGGTGCGGGCAGCATGCCCAAGGCTGACGTGCTGGGGAAGGGAGGCGTGGGGGCGTGGAGGCGTGGAGGCGGGTGGATGCGGCTGGTCTCGTGATGTCCAGGATCCCGGAGGGATCTCTGGAGATTGGCCATTCGGACCACAAACAGAAGTCGCGGAGCGACGGGACGATGGTAGCCAGGGGCTTCAGCCCCTGGTCCCGGTGCGAGTTTCGGGTGCGTCGCGGAGCGACGCCGGAATCGTTAGCCTGCGATTCCTCATGAACCCTTCGATTCGCGTAGGCCTCCCTTAACGGTCGTACGTCGCTCCGCGACGCCAACCCAAAAACCATGCAAACCGTGGGCTGAAGCCCACGGCTACCGTCCTTCGGTCGCTCCGCGACGCCTGAAAATGGCCAAACTCCTGGGATCCCGAAGGGATCTTTGGAGATTGGCCATTCGGACCACAAACAGAAGTCGCGGAGCGACGGGACGATGGT
>CAYZAE010000285.1:4407-6341 GCA_964476125.1 uncultured Verrucomicrobiota bacterium | reverse complement strand
GGGAGCCGTCGGTCGCCGGTGCGGCGTCGTTGTCGCTGTGCGTCAAGGGCATGGCGAGAGCGTCGGCAATGAGGCAACCCCATACCGCCCCGGCGCTTCGATTCTCAGAAGTTGGCGTCATCGGAGTGATGGATCATGTCGGGCCTGATGAATTCCCAGGGGTGGCTGGGCCTTCGGACAGCGCACCGCCGGACAGAACCGAGGGTCTTGACGGCGAGCCAAAGAGCTCCCGCAGGCGCTGCTGCCGAAACTGGAAGATCCGGTCGACGTCGCGCCGCACGAAGAGCCAGGAGGGCTTCAGGGTTTCCAGGTTCCGGGCTTCGGCAAAGAACGGGAAGACCTCAGCGCGCGGGCGAGCCAGCCAAAGTTCGGCTCGGAGCGTGAACTCATTCATGATTGGGGAAGCGTACGGGATTCATGGTCTCGCCGGTTTTGCGAACCTTGCGCAGGCCGTCCAGAACGGCTCCGAGATGACCGAGGCTGTCGACGGTGACCGCACCCAGGCCCGCCGCGAGTTCACGGTAAGCCGGAAGGGCACGTCCACCGACGAGCAGTGCGACCTCCGGCGGCAGGGCCTCGCGCAAGCGCGCGAGTTCCCCTCCCAGGCGAGGGTCGTCCTCGGGATACACGAGGCTTAGCGCGACGGCCCGCGCCCGGCATTGGCGCGCGGCACCGGCGATCTCTGCTGCGGGCAGGCTGGCACCGAGGTAGGTGACCTGCCAGCCGAGGTCCGCCGCCACCGCACCGACGAGGAGCGCGCCCAGTTCATGGACCTGTCCCGCCGGGGTCGCGACCACCAGGACCGGCGCATGGGCGAGCGAACCGAACGGACTGGCCGCGTTTCCCAGGAAAACCCGGATCGCCGCCGTGGCAAAATGTTCATGCGCCGCCGTGAGAACGCCGTCGCGCCAGGCGTTACCGATGGATTGCGTGAGCGGGGCGAGAACCCGTTGCAACAGTCCCAGGGCGCCCAGCTCCCTTGCTCCGCGCTTGAGCGCGCCGTCCAAGGCGCGGGCGTCGAAGGTCTTGATCGCGGCCAGGCACTCGTCCACCAGCAAATCGTCGCCCGGAACCAAGGTCGCGGAGGGCGTGGCGCTCTCGGGGCGTCGGGCGGCTTCGGCGGCGAGCCGGCGCAAGTGTTCGGTCGGCAACTGCGCGACCTGCCCGATGCTGTGACCGCCATTCGTCACCTCCCGCAGCAGGCCCAAACGCTCGATGTGCCCGGGGGAGTACAAGCGTCGGTTGGTCGGAGTTCGCTGCGGCTCCACGGCCCGGTAGCGCTGCTCCCAAATCCGGATGACATGCGCGCTCAATCCGGTCATGCGAGCGACCATCTGAATCGGATATTGCGGATCAGGCATTTCTTATACAACAATTCCACAATCTGGTCGACCAGAGCAAGCTCAGGTTTCACAACCACCAAGCAGTTGACGCATTATTGATGGGCTTTTGCTGCAAAATACCCTCATCAAGGAGCGCCGAACAGCCGGCTGAACTTTTCTTCTACAAATCTTTGACAGCTCTCAAAGATTCGACAATATCTACACAATTTCGCTGGGACCCAGAAGTCCGGCGGATCTCGGTAAACAGTAAGTCGGTTCACCACGGTCATTTCGGCGCTGCCACGGCAATCAACCGGATTTCGATATAGCGCTGGGTTCGCGGTGACACCTGACGGTCAATATAACCACAACGTCCTGAACAGAACTGCATCATGAAAATCACCCGCATCCTCGCCCTCGTCACCCTGATGGCCTCCTCGCTGACCGTGCCCGCCGTTCGCGCCAGCGAAGACTCCACCCACGTCGGTGACATCGTCGCCGTCGCCTCCGGCGCAGGTAAATTCAACACCCTCGTGGCCGCCGTGAAGGCTGCCGGCTTGGTGGAAACGCTCCAGGGCAAAGGTCCGTTCACTGTCTTCGCCCCGACCGACG
>CAYZAE010000285.1:0-4397 GCA_964476125.1 uncultured Verrucomicrobiota bacterium | reverse complement strand
CGCCAAGCTGCCCGAAGGCACGGTGGCGTCGCTGCTGAAGCCCGAGAACAAGGAAAAGCTGGTGGCGATCCTCACCTACCACGTCGTGCCCGGAAAGGTCATGGCCGCGGACGTGAAGACCATGAAGGCCAAGACGGTTAACGGCAAGGAACTGAGCATCAAGGTGGAAGACGGCAAGGTCACGGTCGACGGCGCCAAGGTCGTCAAGACCGATGTCGCCGCCAAAAACGGCGTCATCCACGTGATCGACGCCGTGATCCTGCCGAACTGAATCCAGCGGTCAGCCATCGCAAGGCGGGGGGCGCTCGGCCCTCCGCCTTCTGCTTTGGAACCAACACCTCCCCCCCACATCGATATGTCGTTCAAGAATCGGAACATGGTCATCTTCGGAGCCACGGGTGGCATCGGATCCGCTCTGGCACGACAGCTCGCGCTCGACGGCGGCCGGCTCACTCTCGCGGCCCGCAACCCGGACCAGCTGGGCGCCCTGGCGGATGAACTCCAAGCCCATGCCGTCCCGGTTGAGGCCACGGACTCCGACGCGGTGGACCGCTGCCTCTCCGAGGCGGGGGAGCGCCACGGGCGCCTCGATGGTGTGGTGAACTGCGTGGGCTCGCTCCTCCTCAAACCCGCGCACGCGACGCAGGACAGCGAGTGGGCGGAGGTGTTGGCGACGAACCTCACGTCCTCGTTTTACATCCTGCGTTCGGCGGCACGCCTCATGATGCGCACCCAGGGTGGGTCCATCGTGCTGATGGCCTCCGCGGTGGCCCAGCGGGGGATGATCAATCACGAAGCCATCGCGGCGGCCAAAGCCGGCATCGTCGGCCTCGCTCTTTCCGCCGCCGCGACCTACGCCCGCTACAACATCCGGGTCAATTGCGTTGCGCCCGGCCTCACGCGGACCCCGCTCACCGCCTCGCTGACCGGGAACGAGCTGACCCTCAAGGCCTCCGCCGCTCTGCATCCCCTCGGTCGCATTGGCGAACCCGACGAGGTCGCGAGCGCCATCCGGTGGTTCCTGTCATCCGAACAAAGCTGGGTGACCGGACAGGTACTGGCAGTGGATGGCGGGCTGAGTTCCCTGCAATCGCGCATGGTCTCTAATCCCTGATCGCGATACCCTATCGGCCGTGACTTTTCATCCCAAAGCGCGGCCGCGGCATCTGGTCATTGTCCTCGGTGACCAGTTGGATAGCGATTCTGCCGGCTTTGATGGATTTGACGCTGAGCAGGACGCCGTGTGGATGGCAGAGGTGGCCGAGGAATCCACGCACGTCTGGTCGCACAAGGCTCGCATCGCTGTCTTCCTGAGCGCCATGCGTCACTTTCGGAACGCACTTCGCCAGCGAGGCGTCTTTGTGCATTACTGCCAACTCGACAAGGCAGGAAATCACGGCAATTTCTTGGGAGGACTCTCCGCCACCGTCAGCGGGCTCTGTCCCCAGAAGCTCATCGTAGTTGAGCCTGGCGAATGGCGGGTTCGGGAGACTCTCCAGTAGACGGCGCGCGCCCTGGGCCTGGATTCGGAGATGCGACCCGACCGACATTTTCTATGTTCGCGGGAAGAGTTCGCCCGGCACGCCAAGGGTCGAAAGCAGTGCACCTCTCAAGACGACAGGGGCAGAATGGTGAATGCTGGCCGGCTTCTCAGAGGCGGCGCAGGTTTCCCAGATGGACCAACCCTTGAAGCGGCTGCCGGAGCTGGTCGGTGGATTCGGTCGAGGCGCCTCAACCAACGCGTTCCGTCGGGCGCCACCGGGGCCTCGCGCACTTGAGGCTGCCAAGTGGGACTGGGCAGACCGAATCGTCTACCCGCCGAGGATGCAGGCGGACGAAGCGCCGGGCGGGAGGCTAAACAGAGGGGGGGGTGGACGCATGGGCGCGAGATTCTGTTTCATCCCAGTGTGACAGCGTTTTGCAAGTGCTTGCTGCAGAATAGCTAAGGCGCTAGGAAGGTTTCCCTGTGAAAGGAATCCACGTTCGGGGACCGCTCCGTGGCTTCCTGCGGGGTACGGAGGGGTGGGTTCTTGGGGCGACGCAACTCCAGCTTGCCCGCGTCCCACGGCTCGGGTTCGGGCCGGAAACTGATCACTTGGGTTTCGTTCGAGGGATGCTCATGCGACCCGTCGAATGGGCCGGAAGGGGGTTCGGGGCTGTTCGTCCGCGTCGGATGTCCGGCGGGCGTTCCTCTCCCGCCAGAACTGCTGCAAGGTGAGCGTCACCCGGCTCAACCAGTTGCGGTCCCGTGAGAGTTCCAGGATTTCCGGGGTGGCGAAGTGCTTGGTCCCATTCGCAGACGGTTTTCCCAAGGGCTTCAGCAACCCCGCGGAAACCAAGGTGGCGATGTCGTAGGGCTGACAGTTGAGCAACCATGCGGTCTGTTCGACCGTCAGACGCGCGGGCGGTCCGTCGAGGAGGCTGAGGAACTGGCGTTGTTCGTCGTTCATGGCTCGGGCGGCGGATCCGTCCGGGAACAGGCCGGTTTGGATCTTCCAAGGGGTTCAGTCGGGGGAACGGCACCGAAGCGAACATTGGGGAGGAAGAAGGCTCCCCCCCTACCGAGGTCGAGGCGCCAGCCCGGACTCGACTACCTTTGGGTCATTGATGGGCCCCTTGATCCAAGTGATCCGTGGCCGCCGGACTTGTCCCCTGCCCCGTTGCGACCTTCAGTAAAACCTTCAGTGACCGTGTACTGAAGGGTAGTGATCGGGTTGGGATGAGTTCACTTGATTGGCCTGGGTTTCCGATTAAATCTCGGTCCGAATTCGGGCATTGGTCGCCCAAATCCGACAACTGGCTCCAGCCCTTAACGCCTTGCGTTGAAGGACTTAAAAGCGGCGACGCTCGGCAGGTGTGTCCAAAACTGTGCCTAAACTGTGCCGCTCTGGCACTTTTTCACACTCCTCCGGCACTCCTTTGCCAGGCCTCCGTCACGCCGGAACCAGCCCCTCGGTAGCGTTGGGACTCGTCACCACGACGATTAAAAACCGCTACCGCGCCTTCCCTCGTCGCTGTCGCCTGCTCGGGATCAAGGGCGTTACCCTGCACTCGTACCGCTACGCCTGGGCCGAACGGGCGATGGTCTGCGCAAGTCGCCGAGTTCCTGCAGAACCTCCTTTGGAATGAGCACCGTGTTGAAGAGTCGCGGAAGAACCTCGATCTCGCCGAGATTGATGAGCGCGATGAGGGGCGAGGTGTCCGCGACGACGATCATCGCCGCACAGGTCCCAGAACCTCTTCGAGGGTTTTTCGGTCGAGTTCGAGATCTGCGAGGGTCAACCCTCCTACAAAAACCTGATGGCGCTTCAGGAGAGCATCCGTCTCGAAGCGGTCCAAACCGAGCGCAGCCCCCACTTCCGCGTGCGAAAGTTTGCGTTCGCGAAAAAGTGCGACCGCAAGAGCCTCCTTCGCCGTCCTGCCGAGGTCGACGCCTGAGCGGGCGAAGACCCGCTCCAGTTCCGGCGGCAGGTCGATGGTGACGGTGACGGACATAATCGGGATCGTGCGTTGCCTCTCTTAACGGACAAGTCGTAGCACAGGGGCTGGAGGCTGGGCAATCGCGCCGACGCCTCGGTTTGTCGAGGAGCTGTTGATGCGAAGGTCGCCCGCCGCGCAACCAATCCTCCCTCGCGCAGACGATAGCCATCAACCGCGCATCGCCCCCTGCATGCAACATCCTGCCCCGATGGCTCCATAACGTCGTTTTTTTAGGTCGCCGGAAGCCGGGGAACACGGAGCTGTGGTGCAGTCTTGCTCGCCCACCAGTCGGATTCGGGTCAGCCATGCTCACCCAGCATGAACCGACCCATGAGCCAACGTTACCGCGTCTTCCGCAGGGGATGGGGCATTTTTTACTGCCAGGACCTCACCACCGGAAAACAGGAATCCCTCCGCACCCGCGACAAAACCGAAGCCCACCGCCTCGTCGCCGCCCGCAACGAAAGCGAACAGGCCCCCGCCTTCAGCCTCCAGCTCGCCCGCGTCTATTGTCGGGCCGGCGCATCCGCGGACTCGGCATCAAGGGCATCTCCCTTCACTCGTATCGATACGCGTGGGCAGAGCGCGCCCGAATCGCCGGGATGCCGGAGCGATTCGCCCAGGAATCCCTCGGCCACGGATCGAAAGCTGTCCATCGCGCCTACTCAAAGAAAGCCCAAGTCAACCTCCCCTCCCTGGAGGAGTACGAGCGCCGGGCCATGCGCGAGAAAACGATCATCCAGGGGCAGTTCGATCCGACACCCAAAACCACCGCCCTCAATCCATCGTCGGAGGCCAGTTGAGACACGGTGTATGCCGGTCAGAATCGGAGCGTTTGAACTGCGATCGATCCACTTCAACTGCATAAGAACCCGATCCCGCCTCACGTCCGTCCCCGGGGGATTCGAGACGGGCCG
>CAYZAE010000284.1:0-6346 GCA_964476125.1 uncultured Verrucomicrobiota bacterium | reverse complement strand
TCGGTTCCGCCCATCAAGCGCGGGAACCATGCCCGTTAGCTTGACGCCTATGCGAAAGCTTTCGGGGTTCGGCCTGCCTTCGCCGTGAGGCGGATCGGGAACTCCAAGCAAGGGAGATGACGGGGAGTCGGATTTTTTGACAGGATTGCAGAACCTGAGCGCCTTTCCCCGAAAGCGCGCGGCGCTTTCCGGGGAAAGGCTCGGGGTTGCCTCAATCTGATTCCCTCTTAATCCCGGTAATCCTGTAAATCCTGTCAAAATTCAGTTCATCCTTCTCCCTTTGCGACTTTGCGGCTTTGCGCGAGAACTCCTCCGTCCTCCGTCCGCGCCGCGCGCTCGCGACGAATGTCGGAGTTCCCTCCCTCTCCGCTCGGAACCTCGGACTCCTTCGTGGGTAAATCCGAATCCGATGTCTTAGCTTGATGCGCATGCGAAAGCGTCCGGTAGGTTGGCAAGGTCAACCTCGGTCCGTTCGCCACTTCTACAAATGCATGGGTTCTGCGATACGTTTCACGAGCCGCTTCAAAACTCTCATGATCCACCAGCGAGGTGTACTGTTGGGCAAAGCTCATCACCTGGATGAACGCCTCCGGGTTGGCGTGGTGCGACAATCCCTTGAGCGCTGCCACGTACTCGTTGCGGAGGCCCGTGGGAATGATGATCCGGTGTTCGCCTGCCTGATGAAGTTCCGCGTTCATCATCACCCGCGCGATTCGACCATTCCCATCCGCGAAGGGGTGGACCTCCGTAACAAGGAAGGCGATGAAAACCGCCCGTTGGAACGCGGTCGGCAGAAGGCGGGAGAACTCATCCCCCTTGGAAAGGGTACCCACCACCAGGTCCGGCGCGACGAACATCGTGGCGCCCGCCTGATTGCGCTCCCTCTTAAACTCTCCAGGGCGCAGATCCGGCCGTCCGCCCATGAGGATTGCGTGACGTTCCTTCAGGAGAGTAAACAACCCGTCCTCGGTGGCCGGAACCCGTGACATCTCGCGGCCATCGGAAACAATCCGGAAGGTTGCCATGATGTCGTGGGCGTCCTGGGGCCGATTTACGATCTTCTGGGAGTAGATGATCTCGCGGGCCTCCTGGACCTCAAACCGCGTCCCCTCGATGTAGTTGGAAAAGTACGCTTCGAAGAACGGAAGAAATCGCCGCTGGGCGGCAGGCCGCTCATCTTTGCGGATCACGGGCGCGGTGGCCGCAAGACCTCGCTGGAGCGCTTCGAAAAGCGGCAGGCGGTCGGGGTCATAAGCCCGCCCTGCCGCGCGGCGGCGCAAGACCTCGGACCGAGCCTTGACCTTGCGTGTGCCAAGCAACGCCCCGACCAACTGATCAAGTTGGGCAAACTCCTTCTTCATGCCCAGCGTGCTCGCGATTTCCCGTGCCTCGTCCCGTAAACGGTTCAGCGTACCGTCTCCATCCGACATCCGCAGCAGCCGGTCCATCCACAACTCCATTTCCTCCCTCGACAAAGTGCGCGGTTCCAGTCCGCCCGATCGCCGTGATGGGCGCATGTTCTCCAGGATCGCTCGTGGTTGCGAACAGAGGTGCAGGCCATGAACGAATGGACGGTCACTCGCCAAGGCACCATGCCCGCTCCGCGACATGATCTTGAATCCCGGCAGGCTCACCGGCCGGACCCTCCGCGAAATGAGGTAGATGGCTCCGTGAGCGGAAGCGTTGTTCTCCAGCGCGGTACGGTCGCTTAACAAACCATCAGGACAGAACCCAGCGACAATCTGCCAGAGGTTGCGCTTAATGATCGCCTCCAGATCATCCACCATGTTCCCCGTGTAGAGATTGGCGACGATTCGACGGGCACGGCCTTTCTTAACCGCGTAAAAGGTGCGATCTTGAGTGGCCGAAGTGGAGAAGAAGATTTCGTGCGGGTCCACGGCATTTTGTGGGTTTGGTCGTGAGAACGTCGTTTCCTCTACGGCTCTCCGCTCTTTTACATCCGAAAAATACGGTTTTATGTCAAATAATCAAGATATTTTTACAACCCAAGCCTGCTCACCGCTCCCCGCTCCCCGCTCCCCGCTCACTTCCCCGGCGCCCTCCCCAATGTGCTCCCCTTGACGAATTCGGGGATCAATCTCACCTGACGGGGACGGACCATGTCTCCCCCAGCCACCTCAAGGACGAGGCGGAGGAGTTCCCGAGCGAATGACTTCATGTTCGCATGGTAATGCGCCACTTCGAGCGCCTGGTAGGCGAGGAGGGGCTCGTCGAGCGTGGAAATCACCGAAACCTCCCCGGGCACGGCGATTCCCCGTTTCGCGAGCAGGCTCATCACCATGAACGCAGTCGCCGTCCCGCAGACGACCAGGGCCGTGGGACGCGAGGGAGAGGCAAGCAACTTCGACAGGGCCGCGGAACATCCCTCTGGCGTGATGTCCGACAGGGCAACCCCCAGGTGGGCGCCCTTCGAGTGGCGGGCCTCCAGGCTCTCACGCAGGGTGTTCTCGAGGAGAAGATCGCCCGCCTTCTGGAACTTGCTGACGATCAAACCCACGCGGCGATGCCCTCGCGTGAGGATTTCCCCCGCCGCGTGGCGCCCCAGCGCGCGATAGTCGAAATCCACGGAGGAAAGCTCCATCCCCTCGGCCGCGGTTGAAGTGATCACCGCAGGCAGGCGGTGGTCGCGGAACCACCGCTGGACCGCAGGCGTGGGGGAGTGGAGCACCCAGCAGGCCGCGTCCGAGAGAGAGGCGAGGCGGGCCAGGGTCCGGTCGGGCTTCCCTTGGCGGAGGTTGGGCCGCGCATGGATTTCAAGGCGATATCCCGCGTCGGCAACTCCGCGCTCCAGCTCGCAAAAGCTGTAGAGCGCGAGGTAGGAGACGTTGTCGAGCGGGAGGGAAGAAACGATCCGGATGATCCTCGAGGGGGGGGTTCGGGAAGGGGGGCGCCCGAGCCCGGCGATCCGCGTGCGCCTCCCTCCCGAGACCTGGACCACCCCTCGCCGGCGGAGTTGGGCGATCGCGAGCCCCACGGTCGGGCGGCTCACGCGGAAGCGCTCGCTCAATGCGCGCTGTCCGGGAAGAAATCCCTTCCATTCCCCCGCGCGGATCGCACGCTGGATGAGATCAGCAAGTTGGGCCGCCAGCGGCCGACGCTCGGGCAACTGTTCCATCGGATGACCCTACCATCGCGGTCAAACGAACGAAAGCCCACACCCTCCCCGGTCGCCGTTGGTCCGCCTCAGGCGGACTCCTACATCCCAGAATCGCCGATGGCATCCCACCCGCTCACCGCCCCCTGCTTCCTGCTCGCCGCTCCCCGCTCACTGCGTCGCGGCCTGGGGTGGCCGCAGCGCCCCGAAGTGTTTCGGGGCTCACTGCTCACCGTCCTTCCCCCGGCCAACTCAGTTTCCCACTGACCGGGCCTTGCCGTTACCCTGCGGCTTGACGACACTGATTCCCCCATGATCGACCACATTGAACCCATGGGGCCGCTCGTGGCTGACACCTCGCTCCCCGGGGAGCGCAAGGCGGACGACGTCTTCCCCGCGCACCCAAACGGCGTCCAACTCAGCCGAAACCGCTGGCTGATCGTCTTCGCCACCCGCGGCTACCGTTTCATGGACGACGACCGCAGCGCCCTCTGGCAGATCCGCGATGGCGCCCCCGACGGCCCGGTCATCCGCGAAGGCGCCTTCAGCCTCGCCCGCGAAGGATGGGTCCCTCCGGGCTCGACCGTGCCCTGCTTCAAGCAGCATGGGCACCCGGTCGTCTTCGGCGTGCCCAAGGGTGCGCACCTCCGTGGGAGCGTGCCACCCCACGCCAACCTTTTCGTCGCCAAGTGGCGCGTGCTGGGCATCCCGATGGAACGCCTCCGCTACACGGAGTCCAATCCGACCGCGGGCGCCGAGTGGCTCCAGTTTCGCCTGAACGACCGCGAGGATGACCTCGAAATCCTTGAACCGATCTCTCGCCTGCGACAGAAAGGCTTCGAGGAGGGACCCGCCTTCTGCGCCCCGAAAAATGCCCCGTGTCCGCTCTGGATGAACCAGACCTTCATGCCCGCGGTGCCTGCAAATGCCGACGCCAGTGAGTGGGCCGACGTGAACCACTTCGAGGGCTGGCGCTCCGCCGCCCTCCGCTACCGCTACCATGCGGCTCGTCACCGCTACGAGTGGGTGGAAACCGGCCCGTTCATCGGGGGACCCGAACAGGGGTATTTCGAATGCAGCCTCATCCGCCTCGCGGACGACGACTGGATCGTCGCCCTCCGCTGCCGGAAGAAGAGACGGGAAATGGGAAGCGCATGGATCCGCACGCCGGATCCCTTCGCGCACCTCCCGTCCCCTGTCCGCTCGCCGGTCCCGCACTCCGACACCCCACTTCCCGCCTTCCTCTGCGCCGACGGCATGATCCGCCTCTTCGCCAACGACCACTCCCTCTCCGCACCGCCACGTGGAAACCGCAACCCGCTTCGCTGCTGGGACGTGGACCCCGACACCTTCACCCTCTCCCGCCCGCGGGTGATCTTCGACACGTTCGACGCCCGCCTCCCGATGAGCCCCGAGTGCAACCCCGGCGTGGACATGGCCAAGCTCCTCCCCCACGCGGGCGGGAAGGTTCAGATTCTCGCCCACCGCCTGCGCACGAGCACCGTGGACCGGTCGATTCCGGAAGGCGCCGAGCCGGTCGTCCGCAGGGTCCTTGCCAGCCCTGTCGAGAAACAGACGGTGGGCGTGTACTACGCGAAAATCGTGTACACGGAGCCGCGGCCGGCGGCATGGTCCTTCGACGCATGATCCTATGATCGAATCCATCCAATCCCAGGGCATGCTCTTCCGTGAGCCGAACCTCGAGGGCGAACGCCGCACCGACGATATCTTCCCGGCCCACGCGAACGGCATCCCGCTAAGCCGCGACCGATGGCTCATCGTTTGCTCCACCCGTGGCTGGCAGGGCGTCGACGACGAGCGCAGCATCATCTACCAGGTGCGGAAGGATACCCCGGACGGGCCCATCCTCCGCGAGGGCTGGATCGCCCGTTCCATTTTCGATTGGGACCCACTCGGGCGGGGCGAACGATTCCACAAGGAGCATGGCCACCCCATCGCCTTCGGCGTGCCGAAGGGCGCCCTGATCGGCGGCCGACCCGCGCCCCACGCCAATGTCTTTGCCATCAAGTGGCGCGTCATCGGCAAGCAGATCCAGCCTGGCGGGCGCCTGGAACACCCCCGCGGCGTGAAACTCTCACGAACCGGCCAGGGCGTCGAATGGCTGCAGTGCCGCCTCAACGACGCCGACGACGACCTCGAGATCCTGCGCCCGGCTTCGCCGCTTCGGCAGACGGGATTCGAAAACGGAGAACGGTTCTGCCCGCGGGAGGTCGCCTGGATGAACCAGACCTTCGTCCCCGCCGTACCCTTCAACGCGGACGCCACCGAATGGGCGGACGTGAACCACTTCGATGGCGGACGGATCGCCCCGCTCAAGTACCGTTTCAACCCGAAGGTCGGCCTCTACGAATGGGTGGAGACCGGCCCGCTGGTCGGCAACGCCTCGATGAAGCTGTCCGAGGCCAGCCTCGCACGCTCCGGGGACTCGTGGGTCGTTGCCGCGCGCTCCGACGAGGGCGTAGGCGCAATCCGCTGGATGCGCGCCGCCGATCCCTTCCATGCCCTGCCCGAGCCGGTCGCGGGTGACCTCGCGCCCAAGTCCCCGCTCTGCGTGTTCACCGGTCCCGACGGGACCCTGCGGCTGATCACGGGAGACCCCTCCGCCTCCCCCCACCACAACGCCCGCGACCCGCTCTATCTCTGGGACGTGGAGGTCACGAACGGCTTCAGGGCCATCAACCGCCGCGTGGTGTTCGACAGCGTGGCGGCGGGGCTCCCGATACGGAAGGAAAGCGTCCCGCGCGTGGACATGGGCAAGCTGCTTCCCCACATGGGAGGCAGGGTCCAGCACGTGCTCCACCGCGTCCGCACCAAGAGCGTCAACTTCACTGCGAACACGAAGGCGGTGATCAACGCCGAGGAAAAAGCCTGCAGCGGCATCTACCACGCCAGGGTCACCTGGTCGGAGAACCCGCCCGCAGCATGGCGCTTTGCCTGAGCCGGGAGCCGCAGGCGGCCAAAACGTTTGCCCACACGGTTTCCCTCGCCGGGCTCCGCCCCTTCCGCACAATCTTCCCCATGCCCGCCTCATTCCCCCGGCTCCGCATCCTGCTCGCTCTCCCCGTCCTGGCTCTCCTTGGCCTCCCCCCCTGCCTCGGGGAGGAATACGAAACCGGCGGCCCGCTCGCGGGGGTGAGGTTGCCGGTCTCCGCGCAAAATACCGGCCCGGGACCCGAACTGGAGCTTTCCCCGGGCTCCGTCGAGCACTTC